>CANSLW010000047.1 GCA_947647815.1 uncultured Dorea sp. | reverse complement strand
GAAGAACTCCCTGTGGTACCTGATTAGCCTGAGCAAGCATAGCCTGAGCGGACTGTACAAGAATGTTATTCTTGGTATAAGCCATCATCTCTTTCGCCATGTCTACGTCACGGATACGAGACTCAGCAGCTGTGATGTTCTCTTCCTGAACACTTAAGTTGTTGATTGTGTGATCCAGACGGTTCTGCATAGCACCGAAGTCTGAACGCATAGAGGATACCATATCAATAGCGCCTTGTGCTACAGAGATTGCATGTCTTGCACCTTCTGCAGTTGTTAAATCAATATTTTTAACAGTAACGGCATCTTTTCCGGTCAATGAAGTGTCTTGGAATGTTCCAGTACCTAATGTCATAGCAAAAGTCTTAGAATCTGTGGTATGGAGTCCGAGCGTTGAACTGCTCATTGCCTGGAATGTTACTTTCAACTGGTTAGCTGTCTCATGAGAATCACCTACATGAAGCGTAATAGTCGTTACAGCTGTTGATCCAGTATTACCACCACCTGCTCCACCAATACCATTAGTTGTAGATGTGAACAGTTTTGTTCCATTGAAATTAGCTGTCTTACTAATTCTATCAATTTCTTCATTCAGACGAGCAATCTCTTTCTGCATCTCCTGACGGTTTGTTGTAGAGTATGTTCCATTGGCAGCCTGTGTGGACAGCTCAACCATACGATTCAACATAGAATGAACTTCTGTCAAAGCACCTTCAGCGGTCTGAACAAGAGAGATACCATCGTTCGCATTCTTCTGAGCTGTTGCAAGACCTGTAATCTGAGCACGCATCTTTTCAGAAATAGCTAATCCGGCCGCGTCATCACCAGCGCGGTTAATTCTGTAACCAGATGATAACTTCTCAAGACTCTTTCCTACAGAAGAGTTGTTGTTTGTTAAATTTCTGTGTGCATTTAATGCAGTAATATTATGTTGGATTCTCATATTCTTTCCTCCTTGAAAATAGTCAGGGAATTCCTTTTCCCTGCATAATTATTAACACTTTTTGAATATAAGAAGCATCCAAGAGTATAAACAAATGCACTGCTTCAGACCTGCCGGCGAACTGTCCGGAAAAGTACACTTATCTGGATTACTCTGAAAACTTCTTGACATCTATATTATCGTATGTTCTTCGAATATCTTAAGGGTTTTTTACAAATTTTTTAAAATAATTTTTTCATTCTTTCTTCTGCAGGCTGATATCTATTATCTGCAGCCAGTTTGTAATAAGCCATAGCTTCCTGTATATTCCCATTGACTTCAAACCAAACTCCCAGATTATATGCCGCCCTGAAAGAACCGTTTCCAAAGACACCTTCCTGCTCAGGCACTTCACCAATCTCCAAGCATCTGCGATAAGATTGCTCTATTTCCGGGAGATAACCAATATAATGCTGTATATCTGAAAAAATCGCCTGAGTATAGAATGTTCCACATGCAAAATGATAGTCAGCATAACCTCCTAACCGCTGCTTCTCGTTTTGTATAACCTGAAATCCCGTTTCATATTTCTTTAATTCCAGTAAATTATAGATATAAGAAATCACACCATTGGCACGGTAACCCGTTCCCGAATCAGGAACCAATTGATAGAATTTCCCAAAATAACTATCTGCCCGCACAAACTCCTTTTCAAGCCATAAGGTTCGCGCAATCTGATATAAGATATACGGATCATCGGGATTTTCATTCAATTCTTCAAGGAGAATCTCAAGATTCCTTTCTCCTTTTCCAACTTGCAGATAACCATCGTGGTCAAAGATAAGCGGAAGCGGCGCTATGGGAAGCGGACTTATAATCTGTTCATGAACTCTCCCTTCATAGAATGTTCCTTTGGGAACCAATCGGGTTGTAAATACACAACTCTGGCTAATTTCTCCAGTTGCTTCTCTGTAACTATCATGCCGTTTAATAGCTCCTACGTACTCGCCCGATTCTATGAATTGCTGTATATCTTCTCTGGTTCCGGAGATAAGATATTCATCGGCATCCAGAACCAGATTCCAATCACAGGAGGACTGTTTCAGTGCATAATTCCTTGCTGCCGAGAAATCATTACACCATTCGAATTCCGAAATGTGTGCATTATATTTTTTTGCAATTTCTATTGTATTGTCCGTTGACCCAGTATCTGTGATATAGATTTCATCCACCAGCTTTTCTGCCAGATTCAGACATTTATCAAGGCTGCGGCTTTCATTTCTTACAATCATAACCATTCCTATTGTTTTCATTAATAATCTCCTTTATAACAATTACCGTATTCATTGCTTTCATCATTAATACCTGCATCTACAGATGCTGCACACTTAATAATAAGATGATCCTATTAATTTTTATTTATTGTAGCACATAATATAAAAAGTGTGAACAAAATCTGAAGTTTTGTATACTTGATGACAAAAACGAATCTGACAAATGCGAGGAATGTATCACCTTTCTCAGGAAATCAATCTATGTCTATCTTAATATGACTATAGCCTTACAGCGTCTGGGAGAATATATCGAGACGCAGATTAAGGAAATAAAGATTCTTTCACCTGATCAATACTTTCTACTCTTGGAATGTAAACTCGTGTCTTTTATCTGTATTTTCGCATTTTTTGACATATTTTCTATCTTGTGTATCTTGTTGTATTCCCCTAAAAATAATGTTAAAATAATTCTCAGAAAAAACCTATTATAAGGAGACTCTTCATATGAATATACAATTAACCATCTCTCTGCTGGTCTCTGACCGCATGACAACTCTGGGACGGTGTCTCGCTTCTCTTAAGCCTCTTCTTCGGGAAATTGACAGTGAACTGATTATCGTCTACACGGGAAACAGTCCTGATACTCTGGAACTGGCACAGCAATATACCTCACATATCATCCTCTTTACCTGGTGCAACGATTTCTCCAAAGCACGGAATGCAGGATTGCAAGCGGCAAAGGGGGAATGGTTCCTCTATCTGGATGACGATGAATGGTTCGAGGATGTAAATGAACTGATCTATTTCTTTAAGAGCGGTGAATACCGGCAGTTTCAGTCTGCTTTCTACATCCAGCGCAATTATCTGAACTGGGAAGGCAGCTCTTTTGCAGATGCTTATGTAGGACGTATGTGCCGTCTGCTGCCGAATACACACTTTGTCTTTCCAATCCATGAGAATATCAAACCATACCCTGAACCGAGTAAGAAATTCCGTACTTTTGTACACCATTTCGGCTATGTTGGGGTGAAGAACGAGGCAGGACAATCGGAGAAATCTGACCGGAATCTCGGACTGCTTAAGGAACGACTGGAAAACGAACCCGAATCAGCCCACCTGTATGCGCAGGCTGCACAGGAATACGCAGGCACTGGAGAATACGATACAGCAGTCCAGTATTGCCGCAAAGGACTAAAACTGGCACGAAACTACAGCGAACCAGATTCTTTGGAAATGTGGCTGCTGCTTGAGCTCCCCCACCTCATCTCCTGCACCGGAAACTGGAAATGTGCACTGGAAGAGGGCGCAATCATCATAGATTCTCCCCGCCTGTTAGACGTCGGGAAGCTCAATCTTGCCGCTATGCTCGTCAATTACTGTTGGAATCTAAAGGAATATGAGAAAGGTCTTACGTATGTCCTGCTCTACCGCAAAACTCTGGAAAGCCTATGGGAACAGCCAGAAGTGTCCATGACGCAGAATGGGATTACGTATACTTTCTCCAGCGGTGAGGCGCAGGCAATGACGGTTTATATTAAGGGTCTGTTTTTCATATCTGAGATTCTGGCATCTGCTGACCATTCATCGGATATGGATACGAATATAACTACTGAAAAAGCATCTGACGCAGACATCGAAAAATCATCCGTTACCGGAATGGCTGCAATAAAGCTTATGGCTGCCGGAATATCTGCTGCCGACGTATCATTTGGCATGATAGACCAGATTCTTTCCTGGATTCCATGGGACGATAAGAGCCGTGTTGTACCCCAGTATGCGAATCTGGAAGAATGGAAAAGACAATACGAAAAGCAGAAGAAAGCGATTTTAAGCGGGTATCATAAACTTACTGCTGATAACTTCTATGTTAACCTTCAGAAGGCTTATTATGCGGAAATGCAGACATTGATTATTGAGAATGATACCTTCTATAAATTATGGCAGTCTTGCGCCTGTGACTGTCCTGTAGCTTTCCTGCCTCAATTAATCGAGATGGCGGTAAGAAATGCATTCCCTTTAAAAATATTATTAGATAATATCTCCCTTGAGGATTGGAACAGTTGTATCGGACTATTGGCAAAGCACACAGCTCTCCCGGATATGGATACTTTTTACCAAAAGATACTTCCTGAATTAGCTGATTATCCGCTCCTTGCCGAACGGCTGAACCAGCGTTTTTTGGAAAAGCAGCTAACGCAAGGTCTTCTGGAGCCGTCACATCTATTAGAACTGCTGGGGAAATATTGTGAAAGTGTTATATCTGATGCCAGAATGATCTACCGTGATGATCTTTTGAATACACCAGATTCTTATATACTGCCTGCACAATATAAGTTCGCCATGCGGATTAAGGACGTATTACAACTGATGGAAAATGATAATTATGGAGCATGTATTCCTCTTCTGACAGAGGCCCTGCATCTCTATCCTCAATTATCCATTGCGGTCAGCGGGCTTACCAAACACTTGAATGAGAAAATCAAGAATCCACCACATCCGGTATCCGCAGAGTTCGAACTCCTGGGCGGACAGGTGAAACAGATGCTTCATGGATTGATTGGGAACGGGCAGTGGGAAGAAGCCTACGGTGTGAATGCACAGCTGATATCACTTCTTCCGGATGATCTGGAGATATTACGGCTGAAGCAGGAAATTCTTCGGCAAGGGATATAATATGCCATGATGAACCATCTGAACTTGCAGCTTACACATTCCTAAACACTCATTTTTCCCAGAAGAGACTGTGGCTCATGCAGCTTGTGTCACAGCCTTTTCTGTTGCCTACATCAGACTACCTTTAGCCAATCAATACTTTCTTCCCCTCAAAAGCAAAACCATATCTCCGAATCTGTTCTGCCGGAATGCCCTTTGCTTCCAAAGATGCCGCATACTGCATACGTTCGATCTGCCCTAATGCCTCCTCTACCGTATCTGCTAAGGTTATCTCATCCTCTTCATCATGTACCTTGAATTCCAAAATGATTGCATCATCTGTACTATTATTGTTCATCGGCTCTAACACCACATCATATCTTCCAAATCCGCTTTCCCGGTTAGATGTAATTGTATATCGGTGCGCGAGGTCTACCATCAACCCTAAAACAAATCCATGGTAAAAGCGTTCGGGTTCTGTTTTCTCAGATGGGTGTGTTCCTGTATCAAAAAAACTGAAAGTTTTTAACGCAACTTCGTTCATATACTGGTTCATTGATTTAACGTCCCCTGCTAATAATGCCTTGATAAAGCCATTATACGCCGGTGTAAATTCCGCAAACCAGTCTTCAATCATATTTCTGAACATGAATAAGACTTCTTTATTGGTCAGCGCAAGTTCATATATCTCCTTCCCCCACTCTTCATCAAACGTATAACTTACCAATCTTAGATAGCCGCTTGCCAATAGCAAGCTCCAAACTGCATTTCTCTTGTATCCTAACTGTCTGAATATAATCTGTTCATCCAACTGTACACGAAATGATTTTCCTACTAACAAGTCTTCCATAATGATTTTTATATCAGTATCCCCTTCTCGGATTAATTTGCCAACCAGACTATTACTGCTGGTATTCGCCCAATAAGCTGAAAACTTTCTGTATTTCAGATAATTCAGAATGGACCATGGGTTATAGATATCTGTTTTTTTTCCAAATGTGAAACCGTCATACCAGGCTTTTACATTTTCCACTTTATCAGATAAACCATATTCATCCAAAGCCTCCTCCACTTCCTCTTTCCTGAACCCAAAGCTGTCAGCATACATATCAGATGTAGTAGTTACAATTGTAAGGTTATTTAAGTCAGAAAAGATGGACTCCTTACTAATCCTCGTAATTCCAGTCATAAGCGCTCGTTCCATATAAGGATTACTCTTAAATGCCGCATTAAACAGATTCCTGATAAACGAGACTAGTTCGTCCCAATAGCCATTGACATATGCTTCCTGCATAGGCGTATCATACTCGTCCAAAAGAATAATCACCTTTTTTCCATAATAGCGCGCCAGATAATCCGATAGAATATTCAACGAATCCGTTGCCAGATCGTCATCCATATCAACGGCAACCTGCCTGTAAGTCGCCTTCTCGTCTTCATTCAATTTATCACTTGACAGCAAGAAATCAAAATGATTATATAAATTCTTAATAATCCGGCAGATCTTCCTGCGCGCATTGATAAACGATTCTTCTTTGACCCTGGCAAAACTAAGGGAAATCACTGGATATGTGCCTTGGATTTCCCGATATTTCTCTTCCTTCCAGATACTTAAGCTCTCGAACAAGTCTCCTCTCCCTGCATATTCTATGGAAAAGAACAATTCTGTCATATTGATATTCAGTGTCTTCCCAAAACGCCTGGGGCGGGTAATCAGGGTAACTGCATCCTCATTCTCCCACCATTCCTTTATAAACATGGTCTTATCTATATAGAAATTATCATTCGTAATCAATTGTTCAAAGCTCTGATGCCCGATTCCAACCACTCTTGCCATATCAATCTCTCCTATCTGAGAATCCATATTAATTCGTACTTTTGTTATAATTATCTTATCATTATTTTATACCAATTACAATAAACTAGTAATTGAATACATCCATTCATTGTATTCTCCCGAAAGTGATGTTAAAATGATTCAAAAGATTAAAGAACTTGTTGATAACAGAAAATATTTTCCATCAACAGGGGACGGCAATACGGCAAGACAACAACACTGAATCTGTTAAGCGACAAACTTCAGGAAGATTATTGTTTTTTTTACATCAGTTTTGAAGGATTGGACGATGAGTCTTACCGGACAGAAGATATCTTCTGCCGTACTTTCATGCGTCTTCTGTACGATACAATCGCCTATGGGGAAGCAGTATATTATCGAAGTCAAGATTTGGCGCGGAAATGAGTATAATAAACGGGACGAAGCCGCCGCTACTTACTTTGTTGACAAATCTGCAATGCTTAAGCAGCTCATTCCTCTGGCAGAATCTGGGCAGCGCACGATCGAACTAAGCAACAGCTCAGAAAAGACGCCGCAGGAAGCCTCCCCCATCATCGGAAAGAACAGCAAATATATCTGCATCACAAGGCCCCGCCGGTTCGGCAAGACATTAATAGCATGCATGATCGCTTCTTTCTTCGGGAAAGGCGTTGACAGCAAATCTATTTTCCAGCATATGAAGATTGCTTCATGCAGGCATTTTGACCGCCATATCAACCGGCACAATGTCATATATATGTCATTGAATGAACTGCCGCAAAACTGCAAAGATTATCAGAGTTACATTGACCGGATCCAGAGACTGCTTCGCAATGACCTTAAAAGGGAATATCCTGATATGGAGGTCTGTGAAGAAGATGCCGTTTGGGATATCCTGAACGCCTCATATGAGATCTATGACGCCCGATTTATCTTCATACTGGACGAATGGGACTATATTTTCCATCGGAATTTTGTTACAGACCAGGATAAAGCGGCCTATCTGGAGTTTCTCAGCAATCTGCTGAAGGGAAACGCTTATGTGGAGTTCGCCTATATGACGGGCATCCTTCCAATCGCAAAATATTCCAGCGGCTCTGAGCTTAACATGTTTTTTGAATATACGATAGCGACTAAGGAAAAGTACAGCGAATACTTCGGCTTCACCGATTCCGAAGTAGATGAATTGTACCAGCGCTATCAGAAAGTTACATCCACACCTCACATTACACGGGAAGGATTGCGGGACTGGTATGACGGATACAACACAGTGTCTGGAACGCATATATACAATCCCCGTTCTGTTGTCGGGGCTCTCAGTGATAACCAGCTGGGAAGTTACTGGACCAGTTCCGGCCCGTATGATGAGATTTTCTACTATATCAGACATAATGTAGACGCCGTAAAGGACGATCTGGCGCTCATGATATCCGGAATCCCCGTACAGGCTAAGATTCAGGAATATGCCGCCACTTCTATGAATCTGACAACAAGAAACGAGATTTTCTCTGCTATGGTTGTTTACGGATTCCTGAGCTATGAAAATGACCATGGGTATGTATCCATTCCCAACAGAGAACTGATGAATCATTTTACCGAGATGATCCAGAAAGAGCAATCCCTGGGGTATGTCTATCGCCTGGCACAGGCTTCTCAGAGAATGCTAAAAGCTACGAAAGAATGCGACACCAAAACCATGCTTGGGATTCTGGAATTCGCCCACAATACAGAAAGTCCGTTATTAGATTATAACAACGAGATTGAGTTGACCGCCATCGTGAATCTGGTTTATCTGGCGGCGCGGGACACTTATCGAATCGAACGTGAAGACAAAGCAGGAATCGGATATGTAGACTTTATCTTCTATCCCGTCAATAAGACGGATGACTGCATCATTCTAGAACTGAAAGTTGACCATACACCAGAAGAGGCCGTGCAACAGATCAAAGACCGCAAGTATGCTCTGCGTTTTCAGGGACGGATTGGGGAAGAAACGCTTTATACCGGACGGATTCTGGCAGTGGGAATTGCTTACGATAAGAAAAGTAAGAAGCATGGGTGTAAGGTTGAGGTGTTGGGTTCTTAGCAATAACAAACAGTATCAAGCAGCTTGAAATTCCATATTTCTTTATATTCAGTCTATAACAACGATTCAGGCCTTACAGCGACAAACCAGATCTACATGTCAGCATGTAGATCTGGTTTGTTGTTTCGTTACTTCACAGAAATTATTCTGCTAATTCAAATCTATACGTCAGCATAACTATTCTTTATACCACCGCCTCAACCAACAGACGTCCATCCTGCATAATCTGCCGTATCCCCGTCTGTTTCTTCTTGTTAAAATTAAAGCTGAGCATATATCCTTTCTTCAGGTGATAGTATTCCAGCAATTGTTGTTCTCCGCGCCGGTTGTATTCCTGTCCATGCCAGACCTTGACCTCGATAATACTCTGCGCTCCCTTATAATCAATAATAATATCTGTCCGTTTCAAATTGCGTGTTCTGGCTTCGATGTAGTAATTTCCGCTTTTTCACATCGTATACACCGGCAAGAATCACAGATTGAAACGTCTTATCCTTCCCTTTCATCTGATCCAGATATTTTTCTCTGAGCAATCCGAGAAAAGAAAGGAAGACCTGGTTATTCGAACTTTTATCTACTTCATCAATCATCAATACAACATCCCGCGGACTGTCTGTACATAATTCTGTAATCCGTTGTCCAAGGTCATCAAGTGGAAAATCCTTTGATATGGGACGCTGCCAGTGATTGCACACATTCTTCGGAATCCCCTGTTGTCTTAAGAGCCGTGCTGCCTTGCGGATGAATCCAGCGGCAAGAGTATACAGAGAGGCAAACAGTTCGTCTGCAGATTCGAAACTCATGCTTAACACAGTGTAATCCTTTTCTAACCTTTTTTCTAGCAAATATAGCGTCGTCGTTTTACCGCATTGCCTTGGGCGGTCTATCGTAAAATATTTTCCGCAGGACACATATTGAGTGATAATCTGTTCGATTGTTGCTGATGTGTCCGCCATGTAATTACATTCCGGGATACAGATTCCCTCCGTATTAAAGGATTTCATAGATTGCACCTCTCTATTCCTATATTCCTGTGAGTAACAAATCTGTCCTACAACATGCTGCTCGTTCTGCTTATCTCCATTATACACCTGACTGGCTAATTTGATAACTGCCAATGTCAGCAAATCCTTAATCTTTTTGAATATGACGATTCTATCTCCATGCCGATTAGAACACAAACACAAAAAGTGCCTCAATAAATGATAGTGTCAGTATAGCAAATCGTTGCTGAATTTGCACTACGCCATCTTTTGGGGCCCTTACTCTCAATCGAATATCCCGCTTGTACGTCTTCTATAGCTCACATCCATATCTCCGTAGCCTGTAAAGCGCTGAGCACTTCTAAACTTCTTTGCAGTTTCTTCATATTATATCACCCCTTTTTACTGACTATAGAAAATATTCTAGCTGTCAAATTATAATCGCACGATTAAAAAACATTGTCTGAAGCAACAGGTATCCGGCAAATTTCTACTTTTATTTCATGATGATAAATATGACGAATTGTCAACGGAAATTGTTCGGCATCTATTGATAAGATACTTTGTTTTGTTGAAATTTTGTCTACGACTATCTTGTTACATACACTGATAGATTGCGTTCTGAGGTTTTAGAAATACAAAATGTTTACCACTGCAGCCATTTTGCATACATTAGAACAGAAAGAGGACGGTCTTAAAATCGTCCTCTTTAATCCTGGCTTCTTGCAAGTATTTACCATGTTGCTGGGCTCTTCATAGTTTTTATTGTATCATAGAATCCACTTTTGGTATTTTCATTTTTATATGCCTCAAAATTTCCGGCCACTTGCTCCGGCGTAAGGGTTTTCAGTTCAAACACGGATTTAACCGTTATATCACCATCTTCAAAAACCGCATTAGGATCAACTGCGCCGTCAAACCGGAATCCAGCCATGGAAGCTGACCACTTTGCAGGATTCGCTTCATCATATGTATCTAACACAAATATTGGTTTCTGAGCGACATCCGTACCATCCGTACTTTTCTTCAACGTATCCCCCACTAAATAGCCGGTTGTAGCATTCGAAACAGTGCTTCCTGGTATAACTGAAGTTGTTGTCATGGTCGGAACTCCCTCGGCATTCGTAGTAATCTTTGTAGCATAGAGCTGGGTAAGCCAGATTGCTTTATTTCCGGTAGTATCCGAACCCTTTAATTCATTTCCAACCCAGTCAGCTTTTACCATACTGCTTTTTAATTCCACTTTATCGTTAGCCGCAGAAACAAAAGTCGTTGTTCTCACTGCCACAGGTATATTACTATAATTAGTTACGTAATAATCTCCACTGATAATTGGATTGGTATTCGGATTATCCGGATCTTCGCTGACATCCATCTTCAAAGGGTTAATCCCGAATGACAGATCCCCTGGAAGTTCCACTTCAATAGTTGGTGAGACAATAGACGGAATACCTTCAACTTCAGCCTTTCCGCCATTAGTATTCCATTCACCTTCTGCAAATGCAGTCATTGCAAACATACTTGACACTGCCGATATGGCTGTCATTGTTGCGATTACTTTTCTTAACTTCATACAATCTTCCTCCTAAAATATAATATAAAGCATGCAATATAACATCAAAAATCTATCTTTAGACTCTATACGGAATCAATAAACGAATCATCGAATCCTTCGTATACTCTTATTTTTGTTCTAAAATAATTCTTTTTTATTTTACAAAATCTTTCAAAATACGTCCTTGATCTGATCAACACCAAACGATATAATACATATTCTTAATTACCAAGTCTTCCCTGTCTTTAACTTCTTAATTGTTGTATAGTAAGTTGCTGTCGTATTCCCGGTTACAGACTTATAGCCTTCAAACATATCCGTTATCTGACCTGCCGTAAGAGCCTTCAATTCGAATACAGCTTTAATAGTTATATCCTCTTCTACAAAATTGGCATTTGGATCTACTGCACCGTCAAATTTGAAACCACCTACAGATTCTAACGGCTTCGCCTCATTATATGCATTCAATACGAAAATCGGCTGATATGTAATACCTGCTCCGGCGTTGTCCGTAGATGTCGCAAGTATATCGCCCTTTATACTATTAGCTGCCGCACCCGGTTTAATATTCTCCACCTTCATTGAAAAACCTTCCTCTGTACTGGTGATTCCAGAAGCTGCAGGATAGAGCTGGGTAAGCAATACTGCTTTCTTCTTATTAGCTGCAGGATTCAGTTCTTTTATAGTATTCCACGCTGATGATAAATCTGCCGCCGTCTTCAATTCTACATCATTAGATGCTACAACAAAAGTTGTAGTTCTTACAGCCACCGGTACATTACTCAGATTATTCACAAAATAATCGCCACTGATAATCTGGCTCTTGTCAGGTTTAGCTGGATCTTCACTGACATTCAGTTTCAAAGGGTTAAGACCAAATGTCAAATCTCCTGGCAGTTCCACTTCAATCGTAGGCTGATATGCCGTTGACTCGCCTGTAATCTCCGCCTTCCCTCCGTTCGTATTCCATTCGCCTTCTGCAAATGCAGTCATCGCAAACATACTTGACATCGTTGCCATGGCTGTTATTGTTGCTACTGCTTTTTTTAACTTCATACAATCTTCCTCCTCGAATCATAACATAATGTAAAAATAAGAGTATATATTTAGACGCTCTTTCGCGTTCTAAAACAAAATCACTGTACCGTAATCGTCCCTGCCGTACTGACAGTATTAATTACCTCTCCATCCTCTATCTGCTGATGATCAATCATCACTCTATATTCTCCCGGCTCTAAAGTTACTGACAGCGGAAAGTTCTCTATGCAGGAGCCTACAGGCACATCCGGAGATTCCATAATCACCTCTCCCGTATCCTCCAAAGTAATCTTAAATCTCAGCGGATATGAATTGCGCTCTGAATTCGCCAGATATGCGTTGCTGACCGCACCTCCGTCTGTAAACACCCAGTCCTGAGTCATTTTGACCAAAATCATGCCTTTTTCAACTTTATCCTGGATATTAGTGAGCGGATCTCTCGTATCCTCGTTTACTACAATCGAAGAGCCTGAGGGCGCTTCCTCTTCTGGCTGGTTCATGTTCACATACAGCCAGTAACAGACAATCCCCAGGATAATTGCTATACATACAAGTGCTATAATGACCACTATCTGCAATTTATTCCTCTTTCCTTCTTTTTCCGTATTCATGTCCTTTTCTGTATCCATACTAAACCTCACTCCTATTAGATTATTTGACAATTGTTCTTTGTCTGTAAAGTCATGATTATATAATAATATATATAAACTTCTATTTCCAACAATATATAATCATAAATATAAAAAAACAGTCATTAATCTGCACCAAAAATAACCTTTTTCTTTCTGTGCATAATGACCATGCATTTTCAAAATAATTCCTTTCCAAAAGGTAATCAAAATCTATTTGCTTAAATATATATTTCCAAAATGATTGGAAAATATATAAAATACCACACCTATATATAATTATCGGCATATTGTCTTATTTCTTTAGTCTTTCTTAAATCAATTTACCAATTCCGTGTCCGTAAAGTTTTATACGATAAAATCGGAGAGTAATCTGAGCAGATTACCCTCCTCTAACACTCTTATTTAATAATAAGTCTAAATTCATCGAAATATATTACAATTATCGAGATAATACAACGTTTAACGTTCCATTGGCATCCTAGTTACTTGCTGCATCCTTAACAACTGAAGCTGCATATGTTTTACTATTGAGATCTAATGGAGCGTAACTCTTTGTTTTCTGATTTGCACTAACTGTATTCAAGGTAAATTTTGTTTTTACAGATACTGTATCATTCTCATCAAATGCAGCGTTAGGATCTACCGCTCCTGAGAACTGGAATGCACCTATACAGGAGGCCGTATCATTGTGCGCCTCTAACAAAAATTTAACTTTTGCCGGATCAACGCCATCTGCTGCCGCTTTGATTACCTGTCCATAAATATCAGCATTCTTTTGTTTAGCAGAAAAATCAATAGGCTCCACTGTAAGCTTAACCTCTCCGTTCTCTATTTTAATCTCCTTTGGATATAATTGTACAAGCCACAGAGCATTTTTTGTATCAACACTTGCTAAGTCGCCAGTTTTAGTATCATAGCTTGCATCAGCCTGAAGCTCTACCTTACCGCCTACCGCAGCTGTTGTCTCTGCAGTAATAGCAACTGGTACGTTTCCATAATTTGTTATTATATAATCACTAGTAACAATCTGCGGATCTGTAGTACCATCTTCATTTGCATCTAACTGTAATGGATTAATACCGAATGACAGGTCGCCAGGAAGTTCAACTTCGATTACCGGCTCAACATAGTTACCAGTACCTTCAACTTCTGCCGTACCACCCTGTGTATTCCAATCTGCAGCAAATGCGCTCATTGTGAACATACTAGCTACTGCTAATGTTGTTGCTGCTGTTCTTACCATTTTCCTAACCATAATTATGTTCCTCCTTAATATTTTTTATTAAATAAGAGTTCTATGTTCAATTGCCTGCGTGGCGCTTTGAACCGCATCTACTGTACCGTGATAACAGCCGTTGTGCGCACGGTATTGATAATCTCATCATTCTCCACCTGCTGATGTGCAATCACTACATTATACTCGCCCGGATCTAATGTCACAGAAAGCGGAAAATTCTCTATACAAGAGCCAATCGGTACATCTGGAGACTCCATAATAACCTCTCCTGTATCATCCAATGTAATCTCGAACCTCAAATCATACGAGTTCCTCTCTGAATTGGCAAGATAGGCATTACTGGACTTTCCTCCATCTTCGAATACCCAGTTCTGGGTCATCTTAACATCAATCATCCCTTTTTTAACCTTGTCGTTAATATCGGCAGCCGCATTCTTGGTATCTTCTGTGATAATCATCGCATTCCCGCCATCGTTATCCGCCTCTTCCGGCTCCTTGTTCAAGAATAGATAACACGCAACGGCAATAAGGATTACCACTACTACCAGACCCACTATTATAATCGGCTTCTTCTTATTCGCATTCGGCGCTGTATCTGTGTTTGTGCTCATTCTATATGGTTCCTCCTGTCAAATATTAATTTAAGCAATCTATCTGCCATACTTTACTTATCGCTTTCATAATCCGAATTACATAAAATAATAAAATATATAAACTTCTTGATAAAAACCAAATAATTCTTCTCATGAAATTGTAGAAAAATTATCACGCTTATAAATTTGTCATGCTAATATATGTATCGGCACATCCAAATATTTCTTTAGCTTTTTCTTCGCTTTTTCCAAAATCACTTTTCACTATCCTCTTATACTCAGCATCTGCAATTGTCCATGAATATGAACTTCCACTGAATTCGCCGGAAAAAACACACAGTCTCCCTTATAGATATTCAAAAGATTGTCCTTCCAACTTATAGTTCCGCACCCGCATATGCACAACAACACACGGAACGAAACCGTATCGGCCTGATATCGAACCGTCTGTTTTCTCTCCGTGTTTACAAGCATACGATGAACCTCAAAATATTTACACCGGCACAGCAATTCTTCTGCAGCGCCCGGTCGATACCGCAGAACACGTACCGGCTGTTTTGGTTTTGCGCTGCTTTTTAGCTTTGCCACGCTTAATGCTTTCTCCACATGAAGCGTCCGCTTCTTTCCGTTCTGGTCCACTCTGTCATAGTCATACAAACGATAGGTCAGGTTGGAATTCTCCTGGATCTCTGCAATGAGTGCTCCCTCCCCTATCGCATGTATCGTTCCGGCTTCAATATAAAATACGTCGTCTTTTTTTATCGGTACTTTCTGCATATATTTATCGATCGTTCCATCCACAAGTGCCTTTTGGAGAACGTCTTTCTCTGTGTCCAGGCAGAGTCCATAGATAATCTTTGTATTTTTCGCCGCATCCAGCACATACCACATCTCTGTTTTACCCAACTGGCCATTCTCATGTGTTCCGGCATATTCATCATCCGGATGTACCTGCACGGACAGATTCTGCTTCGCGTCGATTAATTTAATCAGGATCGGCAGTTCCCCCCGCAATGCGGGATTCATGCCCGCCGCATGCTTTTCCGCCGTATGTATTCCCATTGGATGGGTTCCCAGGAACTCCGGATATCTCTTCAATATTTCTCTCAGGCTCTCTCCTGAAAATATTCCGCTTGCGATCATGCTTGGGCCGTCCGGATGCGTGGAGCATTCCCATGTCTCTGCCAACGGAGACATCTCGATATTTTTTGAAAAGTCATCTTTTAGCCGTCTTCCGCCCCAGAGATAATCCTTTCCGATAGGCTGTAATAAGAATGGTTCATTTTCATTCGAGCTCGTATTTCTGTTTGTCATATACGCTGATCTCCTTACCCAGCTGTACTTCAACCAGCTGCAGACATGTGGATGCGATCACCGTATGCCGGCATCCTGCTTCCATCGTAATGACATCGCCGGCGTGGACTTCCTGTTCCATCCCATCCACAATCGTATACCCTTCTCCTGAAATAACCACCCATACTTCATTCCTTTTCTTATGGCTGTGATAATTCATTCGATGTCCCGGATTCAACGTAACTTTGATCGTCAGACTCTCTTCTCCTACATCCAGCACACGGTAGCTTCCCCAGGACTTCTCTGCAAACATCACCTGTTGGTCAAGTCCGTCCACAAAGGGTTTGATATAGCTGGATTCCTTCTTATCTGAGACAAGAATTCCTTGCGGACTTGCAGAAACTATGACATCGTGCAGTCCCATTGCCAAAACCGGAACATCCAATTCGTTGATGATATGGACATTTTCACATTTCTCATTCATCCTGACGTCGCCTATACACTCTTCGTCCATAGCTTCCGTCAAGGTGTTCCAAGTCCCCAGATCCTTCCACTGGCCTGCGAAACGCATTACCTGAATATTTT
>CANSLW010000046.1 GCA_947647815.1 uncultured Dorea sp. | reverse complement strand
GCCGCGCCTTTCTACTGGTGTTGCTGCTTGTTCTCTCATTCTCTGTCTGCGTATACGGGGTTCTGCGCTACTTCGACATTATTCCATCTATCGAGGAATGGAAGGAAGAACTATTTCCCAATAATGAGTCAGACCCAGATGACATTGAAGATATTAAACCGCTTGATATAAGAACTCCTCCTTCACACCAGCCTCCTGTTCTCCCAGAACAGGACAGCGTTATCGATGAATCAGTACCTACACAGGCTGCATCGACTCTTCACCAGGAACTTCCACCGGCTGAAGATTACTCAGATGTAATAAATGACTATACTATCAGTCCTGGTTATGGGATTAATACGAACCCGGAAGAGTCCGTTTATACACTCTCCGAAAAAGCCTGCTACGAGAATGATATAATGAGTATCGTACTGGAACAGGCGACTTATCTCAATAATAAAGTTACCTTAACATTAGCCTATCGTTTTAAAATGTCTCTTGCTGAACTGATGGCTGACGATTCAAAAGAATATCTCTTTATGATTCGTTTTGAGCATCTGTACCACGAAAACAATGTCTGGTTATTAGAAGACACGGCAAGTTATGATGATTCGCAATATACCATATACGATACGTTTGTTTACGGGGATGTCACACTTCCAAATTCTCAGGAAAGGATTGAAAAACTGTCTATTGAGACCAACCTGAAAGGTGAGACTGTCGAACTTTCTTTTGATATGATTCCATCAAAACAAAGAGAGCTTGGCGAATACTCCTATCAGTTAGGGGAATACGGGGGAATCCTTGCAATTCCTCATATCAGAGACGACAGACTGATTATTGCAATCTATCCCTTAAACAATGGCGGCGCATATCATATCATGCCCGCGCTCATCAGAGATACTTTTGGACAAACCGAGGATGGAGTAATATCTGTAACTGCCGAAGACGGAACAGTGCTTAACGGTGAATGTATCGGATATCATCCATGGAGCATGCAGACATATTATGAATGGGATTTTGGACCAGCATCCCCGGGAAATTATACCTTGAACATTCCCTACCTGTATCAGTCCCTCCATATAGAAAACGATATAATTATGCAAATCAACCTGAAGGATATTACTTGGGAACATAAGGGATATGAGATACCAGAAGGAAGTATCTGGCTTGACGAAATCATTCCTTTGGAATTCGAACCTGGAAAAATTATCGACCACCACTTCGGAGAACAATGGCTTCGCTGCCCGGCAGTCCGATATTGGAAAATGCATTTCCGGTATATATCAGATAATCCCCGCCGAACCATTCTAAGTGTTTATTACTATAACTATAAATTCTCCCAGCTTCCCGATACCGATGAAAAACTGGGCTGCAATGAGCGCGGAGGAATGGCAATTTTAACAGACGGTATCGGGACAGGTTACGATGAGATATTAATAGGTACAGATACAGCCAAATACGATCCTGCAACAACACAGCTTACCTTCGATCCGTACGGGATTATCCATTATCGCTGGAATCGGAGCTTTGAGATACCTCTTACAGTTCATCCAGAAGAAGAATAATTTATAATTCTTTGTCCCTTTTTCCTCTCCGGGTGCGAATATTAATATGAGTGTTAATATTCGGAGGGGATGAGATGGAAAATCAATATACCATGAAGCGCGTACTCGCTCTCGCGGAGAAATGCATTTTATTAGGCGAGGAGCCAAGACCAGAGGTCATACAATTGAACGGATGGCACGACCGTATCCGGACCACATATCATCTGCGCAGCAAGAAAGAAACCGACCAGTTGCTATATGAACGAATGTATGGTTCTAAACCGAAGACAGATACCGAATATCTGAAAATACGTTATTGGCGTACGGGGAAATATATGCCTGAAAATCGAAAAATATGCCTGTTGTTAGGACAAGCAATGGAGCTGTCACCGGCAGAAACAGCATTTCTAATACAAGGATATTACGACCGAAGCCTGGATGTCTATGACTCTGTCACGATACAAGAAGAAAACTGTCTAAGAAAGCAAAAATATCTAAGAGAGATTATCGACAACTATCTGGCAAATGTATCAAAAGAAAGACTTGACAGCCTTCAGATTCCAGAAAAAAGAGTATCTGTATTTTTCCGCCACCTGTATTTCACTGATGCACTTCATTATATTGACTCACAGGCAAGAGCCCATCCTGATACGAAGATAAAACACATCACAAGCAGCAGGTATGAATCAGAACTGACCAGACAGATGCAGCTATGCGGAGAAATCCCGCGCCGGGTATTCATAAGGCACTTACTTATTCTGGGGATGCCTGAGTTGACATTAGAGAAACTTAATCAACAGTTACGTTTTTTCGGATATCTGGAATTAAACGAAGAACACACCCTTGCAGGCGGCGAGCGGCTGGACTGGCTGCTGATCCATCTTCTGCGTATGTATGAGAAACTGCTCGACAAGGAAGACCCTCAGACGTGTCTTCTCTGGTTTCAAAAGGCATGCAGAACTTTGGATGAATACTTTAAACGGGCAGGCTATTCAAAACTTCGGTTTATGCATTTCAAATCATTAGATTTTTAGCTGCTGCTATTACCACTATCTCACGGTGCCGTACACTATGTATGGCACCTACGCTGTCTATTTCCCAGCATTTCAATAACAACTTCCCTAAGTCCATCAAAATTTCTGTCACTATATATTTTTAATGCTTCATATTCTTCGTTTTAACTTCATATTTTTACAATGAATTATATATTATTTATATGAGGATGATATGAAACCAGTAATCGGCATTGTATGCTGCGGATACCAGAATCACCGGCAGTTTGTTCCCCAGGCCTACATACAGACAGTCGAAGACTTTGAAGGAATTCCTCTGCTTCTTCCATGCACGATGGATGAGGAAGCATATTCCTGTTATGGAAAGCTATGTGACGGCTTCTTATTCTGCGGCGGAGATGATATCACACCGCTGCTCTTCGGGGAAGAATTGATGACAGAACGCGGAGCTACAGACTTTCACACAGACCGCTTCCACATTGCCCTGATGCAATACATTCTATCCCTCAAACTCCCGGTGCTTGCCATCTGCCGCGGCATGCAGATTCTTAACATCACCCTTGGAGGAACCATCTTCCAGGATATCTCACTTCGCTGGCCCGCCTCACTCAACCACATGCAGCTGTCCCAGGACCGGTCTGACCCCTGCCATAAAATTACGGTATTAGAAGATAGCATACTATCTAATATTCTATGTAAAAATGAGGTCGTAAATAGTTTTCATCATCAATGCATTCGCATGGTTGGGAAAAACTTAAGAGTATCTGCCATAGCTTCTGACGGTATCATAGAAGCAATCGAATCGGATTTTCTTCCCTTTGCCATCGGCGTCCAATGGCATCCGGAATGTATGACTGAATCGTCTGCATCCATGAGAGAACTCTTTCGCACCTTTATCAAAAAATCAAAAAATGCGAAAAATTTGCAGTATATTTCCCCAAAGCCACGGACATAATATTCCCGAAGCAAAAGCAGAAGGAGGAAACAGACATGGCAGATTTATCAGTACTCGACTTACAGAACCTTCGTCATCTAATCGGAGGTTACAGCACCAGCCACTGCAAAATGCAGGATTATGCCTCCCAGGCACAGGATCCTGAGGTTAAGAAACTTTTCCAGGATGCAGCGAATTCTGCGATGAAAAACAAGCAGGATCTAATGAAATTCTTATAGGAGGTGTCACAACATGTTGGACGAAAAGACAATGGTAAGCGACGCCCTCACCGGCGTCAACGGTGAACTGACCCGTTTTGGAGAAATGATTCCGCAGACAGAGAACAAAGAACTGAAACAATGCTTAAAGCAGATCAGAAATGAATGCGAGATGTCTCAGGAGAAACTTTACCAGGTTGCAAGGGAAAAGAGCTATTATGTTCCGGCCGCTAAGGCATCCCAGCAAGAGATTGACCACGTAAAGTCTATCTTAAGCGGCAATTCTATGAAATGATAGCGGCCACACCTGTCAGGTAATCTGGCAAAGACTTCAAAAAAATTATAAAAACAGATGGCAGAGACTCCCTGTAACCTATTGTCTCTGCCATCTTTTTTAATAGCATGCTATATTTATTATACAGACTGTTAACATGCATCTTTCATAAATTAAGCAGACTCTGTCTACTCTCACCTGAATAATTCTACATATTATGCACTCCGCTCAAACTGTGAGTTATAAAGCTCCGCATAGAATCCATTCTGCCGAAGAAGTTCTTCATGATTCCCCTGCTCAATGATATCGCCGTCCTTCATAACCAGGATCAGATCTGCATCCCGTATCGTAGACAGCCGGTGCGCAATAATGAAACTGGTCCGTCCTCTCATCAGGTTATCCATCGCCTTCTGGATCCGTACCTCCGTGCGTGTATCCACAGAGCTGGTCGCCTCATCCAGAATCAAGATCTTCGGATCCGCCAGAATTGCCCTTGCAATTGTAAGAAGCTGCTTCTGCCCCTGGGATACGTTGTTCGCTTCCTCGTTCAATTCCATGCCATATCCGCCGGGAAGAGTCTGCACGAACCGGTGCACATAAGCCGCTTTCGCAGCTTCTACAACTTCCTCATGGGTTGCATCCAGCTTGCCATAGCGGATATTATCCTCAATGCTGCCCTTAAAGAGCCAGGTATCCTGCAGAACCATTCCGAACATCTCTCTGAGTTCGCTCCGGTTAAAATCCCGGATATCGTGGCCGTCCACTTTGATGGATCCGCTGTTTACATCATAGAACCGCATGACCAGTTTCACCATGGTAGTCTTGCCTGCGCCAGTCGGGCCGACGATGGCAATCTTCTGTCCTGGCTCTACCTTCGCGCTGAAATCATGGATTATCGTATGTTCCGGATTATAACCGAACCGCACATGAGCGAATTCCACACGTCCTTCCAGGCCATCTATGGAAACGGCGTCCGGTACTGTCTGGTCTTCTTCCTCTTCTTCTAAGAATTCAAACACCCGCTCAGAAGCTGCCGCCGTGGACTGCAGCATATTTGCCACCTGCGCCACCTGCTGAATCGGCTGCGTGAAACTTCGCACATACTGGATAAAGGACTGGATGTCTCCCACCTCGATGGACTGCTTCATCGCCAGATATCCGCCGAGGATTACCACCGCCACGTAACCGAGATTTCCCACAAACTGCATGATGGGCATCATCATTCCGGACAGGAACTGGGATTTCCACGCAGACTCGCACAGGATATCATTGTCTCTGTCAAATTCCGCAATCACATCCTCTTCTTTATTAAATGCCTTGACGATACTGTGTCCGCCATAGACTTCTTCCACCTGTCCGTTCACATGTCCCAGATATTCCTGCTGATTCTTGAAATATTTCTGGGAATGCTTCACAATGACCGAGATAAATCCAACCGATACCGGCAGAATCAAAAGTGCAATCAGTGTCATCAGCGGACTGATACTCAGCATCATGACCAACACACCAATCAGCGTCGTCACGGAAGTAATCATCTGTGTCGCGCTCTGGTTCAGGCTCTGGCTCAGCGTATCCACGTCATTGGTAATCCTTGAGAGAATCTCCCCATGAGAAATCTTGTCAAAATAATTCATAGGAAGACGCTGGATCTTCTCTGAGATCTCCCTGCGCATCCGGTAAGTCAGTTTCTGGGATACCCCTGTCATAATATACCCCTGGATAAATGAGAACAAAGCGCTGCAAAGATACAGTCCTAACAGAAAGAGCAGGATTCTTCCAATCTTGCCGAAATCAATCCCGTCTCCTCCTGAGATCTTCCCCACCAGTCCATTAAAAAGCTCGGTGGTTGCATTTCCCAGAATCTTCGGTCCCACAATATTAAAAACGGTACTTCCAACAGCAAACAGCATGACAAAAAAGATTGCAATCTTAAAATCCGCAAGATACGCCAGTAATTTCCTCATCGTACCTTTAAAATCTTTCGCCTTCTCTCCCGGCATACCTCCCGGATGTCCATGCCCGTGTCCCATACCTCTTCTTCCTGCCATATCAGCCCACCTCCTTCATATCCTGCTCCAGTTCCTTCTCAGACAACTGGGATGATGCAATCTGGTAATATTCCTCACAATTCTTCAGAAGCTCCCTGTGAGTTCCCTTGCCGGCAACCTTTCCGTCATCCAGCACGATAATCTGCTCTGCATGCATAATCGTACTGATTCTCTGGGCAACAATCAGCACAGTGCTCTCTTTCGTCTTTGTCCGCAGGGCATTGCGAAGCTTCACATCTGTCTTATAATCCAGCGCCGAGAAGCTGTCGTCAAAGATATAGACCGCCGGATGCTTTGCAATCGCTCTGGCAATAGACAGCCTCTGCTTCTGCCCGCCTGACACATTGGTACCGCCCTGGGCAATGGGGCTATGGTATCTCTCATGCTTCTCTTCTATAAATTCAGATGCCTGGGCAATCTCTGCCGCTTCCCGCATCTCCTCATCGCTGCCGGACGGATTGCCATACAGGATGTTCGAAGCGATATCACCAGAGAACAGGACTCCCTTCTGGGGCACATAGCCTAACTGGTCACGTAGTTCATGCTGCGTGATATCACGGATATCAATTCCATCAATCGTAATCTTTCCTTCCGTGACATCATAGAATCTTGGAATCAGGTTGACCAGAGTTGATTTCCCGCTTCCCGTACTTCCGATAAATGCGGTTGTCTCCCCCGGTTTCGCTGCAAATGAGATATCCTGAAGAACATCTTCCTCGGCGCCCGGATAGCGGAAAGATACGTGATCGAATACGACTTCACCAATTCCTTCTCTCTTCATACCCTCTTTCGCCATGCCTTCTTTCTTCATGTTTTCTCTCTTCAAGCCTTCTTTCTCTAAGGAAACCGGCTCTTTCGGATCATGAATCAGAGTATCGCTCATAAGAATCTCATCCACACGCTCTGCCGATACGGCAGCCCTTGGCAGCATAACAGATATCATACAGATCATCAGGAAGGACATGATAATCTGCATCGTAT
This sequence comes from uncultured Dorea sp., assembly GCA_947647815.1. Taxonomy (GTDB): domain Bacteria; phylum Bacillota; class Clostridia; order Lachnospirales; family Lachnospiraceae; genus Sporofaciens. Next base: position 9,972 of record CANSLW010000046.1, on the reverse strand, counting down.
ACTGGATAAATGCCATCATATCTCCCACCTGCATCGCTCCGTCATTGATGCTGTGCCCGCCGACCCATACAATCAGAACACTGACGCCGTTCATCACCAGCATCATAACCGGCATCATAAAGGTCATGGCACGGTTTACGAACAGATTTGTCTTCGTCAGATCCCGGTTCGCTTTGTCAAACCGTTCTTTCTCATACTCTTCCGTACTGAAGGCACGGATTACCTGCAGCCCGGTAAGGATCTCGCGGCTGATCAGATTCAGCCGGTCTACCATGTTCTGTACTACCCTGAACTTAGGCATTACAATCGTAAATAACACGGCAACCACTAAGATAATGAGAAGCACCCCAAGCGCAATGATCCACAGCATATCGACATTCGTGTGAAGTACCTTGAAGATTCCTCCTGCCGCCATAATAGGTGCATACAGCACCATACGCAGGATCATAACTGTCAATAACTGGATCTGCTGGATATCATTGGTACTTCTGGTAATCAGGGATGCCGTCGAGAATTTATCAAATTCCCCGTTGGAGAATCCTACCACCTTGCGGAACACGTCTCTTCTCAATCCCCGTCCTACCTTCGCACCCACCCGGGATGCGAGCAGCCCTACCAGAATACTTGCCGTCATGCCAAGAGCTGCCAGCGCAAGCATCTTCACACCTGTACTTAAGATATACCGGGTTTCTTTCTGATCCATATTGATTCCTAATTTCTCATAAACACCCTGGATATAGACAGACGCCGACTGCTCGATCATCGTCTCAGGCATGGCGGAGAACTGTTCCTCTATCTCTGCCACGACAGCCTCTCTCTGGGAACCCTCCATCATCCCGAATATCTCATAGATCGTCATCTGACTGAGATCCGGCGTCTGTACTTCCACACGCTCACGCAGCTGCTGCGGCATCTCTGTATTCTCACTATCTGAAATCGTCTGGCCATCCAATTGCTCTAATATCTGCAGATCGTCTGACTGTTCTGGCTGCTCTATGTCTTCCAACTGCTTTGGCATCTGACTGCCTTCTGGCTGCTCTGGCATCTCCAGATCTTCCGGCGCCTCCATACCTCCCATCTGTGCCTGCATCTGTGTCTCCATCTGTGTCCGCATCTGCTCCTTCATCTGCGTCTCCATCTCTACGGCAGACTCACTTCCAGAATCGAATCCGGCACACAGGAGCATTGGTTTCCCCAGAATGTCGGAAAGTTCTTCCATCTTATCCTCATCTTTTCTCACAGATTCCGATAATTCCAGAACAGCCGATTTCCGTTTCTCCTCTTCATACGCATATGACTTAGAAGGACCGAAACTGATCTCATAGGCCTCTTCTACTGCTTCTTTCTTATCTGAAGGCACGAACAATAGAAGATGGTTCAAGTCTTCCTCTTCTATTACCAGAGGTATCTTCTCATCAATTCCTTTCTGTTGGATACCCACATTGACAATATCCGATGTATATGTCGGCAGTGACAAGTCACAATATGCCTGCACGATCAATACGCACAGGATTGCCAGCACTGCACCGGCATGTGGTTTTAAGAATTTGAATAGTTTTCGCATATTGTATCATCTCTCCTTTCTCTTCCTGCTCTGATACCTTATAAACCGCCATAGTGAAAGCCTGCCACCGGCAAACCTTTCTGTATGCGGCAGCATCTAAAACTCATGCCGCATAGGAGCGACTGTTTTCTTAATAATTGTCTGAAAATCCATCCCCCGGAAATCCTTAGATTCCAGCATATTCTTTCTCATCTCCATGGTAAGCCTTCGGAACAACAGTCTCTCTTCCACAGAAAATCCCTGATACAACAATTCCTCCATCTCTTCCATAATATGCTTCAATCTCTCAATACACTCTGTTCCCATTTCAGAAAGACCGACACGGATGATTCTCTGATCCTTTGCATCCGGCTCTTTTATCACATATCCCTTCTCTTCTAGTTTCTTAAGCGCAACTGTCATAGACGGCGGAGTAATCCCAATCTTCTCCGCTAACTGGCGTCCTGAAAGCTGCCCCTCACAATTCAGGATAAACAGAATCCCAGCCTGGCTTGGATTCAAATCCATATCCTCCATCCTTCTGACTGCATGGTATCTGCTCAGATGCATAATCTGATGCATCATCATAAAGATCGATGCATCCTCTATATTCTTCATAACGCTCCTCCTTTCTAATTCTCAAGTCCTTTTCCTAATTCTCATAATCATTAGATAACTAATCATTATATTATGCATATCATCTATAAAAGTCAATATTTTTATGATTATTTAACATTTAATATGAAAATTTTTATAAATAATTAATTAGATATAAGAACTAACAAAAAGACGCAGAAACAGTTCAGTTATAGAGTCTGTCACTTCTAATGCTATGACAAAAAGCGCCTGCTTTTATATGCAGACGCTTCAGACATAAACCATTCATTTTTTATTCCCACATCATTCCCGGTAAACGAACCGAATCATATCAACGGCTGCCCTCTGCATCCCTGCTTTTCAGAAGCAGACCTGCACCAGGAACATATAGAGAACCGTTCCCGCCCCGATACTGAGCAGCGTATTCTTCTTCCACTTATGGAGAATCACAATAAATAAGATAGAAATGATCTCCGGTATGGCAAAGTTCCCTCCTCCAGCAGCATCTTTCAGGCAATATACGACCAAAAGCCCAATCACCGCATATGGCAGAACACTCCCCAGATATGTAATATAAGACGGAGGTTTCTTACCTTCCGGAAATATAAAGAACGGAAGAAACCTTGTCACCATGGTTCCCAATACCACCACCAGAATTGTGACTACACTCTGCGTAACCGTCATGACAAAGCCTCCTTATCCCTTCTTCTTTTTGTAACAGAGAAACAAAGTATGATCAGAGCCATCGCCGGTATAATAAAGTTCTGGCTTCCAAATACTGCCAGACAGAGAAGCGAACAGCCAAGCCCCACCAGCGCAGGACGATGGTCTCTTGCTTCTTCCCACTGATTGATAAACATCACGACAAATAACGCCGTCATGACAAATTCTATTCCCGTCGTATCAAAATGAATCACATATCCCAGCAGCGCGCCCATCGTCGCTCCGGTTACCCAGTAGATCTGATTCAGCAATGTGACAAAGAGCATGAACCATCCTTTATCAACATCGTCCGGCGGCGTCACGGCACAGTTAATTGTAAATGATTCATCGCACATCCCAAAGATCAGATAGGGCTTCTTCCACCCAGTATTCTTATATTTTTCCAACATAGATATCCCGTAAAACAAATGTCTCGCATTAACCATCAGAGTCAGGATAAAGGCATGCAGCGGATTGAATGTTGACAATAGCAGTTCCACCGTGACGAATTCCATAGAACCGGCAAAGATCAACATACTCATGAACATCGGATAGATAAAAGAAAAACCCTTGCTCCTCATTAAGAAACCATAAGACATTCCCAGGAAAAGAAACCCAACGCAAATCGGCAGCGTATAAGGCAGCGCGGCTTTAAATGCCTTCGTTTTCACTTTCATATTCCTCCTTACAAGGTGTCCGAATCCAGTATAATCGTAAACGGCCCGTCATTCACCAGGCTGACTTTCATATCTGCACCGAACTGTCCCCGTTCCACTACCTGAACCTGTTCTTTACATTTTCCGATTATATACTCATACATCTCTTCCGCCATATCCGGCGCACCGGCTTCTATAAAACTCGGCCTGTTTCCCTTCTTGCAATTCGCATACAGGGTAAACTGCGAAACCAGCAGCAATTCTCCGCCAACTGTCTCAAGAGACAGGTTGGTCTTCCCCTGTTCATCCTCGAAGATACGCAGTCCCAGCATCTTCTTTACCATCTTATCAGCAATCTCTTTCGTATCGGAATCACAGACCCCTATCAGAACCATGAAGCCTCGTCCAATCTTGCCAAGGGTCTCCCCGTCTACTTTCACTTCGCTTTCTAATACTCTCTGGATTACAAATCTCATCTGCTTTAACCTCCTATTAATTCTTTTCTGGCAATTGAGCCAGTATGATAGCCGCAAACATCAAAACACACCCTATGGACTCCCGCATAGACAACCTTTCTCCCAACACAATCCATCCCGCCAATACGGAAAAACAGGATTCCAGGCTTAAAATCAGGGATGCAATCGCAGGATTCACGTTCTTCTGACCTATGATCTGCAAGGTATAAGCCACGCCGCAGGATAGCACACCTGCATACAGAAGGGGCATCCAGCCTGCCAGCATCGCTCCAGTCGTCGGCGTCTCCAGAATGAACATAAACGGCAAAGATGCAATCCCGCATACGAAGAACTGGATACAGGACATCTTCACCCCGTCAACTTTGGGCGAGAAATAATCAATCACAAGAATATGAAGGGAGAACACCAACGCACACACAAAGATCAGGACATCCCCCTTACCTATCGTAAACCGCTCCGTAATACATAGGAAATATAAGCCTGCCAATGCTATGGCAACCGCAATCCATACCTTCCAACCGATTTTTTTCCGGAGAAAGATACCCAGAACAGGCACAATCACGATATAAAACGCTGTGATGAAGCCCGCTTTCCCTGCTGTGGTATACTGAATCCCCATCTGCTGCAGGCTGCTTGCGGCAAACAGCAGCAATCCACACGCAATTCCCCCGAATACCAGGTCTTTCTTCTTATTTCCGGAAGAATCCGTCATCACTTCACTCTTGTTGTCTTTCTCTTCCTTTTCTTGATTGCTCTTTCCATTTATCATCTGAAGAATCCAGATGCACGGAAGCAGCGCAACTCCTCCGATGATACTTCTGACCCCGTTAAATGTAAATGGTCCAAGATAGTCCATCCCCACACTCTGGGCAACAAATGCCGTTCCCCAGATGAAAGCCGTAAGAATCAACATGAATGCATTCTTTGTTTTCATCCTTTATCACCTCGTAACAAATTTTATAGCACATACGGCACATATAGCGCACATTTTGTAATTATAGCATATTTCTTCCAGGAGGTGTATAATAAATGTAATTCCATGTAATAATACCTTATCGGACATGTAATGTCCGCCCATGCGAAGCATATGCATTACGGGATGCCCGAATGGGTATACCTTATCGGACATGTAATGTCCGCCCATCAAACACATATTGAACATATAAATACTGGGTGATTCTATGAAAAAACATAGCATAAAATATAAAAATTTCTTTCTTTACTGCGGTCTTGTTATGCTTTTCAGCGAAATCTGGAAACAATACTGTCTGACCTTCCTTGTAAGTAACGGAACCTATATCTGGTGGTACTTTCCCTTCCAGTTATGCAGTATTCCCATGTATATCTGCCTGCTGCTTCCATGGGATGCATGTTCAAAGATACGCAGTATACTCCTTACTTTTCTTATGGACTTCGGTCTCTTAGGAGGCGTCTTCACCTTCTTCGACACTTCCGGCATGCATTACAGTTATCAGCCGCTTACCATCCATTCCTTTGCATGGCATATTCTTCTGATTATGATCGGAATCTATACTGGTTTTGCCGGGAAATCCGACTACTCATGGAAAGGATTCGGGAAATGCACCTGTCTCTTTCTTTCCTGCTGCCTGATCGCAACGCTGTTCAATCTTGCTTTTCATCCATACGGGAAGATTAATATGTTCTACATCAGTCCATATTATCCTATGGGGCAGGTTGTCTTCAGAGATATTGCAGGGATATTAGGAAACAACGTCGGAATTGCTCTATACATCCTCTCCATTATCGTTGGCGCCGGTCTTTTACATCTGTTCTGGCGGCTAGTGCACTGACTTACCAATTCCTCTGTTTTCTTCTTGACATTCCTCAGATTCTATGCTTTAATACCCTTATAGTTAGTTACTCAACTAATTAACCATACAAGCAGTGAACCAGAGCAAGGAGGATTTCAATGAAACTTGACCTTGATCAAGACAAACCTATCTTTATCCAGATTGCAGAAGGAATTGAAGACGGAATCTTAACAGGGGCATTTCCTGAAGAAAGCCAGATTCCTTCTATTACAGAATTTTCTGTTACTTATAAGATTAATCCCGCCACAGCGCTTAAAGGAATCAATCTGTTGGTGGATGAAGGAATCGTATTTAAGAAGAGGGGGGTCGGCATGTTTGTCGCAGATGGAGCCGTAAGAAAACTACAGAAAAAGAGACAGGATCAGTTCTATGACAATTACATAAGCAAACTGGTCGATGAAGCAAAGAGACTGGGTATCACCAGCGAGGAGATTATTGCCATGATAGAAAGGGGTTTTGTACAATGAGCAGAATCGAAGTAAACGACGTATCCAAAGCATTTAAGAACACACAGGCCTTATCCCATGTGAATCTTCAGTTTGAAGAGCATACTATCTACGGCCTGCTCGGCAGGAACGGAGCCGGCAAATCTACGCTCCTGAACATTATCAACAACCGTCTGTTTCCGGACAGCGGCACTATTACCCTGGACGGCTGCTCACTCATGGAGAATAGTACGGCTCTTGCCTCCTGCTTTCTTGCCAATGAGAACAATCTATATCCGGAAAGCATGACAGTGAAGAGCGCATTCAAGTGGAGCCGGGAGTTCTATCCTGATTTTGACATGGATTATGCGAACGAACTTTCCAGGCTCTTTGAACTTCCGGTGAAAAAGAAGATCAAAAGCCTCTCCACCGGCTATCAGTCAATATTCCGGGATATCGTCGCCCTGTCTGTAAATGTGCCCTTTGTGTTCCTTGATGAACCAGTTCTCGGCCTGGACGCCTATCATCGTGATCTATTCTATAAGATTCTGATTGAAAAATATGCAGAACATCCATTTACAGCTGTTATCTCAACCCACCTGATCGAAGAGGTGGCGAATATCATAGAACAGGTCATCGTGATTAAAAAGGGCGAGATTATACGGAATGAGTCCTTAGAAAGCCTGCTTGAGAATGGTTATTGTATCAGCGGCCCGGCATCACAGATAGATTCCTACATACGCAGCCACGATGTCATCGGCATAGATACTTTAGGCGGACTCAAAAGCGCCTATATTACGGGCATTCCAGATCCTGATCTTCCGGATGGCCTTGAGATCTCCCGGATGGATCTACAGAAATTATTCATCCAGTTAACTGATACTGCCCGTTAGATATTTTCATCATAAAAAGAAAAAGAGGTATTATAATGAGAAAACTATTAAAATTTCAACTAAAAGACCTGATCATCAGCTATTCCGTCTTTGCAGGCATTATATTTCTGCTCACTATTTGCTCAGGCACCATATCCTTTATATATGAAGATGTAAACATCTCCCTGAACGGAACCGGAATTACATGTGCTATTTTTTGTCTGGCTGTCGGAATCGGTATGTACAAGGAACACTGCCAGATGGCTGTTCTAAACAGTATTTCCAGAAAAGATTTCTTCAAGAGTACTGCCTGTGTAACCGTAATAATAAGTTTCCTGTGCACCCTGCTTGACCTCGTTATCCTGTTCATAAGCCAAATGACCGGACTAATCTCCGCAGACAGCACACCGCTTAACACTTTCAGCATCATTCAGACATTCTATCCCGGCGCCATGAAGAGCCATCCTGCCGCCCTGACCGCCGCTAATTTCTTACTGGCATTATTGATAAATGAACTCCTGTTCTCTGTAGGAATTCTGATTGCAGGAATCTATTGCAGGCTTCCTAAGAAATTCCGGACCCTTTATTGTATTGCTCTTCCGGTTATTGGTCTGGGAGTATCTCCTGTATTCCTGGTATCTACGGCAGTTACCTCCGTCTACCCAGGATTCATCAGCAGGCTGATTGATATTTTCCTGGCTGTCATGGGAATCTCAAGCAATAATCCATTCCTTGGGATACTCACACTGACCGCTATCTCTCTGGTCATGGCCGGCATCTGTTACCAGGTGCTTAGGAAAACAGAGATTGTTTAACAACCAGATATCGAGTTTATCTTGTTTTTTGTCTCCGTTTTTGTTATCCTCAGTATATGAAGTATCCTTTGTGTACTGAGGATATCTGATGCAAAAATAATAGATTACATTTTCGGGAACACATACATGGAGGTATTGCTATGTTAACAGAACAATTATTAAAATCCCCTGGCTTTCTCTATCAGATTGAACATACTCACTATTATCTCGGCAAATGGATTTGTAAAGAATGCATGGACATTGATGCAACAGACTGTGTTATGATGTATCATATGTGCCGCAGAGCCAGCGAAGATGCGGATACCTGTCTGTATTTTAACAAAATCCGGGCTTACAGCGACTTCGCACTGGAAGTCCCCTGCAATCCGGCAAAGATAAAAACTGATATGACTGCCTTAATTGGCAGCCTGTCCGAATCCGCCCTCGCATCACTCAAGACACAAGTCCAGTATTTCGAAGAAGATAATGCCAAATATCAAATGAGGTAAATAAGCCGGAGTCTATCCTTCTCCGGCTTCAATCGTCACATCTTGATAAAACAACGTAAGAATATCAATATAATTCTTACCTTTTTTTGCCATCTCATTAGCCCCATTCTGGCTCATTCCGATTCCATGTCCGAATCCTCCGCCAGACAGAATGAAGAGATCCCCCTCTTTCCGAATCGTAAAAAATGCACTTGGCAGCAGTGTGGAACTTGCCACGTTTGAACCATCCTGTTTTATAATCTCATATCCATTTCCACCAAGAGCCCTCCGAATCTTATTCTCCGTATCCACAGTCACAGAACCTTTCTCCCCTGTAGCACAGATCTGAAGCGCGATTCCACTTTCCCCTGTCTTTGTAACTTCAACATTATGAATCATTCCTATATCTGCACCCGTATTCGCACCAATCAGATTTGACAGTGTGCCTGCCGGAATCCTTGCCTCCCATCGATACCACGGAAGCCCTGCTTCATAATCTCCTTCTTCATCCTTCACTTCTATTGACCGCAGATACTGATTACTCTCATTTGGCTCTGTGCCCCATGCTTCCAGTCCCGTCGTCTTTCCGCAAGAAGTAGAATAATAATATGTAGTCGCAATCTGTCCCTGATAGCGGACTACCTGACCTGCCGTCTCGGACACTGCCTGGTTCGTTGCTTCTTGCACTTGGGAATTACCATATACCTGATAATCAGTACTGTCATTCACATGTGCCTCATACTCTGGGTATCCATACTCCTGCATCTGCATGTAAGCATAACTTCTCGCGCATACTGCCTGCGCCTTCAACGCTTCCAACTCATAAGAAGCCGGCATTTCACTCGGCACAACCTTACACAGATAGGTTTCCACCGGCAACTCATTGATTACCACAATCCCTTCCGCTGTCGTCCGAAGTTCCAGTATCCCTGCATAAGACGGCGTCCCATAGCCTCTCTGAATACTATTCAGATTCACCTCTCCTCCGTCTTTTGCACTAATCCTGATATTTCCATTTTGAAATCTGGCGTCATCCGGAGCTATCGGAACCGGCTGTCCTGCTCCCACTTCCTGGCTGTCATTGCCGGACTCAATTACCAAGCCCTGCTCTGCCGATATTTCTACACCTGGATGTACGATATTGGCATACCCATTTGTCATAATCAATACTCGTATATTGGGATTATTGACTGACAGTTCCTGACTCTGCTGTTGTCCTTTATCTTCTTTCGTTTTTTTTATCTTGATTGATTCAAATAATCCTTCTTCATGATATGTTAATGCTGATAATAATCCTCCTATAATTAAAAGGCAGATGATAATCAGCATGCCATACCAGAACGGTCTGTTATCTTTCATCCCCCAAAAAGAAGATTTGTTCTCTTTGTGATATTTATTCACTCTCTTTGTTACCTCTTGTCCAATACTCTTTTCTCAATGTATGCATTTCTTTCAAAAAATATTATATAATACGCCTATTTTGTTTAACTAATATATACAGAAAAAGTGCCGTAAACACGGCACTTTTTCAATGGACCTGGCGGGAGTTGAACCCGCGTCCGAAAGCCCATCCACCAGAGCATCTCC
>CANSLW010000045.1 GCA_947647815.1 uncultured Dorea sp. | reverse complement strand
GGATTACATGCCCTTTGCGGAAAACCGCATCCTTTGTCACACCCTTAATAATCTGCGTAATATCATGACACAGAACCTGTCCAACCGCTTCCTCTGTTCTCATTAATTTCACTTTTATTCCCTCCCGTATACGATTATTTTTTCAAAACAATTCGCTGCGATTGTAAAACGTTTATTTTCCTAAAACAAATCGCTATCAAAAAAAATATCCTGATATATCTGTCTTGCCGCATCTTCCATCCGCGCTTCATATTCTATGAATAAACGCAGCAATTTCTTCCCCTTCTGGGTCACATACGCCGCACCGCCGTTTCTCCCTCCCGGCTGACGTTCTACAACCTTATACCCCAGCTCATCTTCAGCAGTATGAATCATTGTCCATGCTTTACTGTAAGAAATTCCGGTCTTTGCACATGCTTCTCTTACGGATTCCGTACTGTTAATCTCTCTTAATAAAGTTACCATTCCCGGGCCAAAAAATGGCTTCTGTCCGGTAAGCCGTACCTTGATCTGAGGCCGCATAAGTTCTGTATTGTGCAGTTCTAACAGATGCTGATAATCTTCCTGCGTATCTACATCTATCAATATTCCTTCGTCCTTCACCGGCAGATACACTCTGTCTGTCCTCAGCGAATCCAGCGCTCCCTTCAATCCATTGTCTCCCAGATAAGCCAATATAGAAGGAATCAATGAAGAACCTATTCGAACCGGATGTCCCAGATGTTCCTGACATACAGGATAGACAACTTGTCCCTCCTGCTCCCGCATGCTCCGGACAGTTTTCTCCTTAAACAAAGGTACATCTACCGGACAGAAAAACACCTGATCACACCTGTCTCTTAGATATGCAAGGCCTATTTTCGCCGAATCCATCATCTGTGTAGTCTTATAATCTTCATTTTTTAAAAATGTAACCCCAAAATGATGAAGCGTCTTCTCTACCCGTTCTGCCTGATATCCGGTCACAACAACAATATCCTTGATACCTGCCCTTTGAAAATTCACAACAACTCTCTCAACAAGGGTCATGTCACCAATCTTCATCAACTGCTTAAAATCGCCCATTCTTGTGGACATGCCTGCCGCAACGATTACTGCTCCATGTCTTGCCATACATGCATCATCCTATCTAACTTTGGTTTTGCAGTTTTTATTTTTTTATTTTCATAATAATAATTTATCATATATTATAGAAAATGTCAATCTGTGCAAATATTTTTTCTATTTATCTATATATAGAGATTATTTTTATATAATCCTCTGCCTTATCCCGCATAATATGGAATCCTCGTTCCAATTCTTTCTGCTCAAACCGGTGGGTAATCAATCCTGTCGGAATAATTCTCCTGTGCTCCAGGCGCTTAAGTACATAATGCCAGTCATCTGACAATTCATGAGTAAATGTAGAATTCCACGTACCTTTCACTGTTAACTGATTCCTAAGAATCTTCCAATACACCGCTTTCTCCAGATTCATATCACCCAACGGATTCCCGACCAGCATAATCTTCCCTGCAAATGTTGTCTGATTTATGGCCTGTATCAGGGTATCATTCTTGCCGACACACTCAAAAAACACATCCACACCTATGCCGTTGGTTCGTTCCATCAGCCATTGATTGGTATCATTTTCCCTGATATCACAGTAAAAATCTTCAGAAAGCCCCATTCTCATAAGGGTCTGCTTCTGGAATTCTTTATTTCCAAACACAAAGATATTCTTCATCCCGGCTTCCCTGAGGAACATGAATAACACCAAACCAATAGTTCCAACACCACAGATTGCGATTCTGTCAGATACCTGAACCCCAATACGTCTCATAGCATGTACAGCCACTGCCATTGGTTCCAGCATCGCCGCCTCTTCAAAAGACACATTATCTGGCAAAGGTATCAAATTCTCTTCCGGGACTGCCACATACTCTGCAAATCCTCCATCCCTGCGCGAACCAAGATAACTATAATTCCTGCACATCTCGTACTGTTTCTGCTGACAGGGCGCACATTTCTTACACGGAATCAACGGAAAGATACCTACACGCCGCCCCTGCCAGGATCTATCTGCCAAAACCCCTGTTCTTACCACCACGCCCGAAAACTCATGCCCCGGAATCAGAGGATGATGGTAAGCCCCACTCTGATAGATTCTCGGAATATCCGAACCACAGATACCGGCAGCTTTTACCGCTACCAGCACCTCTTTATCCTGCAGGACAGGTTCTTCTACTGTCTCATATCTAATATCACCTATACCATGTAAAACCCAAGCTTTCATATCTATAATCTCCTGTTATTATCTCTATACTCTGTACGGATACATCAATTCTCCGCCCTATTCAGCTTGCAAAATCTCTCCAGATCTGCTTTTGTTGTAATCTTAAAATTCCTTTCATCACCGGGAATCATCGCCACATCCATCCCTGCCAGAATTGCCGGTTCCGTAGAACCATTGATATTCAATATCCGGTCAGGCAGCAACCGGCAATTTGCTTCGTAGTAAGTTCCAATTCGAAACATCTCAGGCGCCTGTCCCGCGTATATATCACTCCGGTCCAATAACGCAGTAATCTTCTTTCCATCCCGGCTGAAATAGACCGTATCCTTCATCGGAAGTACGGGAAGAACCCCGTCATGTCCTGCTGCTCCTTCTATACAGTCCGTAATCTGCTTCTCTGACAGCAACGGACGTGCGGCATCATGGATAAAGACATAGTCTGTATCCTCCGCATATTGCCGGATGTCTTCCAGACCATGCAGGATGGATAATTGCCGGTTCTCGCCGGGCAGCGAGAACCCTTTGAATTTCCTGTCGTATCCGCCTGCGTCCAGCCAGGCTCTTATCTGCTCCTGCCACATCGGATCTGCAACAATCTGGATTGCATCAATCTTCTCATGACAAGATAACTTCTCTATACTATAAACAATAATCGGCTTACTGTCCACTTCTATATATTGCTTGGGAATATCAGCGCCAAGCCTGGCCCCTGTCCCACCGGATAAGATTAGTGCAATAACCATATTCTTCCCTTCCTTTCAATCAATGCTCCCGTGGCAGCCGCCAAATGTACATGCGCCGGCATGTCCACATGGCTCGTTACTTCACAGGAATAAAAGATTAATTTCAACATAATACTTCCATCTCTCTTGCCCTTCCATAGAATGTCGAAATCGGCATTCCGCAGAGACGGGCTGCTTCCTTGCCTGGAATCTCACCATTTTTCCAACGGCAGCATACCTGTTCAAAATTATCAGGCAGGTTCCGCTTAGGCCGTCCGAACTGTACGCCCCGCATCTTCGCCGCCTCGATTCCTTCCTTTTGCCGCTCCCTGATATTCTTCCGTTCATTTTCCGCTACAAAAGATAACACCTGCAAGACAACATCACTTAAGAATGTCCCCATCAGATCCTTGCCCCGCCTAGTATCCAGAAGTTCCATATCAAGTACTACGATATCCACCTTCTTCTCTTTTGTAAGATATCTCCACTGTTCCAGTATCTCCTCGTAATTTCTCCCAAGACGGTCTATACTCTTTACATAGATAACGTCATCTTCTTTTAACCTTTTGACCATCTGATTATACCTTGGCCTTTGAAAATCCTTCCCTGACTGCTTATCCATATAAATATTCTCTTCAGGCACCTTAATCTGGTGCATTGCCCTCATCTGCCGGGCCTCGTTCTGTTCTCTGGTACTTACTCGTACATAGCCGTATATCATTTCATTTCGACCTCCTCTTTTCTTTCGTAAATAACAGTAAACGTTTCGTTCTGCCACTATATTTTACTATTATCTAATTTAGAATAAGAGGTCTAAAACAACCGCGTTACATCACAAGGCATACAGCAGTGCATTACAGATGCATGCTGCAATATTACTCCCGCCTTTGCGCCCTCTCGCCACGATATATGGTATATCCTCAAGCGACAATATAAGTTCCTTGGACTGTACAACATTCACAAATCCTACTGGTACTCCGATTACCAGTTCAGGCCTCACCCTTCCTTCTTGAATCAACTCATACAGGCGAATCAAGGCTGTCGGCGCATTCCCTATTGCAAATATCAGCCGTTCATCCAGGCCGCATGCTTTTTCCATGCTGGCAACCGCCCTTGTGGTGCCGTTTTTCCCCGCCTCTTCTGCCACATCCTCGTCTGACATAAAGCAATAAACCCTGCCGCCATAATCCTTTAGCCGCTTTTTATTAATCCCGGAGAACCCCATCTGCGTATCTGTCACAATAGACGCTCCATTACGAATTGCCTCCTTTGCCTTCTGAACTGCCGTCTCCGAGAATATCAGATTCCTTGCATAGTCAAAATCAGCGCTCGTGTGAATACATCTCTGAATAATCGGAGCCTGTTCCTTAGGCAGCAGGATGCCTTCACGTTCTAATTCTTCTGCTATAATCTCAAAACTTCTCTTCTCTATCTCCGAAGGCAGAACCTTCTCTATCTCTATTTTAATCTTATTCTTCATACCTTACCCCATAATCTCATAGATCCTCTTCATATCCAGATGCTGCCTGAGATTGTCTGCCAGCATATCATACTGCCGTTCTTTGAATTCCCTCAGATCCATGCCGTTGGCAAGCATTTCTTCCAGATATTCTGATTCGATTCCTTTATGCTTTGCCAATGCTGCCGTCACTCCACGAATAACCTCTTCTTTGTCGAAGATTCCATGGATATAGGTTCCATATATATTTCCTCTGCAAATGCCGTCCCGGCTGGATCTCTTCTCAACCGAATCGTAGATATCGCTCATATAATAAGATTGTCTTAGGATTCTCGTCTCTCCCATATGAATCTCATATCCTTCGAAGGATATCCCTTCCAGGTCTGCCAGCGCACCTTCCACCTGCCTGAATACCCCCTGTATCTGTGTCCGTGTCTTCTGTCTGCAGAATGTAGTCTCCACCGGCAGAAGCCCCATCCCTTTCATGGTTCCGCCTTCTTCAATGGATTCCGGATCACGAATCTGCTCGCCTAACATCTGATAACCTCCGCAGATCCCCCATACCACACAGCCTCTGTCAGCAGCTTTTAATACCGCTGCTTCCAGCCCGTTTTGCCGCATCCACAGCAGATCTCCCATCGTATTTTTCGTTCCGGGAATAAGAATCATATCCGGGGTTCCCAATTCACCCCTGTCTTTTACATATCGCAGAGACACTCCTTCCGTATTCTCCAACAGGAGAAAATCTGTAAAATTCGATATTCTCGGCAGACGGATAACAGCGATATCCAGCAGTCCTTTCTTCATCTGTCCGTCAAACCTCTCTGTCAGACTGTCTTCGTCTTCAATCTCTATCTGCATATAAGGTACGACGCCTGCCACCGGAATACCACAACGCTCCTCAATCATAACGATTCCAGGATCTAAAATCGTCTTATCTCCACGGAATTTATTGATGATCAGCCCTTTCACCAGCTTCTTCTCATCTTCCTCCAACAGCATCAGCGTCCCAAGAAGTTGTGCAAATACTCCTCCTCTGTCAATATCTCCAACCAGAAGCACCGGTGCATTTGCCATCTTCGCCATTCCCATATTCACGATATCATCCTGCTTCAGGTTAATCTCCGCCGGGCTTCCGGCACCCTCTATCACAATAATATCATATTCTTCTTCCAGCTTATGAAACGCCGTCAGAATATCCGGTATTAACCGCTTTTTATATGCAAAGTACTCTCTTGCGCTCATGTTTCCCAGAACTTCACCATTAACAATTACCTGCGATCCGGTATCATTGGTAGGTTTGAGCAGAATAGGGTTCATCTCTGCCTGCGGAACGATACCTGCCGCCTCTGCCTGAACCACCTGCGCTCTCCCCATCTCAAGTCCCTGCTCCGTGATGTAGGAATTAAGCGCCATATTCTGTGACTTGAACGGCGCCGTCTTATAGCCATCCTGACGAAAGATTCTGCACAGGCCTGCGCAGATCAGACTCTTCCCTGCATTAGACATCGTTCCCTGAATCATTATTGTCTTAGCCATGTAATCTCCTCTCCCAACCGTTTCAACCACTCCGCTATTCTCTCGTTCTCTTCCTGCGTCCGGACTGCAATCCGGTAATATCCTTTCGAAAGCCCTGGGTAATTTCCGCAATCCCGTATCAGATAACCTGCTTTGAGCGCCCGCTCATATAAGTCATCCTCTCCCTCAAAAAATACATAATTGGCAAGAGAGCCGTACACCCTATAGCCAAGATTCCTTAATTCCCGGACAAGAAATGCCCTTTCTCTTGTAACAAATTCTCTGGTATTCTCAAGATATTCCCTGCAGTCAGCAAGCGCCGCTACTCCCCCTTCCTGTGCCAGAACCGACACATTCCAGGGTTGGCATACGTCTTCCATCTGCGCAAGCAATTCCTGATTCCCGCTGATTCCATACCCTAACCTCAGTCCCGGCATACAGAATAACTTCGTAAATGCTTTGATAATCAGAAGATTCGGATAGCTCTGCCGGTATTCCTTCATCTCATACTCCTCCGGCTCATCTAAAAAGCCTGTGAAACACTCATCCAGAACTAACAAAACATCACATTCTCTACATCTGTCCAGAATCTTTTTCACGAGCTCCCTGGAAGTAACCTGCCCGGTCGGATTATTGGGATTGCATAAGAACATCATATCAATTTCCGGCAGGATTCTCTCAAGAATATCTTCTCCTACTTCAAACTGCTTCGCTTCATCCAGCATATAATAATCAATCTCTGTCCCTGACACATACAGCGCCCTCTCATATTCTGCAAAAGACGGGGCAGGCAGCAGCGCACGTCTGGGCCTTTTCGCCGTCGTAACGGCAAAAAATAACTCTGCGGCTCCGTTTCCACAGATTATTTCCTCTTCTGCCACCCCTTCAAATTCACTGATTGCCTTCTTAAGCCTGCCGCACCGGATATCCGGATAATGCGCGATAAGACCTGCCTGTTTCTGGATTATGTCTAACACGGCCTTTGGCGGTCCTAACGGATTGCTGTTTACGGAGAAATCTATCACCCCGGTGTGCCGGTAAATATCTCCGCCATGTATCTGTTCTCTCATCGAATCCCTCTTTCTCAATTTCTTTATAGTCAACTTATAAAGTTAAGATAACAACACGCATAGAACGCCCACCTTAATCACCCCGAATAAAACCAGCGCCAGTACTGCTGTACCATACAACAACACATGCGCTCTCTTAATGTCCCCTGCCACAATCTCCCTCAACGGGTCGCCAATTGTCGGTTTCCGATGCAGCTTTCCGAAATACCATGCATCACCCGCCAGGCATACCCTCAATGCTCCTGCCATCACCGACTCAGTCTGTGCCGCATTGGGGCTTTTATGATTAGATCGGTCTCTGCAGTAAATCCTCCAGGCATTCTTCCAATCCATCCCAGTAAACATCGAAGCCAGAAGCATAAGCCATGCTGACAGTCTTGCCGGAATAAAATTCACCACATCATCAAGCCTTGCCGCCGCCGTTCCAAAGTACATATAAGTATCATTTTTGTACCCTATCATAGAATCCATGGTATTGACTGCCTTGTACCCGAATCCCAGCACTGCTCCGCCAATCATCAGATAGAAAAGCGGAGCAATCACACCATCGGAAGTATTCTCTGCCACCGTCTCGACAGCTGCTTTTATCACACCTTCCTCCGTCAGATTCTCCGTATCCCTTCCGACAATCATGGATACCGCTTTTCTTGCCGATGGAAGTCCTTCCTCTTCTAATGCCCTGCGCACCTTGTCGCTCTCAGTGCTCAAAGACTTCGTCGCAAGAATCTGATAACACATGAAACTTTCAACCAACACTCCCAGCCAGAATGCATAACCATAAGAAACGTACAGAATCACTGATGGCACCGCCATACTGATTCCAACCGTGGCCACTGTCAGGAGAACACCGCCTATATGTTCCCCCGTCTTATTCTTTGGAAAACAACTTCGAATAATTTTTTCCAGAAAAGAAATGAGACGGCCAATCAGCCGTACCGGATGATACAGCCAATACGGATCCCCCAGCAGAAGATCTAACAGGAATCCCACTAATACAGGAAATATTAAGGTTATCCCGACCGCTATTATCATAACACTCTCCATCCCTTCTGATATACTTCTCCCTGCCATCTGTGATAACAATCTCGTATCCGTCTCCATTTTCAACTTGATAATCAAAATAATCTCCCGCAGGGTATGCATGCCGCTCCATAATACTCATAATCGTTCCACCATGAACAACAAATACCACAGTCTGAATCCCGTCCATCCGGCACTCTTCTATCGCTTTTTCGAATCCTTGCAGGCTTCTCTCTGCGAATTCTTCTCTGCTCTCCCCTTCTGGAAACGGAAGGCTGCCGTCACTGTCAATCCACTGCTGATATTCTGGATCTCCTGATAATTCATGAAAATTCTTATTCTCGAACTTTCCAAAATCACATTCTGCCAGCTCTTCGATTACATACATTTCCTGTCCTGGATAAATCAGTTCGGCAGTCTGCAGACATCGTTTCATTGGACTTACATAAAGTCTCTGAGCTTTCGGATATTCTCTTCCTTTTATGAGTTCAATCCCCTCCTGGCACAGCTCTTCATCTGTCGTACCGATATAGCGTTTCCACCGGTTCCCCTCTGTCATAGAATGGCGGATCAGATATATCTTCATCATCCCTTAATCACCGTTCCTATCCCGCAGACCACACGATGTACCTGTCTTGCTTCACCTGCAAGCCGTGTACATATCCTTCCCGTCAGTTCCCTGTACTCCCTTTCAAATCGGTCCACAGGTACGATCCCATATCCAATCTCACTGCTGACAATTACAATCTGAGGATTGCGTATAATTATCTGCTGTTCGATATTCCGTTTCATATACCGCTTCACATATATGTGAAAATGATGTATCCCTCCACAGGAAAAGATCTCTTCTTCCTCACAGTCTCTACCATCAATCCATTCCACATCCGGAAACTGGTTCTTTGCATAATCCAGTTTCCCCTGATAAGCTCCTCCTACTATTAATACCATAACCCCACACTTTCTTTGTCCCTGCGAACAACAATTCAATCTTATCAAAGAGTTAAAGAGTACCCCCTTACAACATCCGTAATCACAGCCGCTGCCGCCATCGCAAGTTCACACACCTGCAGGAAATATCCTGCCAGGTCTCCCGTAACTCCGCCGAATCTTGTCATTGTCATTCTATAATAGTATCCGAATACCAGAAATGCCACAATAATTACAGCAGCTCCTAAGATTCCCCCCATCCACAGTAACCCCGCACAAAGCGCCGCCACATAGCCTGACAATACCCATCTGACTCTTTGCTTCTTAGCATTCTGTGAAAACCTGGCTGCAAGCCCATTCTTCCTAGCCTGCGGAAACAGTATGACTGACAATCCGCTTAATGTCCGTGACAGGATAAAGCTCATCCCAATCACTCTCACACTCCCCCAGGTCAGGGAAGAATAGATGCCCAGATACAACAGCAGATACACCATACCAGATATTATGGCGAATGCGCCTGCATGCGGGTCTTTGAGAATTTCAAGCCTTCTTTCCCTTGACTGGTAAGAACTCAGAGCATCCTGTGTATCTAAAAATCCATCCATGTGGATTCCTCCTGTAATCAGCACAGGTATAAGAACCAGAATCACTGTAAAAAATAACTCATGGAACATAAATCCCTTCTCAAAAGCCATCTCCTGCAGCCAGAAGGTTCCATATGTGGCCACTCCTATTGCCGCACCTACCCATGGAAAAAAACACATAGCATATGCCATGTTTTCTTCGGTCCATTCACTCTTTGGCATGGGGATCCTGCTATACATGGAGAACGCAATCTTAAAACTATTCCACAATCTCTTCATCCTTCTTTACTGACACTGGAATCCCATACACGACTTCCGTCACACGGTCTGACATCTTTGCAAGCCTCTGGTTAACCATTCCTAACAATTTCCTGTAACATTCTGTCTCTTCGCTGTACCCGTTGATATCCGAGTTCACCTCATTAGTCACAATAACCAGGCATTCTGTCTGCTGCGCCAGATGCCAGATGCCTCCTGTAATATCTTCCAGTGCTTCCCTCCAATCCTTCATCCTGCCCTCTTCACCGTAGAGTTCATTTGCCGTCAGATTCGATACACATTCCAACAGAATGCCTGCATTCTCTGGAACATCCAGTCTCTTTAACCCACTATAACACTCTATCGCAGCGAATCTTTTTCCCGCGCGCATCCTCTGATGACGGGCAATCTTCTCCGCCGCTTCTTCTGTAAAAGGCTTCATCGTCGCTATATACAGAAGATGACCGTCTTTGCCATGTTGTGTAAGCCACTCTTCTGCATAAGCAGATTTGCCGCTTCCACTTCCGCCTGTCACCGTATGAACCATCTTTACACTAACTCCTCATACTCTTCTATATGATTATCAGAAAATGTACTCATCCTCTGGTAAACTTCCGCCGCCATCTCTAAGACCGGCAGATATGCCACTGCCCCTGTCCCCTCACCCAGACACATATCACAGGTCAATGATGCCGTCATGCCTAAATCTTCCAAGATCATACCCATCCCCGGCTCTTTCGATATATGAGAAACTATCATATATTCCCTTGCCTGCGGACACATCCTGACCGCCGCCAGCGCTGCCGCCGCTGAGATAAACCCATCCAGCACAACCGGAATCTGATAATACGCGCATCCCAGGCACATCCCTGCAAGCCCCGCAAGATCAAACCCACCTACCTTCTGTAGTACTTCTAATGGCATTCTTGCATCAGGTTTATTAAGTTCTATCGCCTTCTTGATTACTTCAATCTTCCGTCTCAGTCCTTCTCCGGTAAGCCCTGCGCCTCTTCCGGTTATTGCTTCCACCGGACAGCCAAGAAGTACCGCCGCCACAGCGCTGCTTGTGGTCGTATTCCCGATACCCATCTCTCCCATGGCAAGAATCTGATATCCTTCCGCTGCCCTTTGCCGTACAACCTCAATCCCTGTCATAACAGCCTGACGTACTTCTCCTTCCGTCATTGCAGGCCCCTTAAAAATATTCCTGGTTCCATATGCAACCTTATAATCGGGAACCCGGGTATCTCTTGCCATACCTATATCTATCGGAAATAAATCCACACCCGCTTTCTTACACATAATCGCGGCGCTGGTATTACAGTCAAGGAAATTCTCCGACACAATAGCCGTCACTTCCTGCCCGGTCTGAGTCACCCCTTCTTCCACCACTCCATTATCTGCACACATCACAATCAAGGCTTTCCTGTCAATCCGGACATTTGCTGTTCTGCTAATCCCTGCAATCCGAATAATATTCTCTTCTAATTTGCCAAGACTATGAAGCGGCTTGGCGATAGAATTCCACTTCCTTCCTGCCTGCTCCATCGCATGAACATCGACTGGTTTAATTTCCTGTATAATTTCCTCTAATGTCATATCTTCTCTTCCTTCTTGTTCTAACCAGTATCTCGTTGATATCTGGCAAACCACACCTTCTATATCGCCATCTGCCGCGCTGCCGTCAGTCAACAATGCTGCCGCAGGCGTCCAGGAATGCCTCTGCAACAGCCGGATTCCCATAATAATGCAGATGTGGATATCCTGCAAGCAGTGTATCTGTACTGACCATGCATGCCCATTCCCGCTCAGACAGCGGTTTCCTTGCGGCAAACGCCTGACCACAGTCCTCAGAATCATAGTAATGGAATTCATGCGCCGGAATCTCTCCAACTTCTTTCCCAAACACTTTCCCGCCTGTCAGTGTAAGATATCCAAACCGTCTCAATGACGGCGTATAGTAACTATTCCCCTTAAGTACACCTGCCATCGGATAACTCTTGCCTTTATCATCCACAATACTTTCCGTCAGATACATGAACCCGCCGCATTCTGCCATGCAGGGCAGCCCCCCGCTGACAGCCTGTCTAATCTCACGTCGCATACTATCATTCTGGCTTAGCTCTCTGGCATATAATTCCGGATATCCTCCGTACAGCAGCAGGCCGTCCAGTCTGTCAGGCATATGTGTATCAGTAAGCGGAGAAAATGGAACCAGCCTTGCTCCGCACTTTTCCAACAGGCGGAGATTATCTTCATACATAAAGCAGAACGCACGATCTCTTGCAATGCCTATCCTAAGTTCTCGGTTCTTGTCTTCGCGAAACGGTGGAGCAGACTGACACTCCCACGTGTTTCTTCCACTCCCACACAGTTCTCCGGCATCCTGCGCCAGGTCAAGCAAATCGTCCAGGTCAATCGTCTGACTCAGCTTCTCTCCAAGTTCTACAAGCTGCTCTTCCAACTGTTTTGTCTCATGCGGAAGCTTAAGCCCCAGATAACGGTTTTCAAACATGCCTTCTTCCAGGACCGGTACATACCCGTATACTTTAACTTCTGTCTCTTCTTCTATCATCTGCTTCATACGGCTGTACATCATCGGAGACAGCCTGTTTAAAATGACTCCTTTTATATGACTTTCTTCTTTATATCTAAGGAATCCCTGAATCCACGGAACCACTGATACACTGATTCCCTTACAATCAATGAGCAAAACTACCGGTGTTGATGTCGCATCTGCTACATCATAAGAACTTGCTCTTGTTGATATCCCCCCAATACCATCATAATAACCCATTACTCCCTCGATTATAGCAATCTGCATATCTTTTCCATTGCCTGACAGAAGCCGGCGTACTCCTTCCCTGCCGCACATCCAGGTATCCAGATTATAGCTGGGAAGTCCCATGACTTTGCGGTGAAACATAGGATCAATGTAATCCGGTCCACATTTGAACGCCGAAACAGAGAGCCCCCGCATCTTAAGTGCCTGCAGGATTCCACAAGTGACCATTGTTTTCCCCGTCCCACTGGACGGCGCAGCAATCATGATTCGCGGCACATACATACCTGCATCACTCCTTCCATATATTATGGTGTCAAACTCTTTTCATCGGCATAGTTGAAAACTGTAAACTAATAATGAATATGGGATTTTGTCCGTTCATCATATGATAACCGCCGGCATGTCTTGCCTTAGACACCGTAATCTGCACAATCTCTTCATCCTGAATTCTGTATTCTTCTTTCAACACCTTAGTACATTCCAGCACTTCTGTCAATGTCTCCAGCGTAATCGCATTCACCACTATCCTGACACCAGGATTTTTCCTGGCTGCCTGATCTATGATTTCCCTTAAACGCCCTTTACTTCCTCCGATAAACACACAATCCGGCGCAGGAAGATCTGCTGTTACCTCCGGTGCTTCACCCATAATCACCGTAAGATTGTCCGCCTTAAATGCCTTCTGATTCTCTCTGATTAATTCTGCCGCCGTCTCATTTCTCTCAATTGCATATACATGTCCCTGTTCCGTCTGCAGTGCCGCTTCTATGGCAATCGAACCCGTCCCTGCACCCACATCGTAGACAATAGAGTCCTTCTTAATGTGAAGCTTTGAGATGCTGACACTTCGCACCTCTTCCTTCGTCATAGGCACATCTCCCCGTATAAATTCATCATCCGGAATCCCGGGAACCACCATGTAATTTCCCCCTTGTGGATTCTCCACATACAAAACCGCAAGATCTGCACCCTCATACTCCGCAAGTTCTCTTGCCGTACCTGACAGAATCAGCTCCGTATCATAAGATAAATCTGCCCCGACCGTAACCGCAAGATTCCCATATCCATACTCTGTCATCTCCCGACAGATTCCCCGCACGCTTTCCGCCGTTCCGGCAAGAACAAATATCTTTTTATTTCCCCGGATAACAGAAATCAAATTCTCTCTTCTTCCGTGCATACTCACAAGCGCGGCATCTTCCCACGACACACCCATCTTCGCGCTGAGATACACGACAGAAGAGATTCCCGGCAGCACTTTTACATCTATCTCCGATTCATGATCCAGACATTCCATCAGCCTTCTGGCTCCGCTGTAAAATCCCGTATCCCCGGATAATGCAACCGTAACCTTCTCATATTCCGGATGCTCTTTGATATAACGGACAATCTCTTCCGGCTTATAAGCCGTATATGTGCGCTGCCCTTTTATGGCTGCCATCTTAAGCATTCTCGGTGCGCCGATCAGAAGCTGCGCTTCCTGGCACGCCCGCCGTCCCTGGATGGTGAATACATCCTCACTTCCTGTTCCAGTTCCTGTCAGAGTTACCTTCCATCTTCCGGACAGATGTAAGCGTTCCAATAAAAACCGGCAGACTTCTTCATATGTGTATCCTTCTTCCTGCACAGGCCTTCCTATTACCAGAAGCCTGGTTCCCGCCATTGCCGCCGCCTCACATTTCTCCGGATAGCCGCCTGCTGTTCCCGATTCTTTCGTAACCAGATAATCAATCTGAAATTCCTTAAGCATTGCCAGATTCATTTCCACAGAAAAGGGGCCCTGCATGCAGATCAAATGCCTCCCTGCAAATCCAAGGCGTTCACACTTTGCAGCCACTTCCCCCACCGACAATACTCTCGCGTAGATTCGTTCCTGATAATCTGCCAGCGCTGTGTATGCTTCCAGCTCCTTGCTTCCAGTAGTAACCATGATATTTCCTTCTGTTTTTTCAAGAAACTTTACTGCTTCATTCACATCTTTCACATAGACACAATCCTGAACCTGCGCCTGCTCCCGGACCAGACGCAGATACGGGGCCCCGCATTTTTCACATGCCGCCTTCAGATTCCGAGTCACTTCTCTGGCATAAGGATGGGTTGCATCTATCACATACACAGGCTCGTATTCTTCTATAAACTGTACCATCTCTTCCTTGTTCATCCGATTATGAGTGACGGTCACCGCCCCTTCTTTTGAAAGCAGGCTCTCTCCATAGGCAGTCGCCACACAGACATGCACTCTTACCTGCTTTCGTGCCAGATATTCCGCCAGCATCCTGCCTTCGGTGGTACCCGCATAGATTAACACTTTATTCTCTCTCATAACAATATCCTCTTGGAGTAATCATCCTGCCTCCAATGACTTTGGTATCTGCATTTCCAATAAATACAGTTGAGAACATATCCACACCTGTATCTTTTAATTCCTCAAGAGTCAGGATATGCATTTCCTCCCCTTCTCTGGCTATATTTTTCACAATTCCGCAAACAGTATCTTTGGACTTATACTCCAACATCAGAATACATGCCCGCTTCAGATAATCACTTCTCTTCTTACTGGAAGGATTATACAGACAGATGACAAAATCCGCTTCTGCCGCAGACTGGATCCGCTTTTCAATGGTCTCCCATGGCGTCAGCAAATCGCTCAGACTAATCAGACAGCAGTCGTGGCTCACCGGCGCTCCCAGAACAGCCGCGCCGCCAAGAGCTGCCGTAACACCAGGAACAATCTCTATCTCTACCTCCGGATATTTCGCGCCAACCTCATACATCAGTCCCGCCATACCATAGATTCCTGCATCCCCACTGCAGACTATGGCGGCTTTTCGTCCTTTTAACGCCTCTTCAAACGCCATCTCACATCTGCGCGCCTCCTGCCGCATCGGTGTTGTAAGAAATTCTTTTCCCTGAAAATGTTCCCGCAGAAGATCCACATATACCGTATATCCTACGATCACATTGCATTCCCTCAGCACCTCTGCCGCCTTCACCGTCATCTGTTCATAAGTTCCCGGTCCTATCCCGACTACATAGATCTTATTCAAAACGAATCCTCCATTCCTTCACTGCAAATGCCGCCGTAACCCCTTTTCCCATCTGTTTCCTTATGAGTAACCTGCTCTGCCCGCCCGCACTCAAAGCACTTCTCTCACATACATTATCTACACCAGTAACCTTCTTTACAAAGTCTGAACTTTGAAATTCTCCCTCTACCTTCTGCAATTCCTCTGCCGAAAATATCTGCAATGGAAGATCATACGCGCTGCAATATTCATGAAGACCTAGTTCCTCCGCCTTAAGATCAATACTCGCCACGCAGCACAGGCTCTCTTCAAATATCCGCTCTTTCTTAAGGATACCGTTTATCATATCCGCAATCTGACTGGCAGAAGTTCCTTTCTTACATCCGATTCCTGCAACAACAGTCCGTGGAATCAGATATAAGGTATTCATCCATTCTGGATGATACCGGATACCTACTGATATATCCGGTTCATCTATTTTCTCTTCGCCCGTATATTCTTCCCATAGAACAATATCTTTCGGATAACATGCTTTCATCTCCCGTATCCATGCTACTCTCTGGTCTTCCCCTATATCCGTATCCTGAAAATCTATGGACACTTTCTGCTCTTCTAATAATCTGGCGGATATTTTTTTTATTTTCTTCAAATCCTGGATAAGCAGCCCGTTTTTTGACGCAAATACATCTACTGCCCACTTTCCCCGGATATCCGTAGCCGTAGTTATGACTGGTTCTGCCTGTATTCGGCTGCCAATCAGTTCTGCCAATGCATTTGCTCCGCCAATATGGCCGGACAATAGCGGTATACAGTACCGCCCCTTTTCATCTATCACTATGACTGCCGGATCCTCTGCCTTTGACCTGACGAAAGGTGCGATTGCACGGACTGCTATTCCTGCTGCTCCTATAAAGATGAGCGCGTCTCTGCATGCAAACTGAGCCTGGGTCCATTCTGACAGCGTATATTCTACAGAATCTTTCTCACCGGCACACTTCGTATCTTCGGATACATGATGCCCTTCCAGCATCAGAATCCCTGCTAATTTCCCGGCAAGTGTCCTGCCATTTCCCGTAAAACTAATCATTGCTATATTCATTCTTCATCATCTGCCTTACGATACTCCGTCGTAAAATTCGGATCATATAATCTGGAACGCTGGTAATGATGATGCTCTACTACATCACCTACAATAATCAGCGCCGTTTTCTCTATTCCATTCTTTTCTGCCGTCTCTTCTAATGTCCCCACCGTACAGATATGTGTCTCTTCTTCCGGCCACGTAGCCTTATACACGATTGCCGCTGGAGTATCTTTCTTATATCCGCCGCAAAGGAGCTGCTCTGTCAATTTCCCAAGCAGTCCCGTACTAAGAAATAATACCATCGTTGCTCCATGGCCGGCAAAGGCTTCTACACTCTCCCTCGCCGGAACCGGTGTCCTTCCCTCTGTCCTGGTAATCACTACACTTTGGGATACGTCCGGCAGAGTATATTCCAGATTCAAAGCCGACGCCGCGCCACAGAACGAGCTGACTCCCGGACAGGAATCATAAATAATTCCCTTTTCATCCAGTCTGTCCATCTGCTCACGGATTGCT
>CANSLW010000044.1 GCA_947647815.1 uncultured Dorea sp. | reverse complement strand
TCGCTGTCCGTCTAATTTTTCCAAATCTTTGCGCCTGACTGTCAACTGCTTCTCCTGCAGCCGCAGCCCTTCTATCTTTCCTGAGCTCTGTACATATTTTTCCTGTATTTTCCTTGCTTCCTCGCTCTGACTCTTTAATTCATCAAGTTCCTTCTTCTGCCTCTCCTTCTCATTCTGCCTCTCCTTCTGCCGTTTGATTTCCTTTATATACTGCCCCTTAAGCTGTTCAAGCCGGTCATATTGCGGCAGCGCGTCTTCCAGTCTGATTAGTTCTGCCTTACAGACTTTCTCCTGCCTCTCCAATTCTTCTCTCTTCTCTGCCTTTATTTCTCCCAGTTGTTGAACCTCCATCCGCAGCGCATCTAAGCTCTTGATGATCTCTTCTACATTTTTTTTGTTTGTAACTATCTCTTTTCTAATCTTAGCCAGCCTGCTCTCCTGTATCCGAACCTTCTCCGCCTTCTGGGCTGTTTGCAGCCGTAATTCCCAGGCCTTACATTCATCCTGCTTTCTCTCAAGAATCTTCTCCTGATTTCTGACTTGCTCGAGAGCGTTAAACAACCGGTTTAATGTCTCTCCTTCTCGCTTCTTTCCATTTAATTCATCGAGGCTTTTCTGAAGAACTTCTGATTCTTTTTTCTTCTCCTTTTCTAAGAGACTGCCTAATCGGATAATCTCCTTCAATGTCTCAATTACCTCTTCATAGGGAATCATGGCATAGTTCTTTAGTGTATCCCATCTTTTTCTATATGCATCGATATCTTTCTCCAAACTTTCCGCGATATATGTCTGATCCGGCAAATGAAAATCATCAGACAGAACAGAGTTCTCTATCATTTCCACTCGCTCCATCTCCTGCCTTGCATCCCGCAGATTGTCCTCTAACTGTCCATAAAGCATCCCTGCACGCCGCTTCAGTTCCTCCTGCACACGATAATACAGCTTTGTCTGAAAGATTCTGGAGAATATCCTCTTTCGTTCTTTTGATTCTGCATGGAGCAGTTTCAGGAAATCACCCTGTGCAATCATAGCAATCTGAGTAAACTGATCCACATCCATCCCCATAATCTCGGTAATCTTCTGGTCTGTCTCCCGCTTCTTGCCCCGATAGACACTTCCATCCGGAAGAATCAATTCTACCTTCGAGGATTCTTTCACATATCTGGGGGAACCATCCGCATACCGTCTCTTTCCAAGCCTCATGTACTCTGGATTCCGCCGAATTGTATACAACTCCTCCCGATAAGAAAATGTATACTCCACATAAGTGTCCATCTCTTCCGACGCATACTGGCTCCTCATCATATTCCCATCCCGTTTTCCCCCGCTCGTCTGGTCATACAAGGCATATGTAATTGCATCAAACACGGTCGTCTTTCCCGCCCCTGTATCTCCGGTAATCAGAAAGAGTCCCTGCTGTACCTCTGAGAAATCAATCTCTGTCTTGTCCGCATATGATCCGAATGCAGACATCACTAGTTTCACTGGTCTCACTGATTATCCCTCCTT
This sequence comes from uncultured Dorea sp., assembly GCA_947647815.1. Classification (GTDB taxonomy): domain Bacteria; phylum Bacillota; class Clostridia; order Lachnospirales; family Lachnospiraceae; genus Sporofaciens. Next base: position 15,861 of record CANSLW010000044.1, on the reverse strand, counting down.
TATCTGGTCAAAGATCTGAAGCATCATCTGAAGTTCTTCTGCCTCCATCTGCTTCCCCTGCATCTCCTGATAGAACTCGGCAAAGTTCTGAATCGGATCCTTCATCGTCAGTTCTTCATCGAGTTCCAACAGTTTATTCCGGGTTCTGATATTATCCACCCGAACTTCCAGTATATGGTCATATACTTTTTCAAGCTGCTCTTTGGGTTTATAAGGATCTACTTCATCCGTCAGCGTAATACTGACATAATCCTGCCGTTCTTCTTCTGCTGCCTGCTCTATGATATCTCTTAGATTCCCCGTTTTCTTCTTCACATCGCGCAGCGGATGCAGCAAAAGCTGGTCAACAACCGGCTCTTTCCCTTTCTCCCCAAGGGTCACCACAGAAAGCACCTTCTCATGTTGGCACTCGCTGACAGAATACTTAAGAAGAGTTCCACAATACCGGATATAGGGGCTGGTTACATTCTGAGGTCCATGTAGATGGCCGAGAGCAACATAATCAAAGTTCTTCACAACACTGACATCTACATTCTCGATACCACCTACAGAAAATGTCTCCGAATCGCAAGTAACTGGATAAAATGCAGTATTATCACAATTCTCATCTTCACCGGCATCGAGATCTGGTACGCTGCCTGCCGTATAAAACTGATGAGAAACCAGTACATTTCTCCGGTTTATATAATCAATCTCCTCTCTCTCAATCAGTTTCCCAACCGCATCTGTATAAGTCTCCGGTACATCCTCCCCAAACACATTCTTTACATAAGACGGTTTCAAAAACGGGAGCAGATAAAAATCAACCTCTCCATATTCATCTCTCAATATCACCTTCCGTATCCTGTCCGTCTTCTCTCTCGGAGCATTCCCTACCAGATGGATCTGATGTTTTCCAAGAATCCCTGACGCGTATTCTAACCGCTCCGCTGAATCATGGTTGCCACTGATGATCAACACCGGAATCGCCGGATTGATCTCCGACAATTCCGTAAGGAACCAGTCAAATACCGTAACTGCCTCCGCCGACGGCACGGAACGGTCATAGATATCCCCCGCAATCACCACCGCATCCGGATGGAGCGCTCTGGCATAATCGGCCACCTCCCCAAGAATTGCCTCCTGATCCTCCTTCAGGCTATAGTGATGAAGCTGTTTTCCAATATGTAAGTCTGACAGATGAAAAAATTTCATAAAATCCGTTCCTTTCTATTTACATCTAAATACTACGTAGATTATACTTTATTGGACGAAGTCCACCCGCCCGCAGGGCATGCATTACGGGATACCCGGATGGGTATACTTTATTGGATATCCTAAGTATAACCTCCTGGCAAGCGATACGCAAATTATTTCTATCCGAATCAAAACTGATTCCACCTATACGGCTGTAATTTCCGAGCTTACATTCATGAGAAAATTATTAAACTTTTTAAGGAGCAAATATATGTTACGAGACATTGACTTAAATCAAGTATCTGACGGAAAACTTTACGGAAGCAACGATATGGCAAAGACTGACTGCAACGGCTGCAGCGGCTGTTCCTCCTGCTGTGAAGGCATGGGCTCGTCCATCGTCTTAGACCCTCTGGATGTCCACCGCCTGTGCACAGGAATACATAAATCTTTCGAAGAATTACTTAATACATCACTTGAGTTGAACGTTGCAGATGGAATCATCCTTCCGAATCTGAAAATGTCTGGCACAAATGATTCCTGTGCCTTTCTTCACGAAGGCAGATGCAGTATTCATGCTCTTCGCCCCGGAATCTGCAGAATCTTTCCTCTTGGAAGATTCTATAAAAATCATTCATTCAAATATTTTCTTCAAGTGCACGAATGTCCCGCCCCAGGGAAAAGTAAAATCAAGATACGCAAATGGATTGATACGCCTGATATCAAGCGTTATGAGAAATATATTACCGACTGGCACTATTATCTAAAGGACCTTCAGGAATATGCCATGAATTTTGAACATGGAGAAAATATACAGAAATTGAGTATGTATCTGTTAAGACAGTTCTATCTAAAGGCATTTGCCGCAGACGGGGATTTTTACCAGGAATTTTATGAGCGGCTTGAAGAAAGCAGGACATATACTGACAAAATCCTGACAAACATTTGACTTAAGACTGTACCTCTCCAGGCATGGATTATAAAATGCCCGAATAGATATGATATAAAATCCCATCTGTGCGATTGCATAACAAACGAAAAATACGATCACACAGATGGGAGGTTTGTTATTTGGAAACAGAATTACTTTCATCCTCAGAACTTACTATATCTGTACTGCCCTCTTCCATTTCCGCAAGCATCCTCTTCGCTTCCCCGGCACACCACATACAGTTTCCTTTCAAGACAACATATTCCAGATGAAGTCTTGCGCTTTCTTTCTCTCCAAGTCCTATGCCGACCTGTGCCAGCTTAAATGCATAGAGTACTCTCATCCAAGTCTTAGAGATGCCGCCGTTCAGATCAAACCGTTCCTCTAAAAACTTCGACGCGGACGGATAATCCTCATTCTCAAGCGCTCTGGTCAGATTATTTCCAGCGCACAGCATCTCAAAATACTTCTGATCTCTCTTTCCCCGGATACTCCTTCGGAATGCTTCCTCCAGATCGCGTACCTGCAGTCCCATTCCTCTTCTGAAATACTGATCACAAAGCAGGATATAATAATTGACTTTAAATATTCCTTTTAACTTTTGGACATGGATTCCCTGAAGCGTCTGCCACTCTCTGTCATAATCACCCTGATAATGCTGCGCTAACGCCAGATTGCACAGAATCCGGTCTTTATACAGCCCTCTTCTGTTCTTACTGATACATGCTTCATACAGGAACGGGTCGCATTCCTCAGACATGATCTCCGAGATCTTAACGCTGCCCTTACGCATGACAAGATAACCGGCTGCTGCCAGTAATGCATACACCAAAAATACACTGACTATCACCAGAAAGGAGATTCCCCCGCCAAATGCCCATATCATATAATAAGTATCCATGCCAAATATCATATAAAGCAGATAAACAACCGCGACGATAACAATCCCAAATCCGATTCCCTGATACTTGTGTAACTGCGCTCTTCTCTTTCTTACTTCCAGTTCCATCTTCAACCTCCTTATCTATATAGATAAAAGCATATTCCCCCTCCCAGACACCCACACAAACAGGGCATATCCACCGGGAAGGGGGAAACTCACTTACTTCTGCACAATATTAATAATCTTCTTCGGAACATAGATCTCTTTCACGATTGTTCCGGTTAATTTATCAGCCACTGCTTCCTTTCCTGCCGCAATTGCATCCTCTTTGGAGATGTCTGCCGCCACAGAGATCACGGCTCTCGTCTTGCCGTTAATCTGCACTGGGACTTCAATCTCGTCATCCTTCATCATTTCCTCGTCATAGGTCGGCCATCCGGCGGTAAATACACTGCCCTCATGTCCTAACTGTTCCCAGATCTCTTCTGCAATATGCGGTGCAAATGGAGATAACAGCACGGCCATCGTTGACAATGTCTCTTTATCAATGCCGCCCTCTTTCTTGGCAATCTCAATCAGGTTATTATTATGCTCCATGAAACCTGAGATCGCCGTATTCAGGCTGAAGCTCTCCAGACGCTTTGTGATATCGCACACCAGTCTGTGACGCTCTTTAATCATCGCCTTGGATGCTTTGACGTCTGCATCCTTATTCTCCATCACAAGGTTCCATACACGCTTCAAGAAACGATTGACACCATCGATTCCGCGGTCATCCCACTCGGCATCCAGTTCCGGCGGTCCCACGAACAGTTCATACATACGCAGGGAATCACATCCATAGTCCCTTACCAGGTCATCCGGAGATACCACATTTCCCTTGGACTTACTCATCTTGATTCCGTTCTTTCCGGTAATCATACCCTGGTTAAACAACTTCTGGAACGGCTCGTCAAAATCAATCGCACCAATATCACACAAGAACTTGGTATAGAAACGGGAATACAGAAGATGGAGTACCGCATGCTCTACACCGCCGATATACATGTCTACCGGAAGCAGTGCATCTGCCTTCTCTCTGGAAACCAGCTCTTTGTCGTTATGATTGTCTACATATCTTAAGAAATACCAGGAAGAACCTGCCCACTGGGGCATCGTGTTCGTCTCACGCTTCGCAGGCTTTCCGCACACCGGACAGGTGCAGTTCACCCATTCCTCGATTCCGGCAAGGGGCGATTCTCCGGTTCCTGTCGGCTCATAGGATTCTACCTCCGGCAGACGAAGCGGCAGTTCTTCCTCCGGTACAGGAACATTCCTGCAGTCCGGACAATGCACGATCGGAATCGGCTCACCCCAGTAACGCTGACGGGAGAATACCCAGTCACGCAGCTTGTAGTTCACGGTTGCGCGTCCGATTCCCCGCTCTTCTATAATATGAGGCGCTTCTTTCTTAAGGACTGCAGACTCCATGCCATTCCATTCTCCGGAATTAATCATGGTTCCGCTGGCCTCTGTATATGCCTCAGTCATATTCTCAATCGCTTTCCCATCCTTCGCGATAACCTGGATGATCGGGATACCAAACTTGGTCGCAAATTCAAAATCACGGTCGTCATGGGCAGGCACGCACATAATCGCACCAGTACCATAGTCAGCAAGTACATAATCGGAAAGCCAGATCGGCGTCTTCTCGCCATTCAACGGATTAATCGCATAGCTTCCTGTGAATACACCCGTCTTCTCCTTATCCTGCATACGATCTACGTTCGACTTCATCGACGCCTCAAAGATATACTTCTCAACAGCCTCTCTTGTCTCATCCGTAGCAAGGCTCTTCGCCAGTTCGTGCTCCGGCGCCAGTACCATGAAAGTTGCGCCGTATAAAGTATCCGGCCTGGTGGTATATACGGTAATCTTCTCGTCTCTTCCGTCTACCGGGAAATCTACTTCCGCACCGTAGGATTTGCCGATCCAGTCAGACTGCATCTTCTTAACCTTCTCCGGCCAGTCAAGCTTATCAAGGTCATTAAGCAGACGCTCCGCATATGCCGTAATCTTCAACATCCACTGACGGAGATTCTTCTTCGTAACCTCTGCGCCACAGCGCTCACACTTCCCATTCACTACTTCTTCATTGGCAAGGCCTGTCTTACAGGACGGACACCAGTTAATCGGGAACTCCTTCTCATAGGCAAGGCCTTCCTTGAACATCTTAACAAAAATCCACTGGGTCCACTTATAAAACCCAGGATCAGTAGTGTTCACTTCTCTGTCCCAGTCATATAGAGCAGCGATTTCATTGATCTGCTTCTTGATATTCTTCACGTTCTCTGCCGTGGAGATTGCCGGATGCACACCCATCTTAATCGCATAGTTCTCAGCCGGAAGGCCGAATGCATCCCATCCCATTGGATGAATAATATAATATCCCTGCTGCAGCTTGTACCTGCTCCATACATCTGAGATTACGTATCCTCTCCAGTGTCCTACGTGAAGTCCGTTGCCTGACGGATATGGGAACATATCCAGGCAATAGTACTTCTGACGCTCTTTGCCATTCTCATCCACTTTGACGTTGACAGGATTCTTCTCCCAGTTCTCACGCCATTTCTTCTCAATTGCCTTATGGTTATAAGGTATCTTAGCCATGATTTTTGTTCCTCTCTTTCTTAAAAATGATTCTCATATTCTCTCGCATTCTATAGTACCTACAGTACCTGCCACTGACAGTTCCCGCCAGTCACATAGCAAAAAAAGCCTCCGCATCTCCAAAGAGACGAAAAGGCTTACATTCCGCGATATCACTCTTCTTCATCTGCTGTCCATAACTATTTCTGCAATATTTCTTACTTATTATATGAAGAATGCTTATATAAGTCAAGTAGATTTTCTTATACAAAAGTTATAATTTTAGTTGTTCACTCCCTCTCTTTAGTGTATAATAGATTATAAGCAATCCATACTGAAGTTTCAGTAAATAAGATACATAAAGGAGAGGTTTATTATGGTATATTTATTAACCGGCCCAAAAGGCAGCGGCAAGACGCAGCAAATGATCGAACAGGCGAACAACAAAGTAAAAGATTGTAACGGAAATGTAGTATTTATTAAGAAGACCCATAGAGACACTGCCAGTGTTGCATTTGATATCCGCACAATTTGCATGGATGATTATACATCTATTACAAATATTGACGGATATATTGGATTTTTATACGGCATGTACAGCTCCAATCATGATATCGAATGTGTTTTCATCGACGGTATTTTAAAACACGCTGATATTTCTCTTGACAATATGCCTGAATTTGTCGAAAGGCTGAAGAAGATTTCCGCACAGTGCGGTATTGATTTCTATGTAAGTATTAGTGCGGACAGGGCTGACTTATCTCACATCAATGAGGAAGGCTGCAGCTATCTGAATTAATCTGTAATTATTTGGCGTAGCGGTAACATGGAAAATAGTTACATTAATCTATAGAAAGCATCTGGCAGCTCTTATGAGCTGCCTTTTTATGGTAAAAAGAGATGGATAAAGACAGAGATACGAAAGATAAATATAAGGGTACACATAAAAAAGACAGATATAATGGCCAACGTCCTTCCGGCATCAAAGAAGCCAGATCAAGAAGAGCCAGACGAAAAAAATTAAAGATACTCCGTATAGTGTTATGTGCTTTCCTTTTTTTATGTGTTGGATTCCTATTAATAACCGGCGCTAAGAAAGCAATATCTGCCGGATCTAAATTTGCAAAAAAATATATGGAAGAATCGGCAAAAAAATCCACCTCCAACAAGCAAAAGAAAGACGAAAAAATTGATACTTCCCATGTTGAAGTCCAAGAATTAGTTATCAATACCAATACTCCCGTATTGATGAACGCTCCAGTTACTCTTACCATAAGTTCAATTGGCGACTGCACACTCGGAACAGACGTGAATTTTGCCCGTTCAACCAGTCTGAATGCTTTCTATGATATACATGGACCCGATTATTTCTTCCAGAATGTCCGCTCTATTCTGGAAAATGATGACCTGACCATCGTAAACATGGAAGGAACATTAACAGAATCCAATCAACGACAGAATAAAACCTATGCCTTTAAAGGTCCTGCTGAATATGCCGCTATCCTATCCGGCAGTTCTGTTGAAGCTGCTAACCTTGCGAATAATCATAGCAAAGACTACGGAGATCAGAGTTATACTGACACCATCAATGCCTTGGAAGAAGCTGGTATACCTACTTTTGGTTTCGACCGGGTAAAGCTCCTGGATATTAAGGGAGTAAAAGTCGGGCTGACCGGAATCTATGAATTAGCTGAACATATGGAAAAGAAGAATCAAGTGAAGGAAAATATCTCCGCTTTAAAAGAAGCAGGAGCACAATTAATCATTGTGAATTTCCATTGGGGCGCTGAGAGGGAATACACTCCCAATGATACTCAGAAAGCGCTTGCCCATCTGGCTGTCGATGAAGGCGCCGATCTGGTCATCGGGCATCATCCCCATGTGCTGCAAGGCATAGAAAAGTATAAAGATAAGTACATTGCTTATAGCCTTGGCAACTTTTGTTTTGGTGGTAATTCAAATCCTTCGGACAAGGATACCATCATCTTCCAGCAGACATTTACCATTCAGGACGGGATCGTGGCAAAAGATGATCAGATTAATATAATCCCTTGCTCTATCTCTTCCATTTCCGGATATAACGACTATTGTCCAACCCCGCTGGAGGATGATCAAAAGCAGCGGATTCTGGACAAAATCGAAGAAAACAGTCAATGGTAGATATCAGAAAAAGGCTTCATATAATAATACCATCAGCGGCATCGTAATGATGCAGAATACTACTGACATTACATTAATCACGCTGGCGTATCCGGAATCTTTGTCATAGATCTGCGCCAGCTGGGTAACCATGGTCGCAGCAGGCGCTGATACCGCAAGAAGAACAATCATAAGTATGTACTCTGCATCTTCATGAACTCCTATGCATCCAAGAAATCCAAATGCAATGACTGCTGTCAGTGGAAATGCGATTAATCTGAGAAAACAGATGAGATATGGCCTCTTCTGTCGGAATATCCACAGAAGATCCACATTTCCAATTACCATTCCTATCACCAGCATACTGGCAGCACTGACCATATCTCCAAATCCACTTACACAGCTTGAGATAACTATGGGAAGACGGATTTTCGTGATAAACAAAAGGCTTCCAATTATAATCGCAATAATATTGGGATTCAAAAGAATCTTTTTCACATTATTTTCCGGCCGCTGGCTAATTAAGCTTGCGCCATGAGTCCAGATTAGTATTGCCTGCACTACAACAAAGGCTGTCGTATAAAAGACCCATTCTTCACCCAAAACAGCCAGAACCAACGGGATGATAAGATAACCTGAATTAGTATAAATAACAGAAGCTTTCTCAATGCTATTCATATGAAGCGGCTTTTCTAATAACTTCGTCACACCTATCATCAGAAGATGAACAACTGCCGATACCACGATTGCCAAAACCAGACCCTGCACTTTATCTTTCGTCAGGTCTATCTGAAATGAATCGATGATGATACAAGGAGAACAGATATAGACTACTACATTCGATATTACTTTGCTGTCTTCCGCCTGAAACAGCCCTATCCTCACGATGACATATCCTACTGCCATCGTGAGAAACATTGCTGTAATCTGCTGTGCTAATAATATACTAAGTTCCATTATTCTTCAACTTCCGTTTCTTCTGTCTGATCTTCCGGACTCAGATTTTTTTCAACCTTCTCTCCCTTGATTTCCAGCGACATGACCAGGTTAGCTCTTTCATCCTCTTTATATTCCATCGCTATGTCCTGTCCGGCCTCGCATCTCACCACATCTATGAAATCAACCACAGAGATATCGAAGATATCATCAGAGCCTTCTACCATGATATAATAGTGGGACGTCCCGTCGATAACGGCCTGAGCAATCTTCGTAATCATACCGGAAATCTTCTTAACCTCCCGTGTATCCTGTTCCACTTCCTTCATACCATTACTAAAGAGCAATTCCAGATAATTATCTTCACACTGGCTTACACTGTCGCCAATCGCAACAATCTGATACTTCTGCACATTTACCATGGCATACTTTTTCACCAGTCCGGCATCGTCTTTCAATGCGATGAAATATGTCGGTTCATCAGCTATATTCAGCAATAAAGGAAATGTCGCCTTATACTGCAGGTTCTGTACCTGTCCTTCTGCCGAAGACATTGCAGAAGCTTCCGTCGCGCCTTCTACTTTATAATATTTCGTCTCCATCGTTCGCTGGTTCGACAATACGAATCCTACATTAGATTGATCTCCATTAACAGACGTAACACCCGTATACATCCACACATCATCATCCAATGCCAGGTAATTGTATCCGTCTGTTGTCATCAGACAATCCTTCTGACTTAAAATGCTATTGAAAAATCCATGCTTCAATGTACCATAGTAGTCAAATAACTGAACCAGAAGATCGGCAGAGTATGCGCGGTCTACCCACTCTGGCACATCTTTGATATTATAGGTCTTCATATCGCCTGTGATAGCATTACATAATACCACTTTTCCAACAGTCTCACCGCCAAACAGTCCAATGTTAAACTTCTTCACTGGCGCAATCCAATAAGGGATTCCTTTTTCGTCAATCTCAAAGCTCAATTCCCCATAGATATAAGTCGGATGTGCAAAGCGCAAGTGCCGGTAAATATTCCGGTTAAAGTGCTCGCTGGTCGTATACTTGATTCCTTCTTCCAATTTCACCAGTTCTGTCGTCTGGGTTGCCATATTAATTCGTATATAAGCCGGAATTCCGTTGGAACGATTGGTAAACCATTTAATCAGATTCGCATATCTAAGCGGCGATACTCTGACTGGGTTATCCTGATAATTAATCTGGCTGTAAATGCTGTCCACTTCAAACTGAGACACCATATCTACCATGCTTCCCATCTTGCGGTCTCCAAGGATCTCAGCCGTATCTTTATCAAGAAGCGGAATCTTATCAAAAGAGAGCTCTTCTACATCCTCTGTAAATTCCCCTTCTTTTACTGTGAGCAGCTTCTGGTATTTCTTTGCATTGATAATTGGAGATGACAGCAGAGTTCCCAACAAATACACGACTCCCAGTCCCAGGATCAAGATTCCAAAGAATCTCATCGCCTTACTCTGCTTCAATTCCTTCATTCCCAATTTCTTACGCGCCGCATAGATAAGAGCCAGGGCAATCAGGAAAAACACAATATAGAACCATGTGTCCGTAGAATGGACATTAAACGCAGGCAATGCCGCATAATAATATCCTCCTGCTGCTATGAGTAACGCCAATACAATTAATACCTTATTCTTAATATTCATATAAACTCCTTTTCTATAATTCTCACCTTTACAGATAAATATCAAAACTTTCTCTGCCATGCAGTTGCCGTGAACAGCATCAGGAACGGGAATATCTCCAAACGTCCTGCCAGCATGTCACAACAAAATACCAGCTTTGACAGCGGTGAAAAATCTGCAAAGTTACCATTTGGCCCCACGGTACTAATCCCCGGACCAATATTGTTCAATGTTGTCAGCACCGAACTGAACGTTGTCCCAAAGTCCATATTATCAATGGATACCAAAAGTACGGATCCCACAAGGGTCAGCACATACGCCATCAGATAGACATTCAATATTCTTAAGATATCATGATCCATCTTCTTACCGTTCATCCTTATAATGCTGACCGCCTTTGGATGTACCAGCTGTACAATCTCTCGTTTGATACATTTTAACATCATCAAGAAACGTGACACTTTCATCCCGCCTCCTGTAGACGACGCACAGGCTCCAACCATCATTAAAAACATAAGGATACTTTGTGAAAACATCGGCCATTCAACAAAATCCGCAGTCGCATATCCTGTCGTAGTAATAACAGAAGCCACCTGGAATATCGCATAACGGAATGCCTTTAACGGGCCGGTATACAGGTGACTGATATTCAACGTAATCAATACAGCCGCCGTTAATATAATACCGAGATAGGTCTTCAATTCTTCGTTCTTCCATATGGGTTTGATATCTCTCATAAGCAGAAAGAAATAGAGATTAAAGTTAATCCCAAACAATATCATGAATATTGTTATCACCGTATCGATATAGACACTGTTGAAATACCCTACGCTCGCCGCATAATTTGCGAATCCGCCGGTTCCTGCTGTTCCGAATGAAAAGATCAGGCTGTCAAACAGGTTCATGCCTCCGAACAACAGCAATACTACTTCTATCGCCGTCATTCCAAAGTAGATTCCATAAAGAATCCTTGCCGTCGCCATCGTCTTAGGCACTAACTTATCCTTTTCCGGTCCCGGTACTTCCGCACGCATCAGATACATCGAATTCTTCTTGTCCAGCGTCGTAAGTACCATGACAAACACCAGCACTCCCATACCACCGATCCAATGTGTAAAACTCCGCCAGAATAACATTCCCTGCGGAAGCGACTCAATATCTCTAAGAATCGTAGACCCTGTTGTTGTAAAACCTGAAACCGTCTCAAAAAATGCGTCTATATAATCTGGAATACTGCCCGAAAGCGAAAACGGCAGCGCCCCAAACAATGACCAGAGAATCCACGCACTTGAAACAACAATCATTCCTTCCTTTCCATAGATTGTCCTGTTCTCTGGTTTCTTCATACCAAGCAACAGATAAATCACACCCAGGATTCCCGCAGGAATCAGAAAATATACACCGCTAAATTCCCGGTAAATCAATGACACTAATGCTGGCAGCAACAGCAGAAGTGCTTCCACCCCCAGCATTTTTGCCAAGATATACCGTATCATCTTCATATTCATAATCTTCTTTTATGTCTCCCCTACGCAAGTATATCTGTAAAATCATTAATAATATGTTCTTTCGTAACTATGATTACACTATCCCCTACTTCCATATGATCGTCACCACCCGGAATAATGATTTTTCCCTTTCTTCCAATACAGGCAATCAGATTATTTGGTTTCGTAGGCAGATTCTTAAGCGGAACATTAGTAAAATTGCCTTCTTTCCTTATAATGAATTCCATCGCTTCCACTTTCCCGCCTAACAGCCGGTAACTGGTCTCTACGTTAGCACTGCTGTAAGAATTCCTCATCGCCCTTACATAATTCACAATCTCATCAGCCGCCGCAGACTTCACAGAGACGATACTGTCAATTCCAAGCCCTTCTACCATCTGTGCTCTGGAATCCTCATTCACTTTGGCAACAATCTTATCCACTCCCTGTGCTTTCGCAAAGAGCGACATAATAATATTCTCCTCATCCATGCTGGTCAGAGCCACTACGGCGTCCGTCTCTGCAATCCCTTCCTCCAAAAGAAGATCATGGTCGGCCGCATCTCCCTGGATAATCGTAGCCTTTGGAAGCACTTCACACAAAGTCTCACATTTCTGCTCATTGCGTTCAATAATCTTCACCTGCATTCCCGCCTGAAGAAGCTGGTTCGCAAGATAAAAGCAGAGATTCCCTCCGCCACAGATCAGAACCTTCTTGATCTTCGTGTTCTTCTTTCCCAGTGATTTAAAGAAGGATCTAAGATCGTGATGCCCCGCCGCGATGTGGAGCCTGTCCTCTTCCTGCAGAACAAAATCTCCATCCGGAATATAAATAGAAGTTCCACGTTTCACAGCGCATACCAGAATATCCATCCTAAACTTCTGGTCAATCTGTGCCAGTGATAATCCCGCTAGTGGGCTTCCCTGCTTCAGGATATGCTCTACCAGTTCTACCCTTCCTTTCATAAATGTCTCTACTTTGCTTGCCTCCGGGAACAGCAGAATCCTTGCAATCTCATTTGCCGCCGAAAACTCCGGGTTTACTGCCATACTCAGATGCAGATCGGATCGAAACAAATCAATCTGCCGGTAATAAACCGGATTACGTACTCTTGCAATCGTATGCCTCGCTCCCAGCCGCTTGGCAAGAAGACAGCTTAACATGTTCATCTCATCCGTTGAAGCACAGGCAATCACCAGATCTGCATGAGCCACATCTGCCTGTTTTTGCACCTCTGCGTCAGCTCCGTTACCCGGAATACAGAAGACATCCAGCTGGTTTAATGATTCCTTTAATTTCCCCGCATTCTGATCAATCAATACAATATCATAATCTTCTTCTGACAACTGAACCGCCAGTTTATGGCCCACCTTGCCATCTCCAATTATTACTATCTGCATTTTTTTAATCCTCATTCATTTCTTTCTTTTTTACTGTCTAATTCTTAGCATATATTTAACAGCAAGGAGATTATAGCACTTTTGTAATAAGAAAAAAAGCCCTTACAGGCTTTTCTTCTTATTCTTAATATTCTTAACCTTTTCGTAATCTTTTATAACTCTGTCAATATTATCTGTCTGCTTGACAATACCATCATAAGTTGCTGATTTTATTCCTCTGCAGCCCTCTTCGCAATCTCTGCTTCCTGTACATCAGACGGAGCCTGCTCATAGCGTGCAAATTCATAAGAATAGGTTCCTCTTCCGCCTGTCATAGAACGAAGTACCGTACAATATCCAAATACACCTGTCATCGGAATATCTGCCACAATCTCCTGGAAACCACCTGCAATTGGGTTCATACCCAGCACACGTCCGCGGCGCTTGTTCAGATCTCCCATAACATCTCCGGTATAATCATCCGGAACCACTACTTTGATAGAAGCAATCGGCTCTAAGAGTACAGGTCCTGCTTCCATAAATCCTTTCTTAAACGCCTGAATCGTCGCAGTCTTGAACGCCATCTCAGAAGAATCTACCGGATGATAAGATCCATCATACAGAGTAGCTTTCACTCCAACTACCGGATAACCCGCCAAAGGTCCCTTAATTACGGATTCCTGAAGTCCCTTCTCTACTGCCGGGAAATAATTCTTCGGAACCGCGCCGCCAACTACTGTCTCTTCAAAAATGTACGGAGTATCCAAATCACCGGATGATGCAAATTTCATCTTAACATGTCCATACTGTCCATGACCACCGGACTGCTTCTTATACTTGGTATCTACGTCAGAAGTCTTCTTAATTGTCTCACGGAATGCAACCTTCGGAGTCTCTAACGTAACTTCACATTTATATCTCTCAAGCAGCTTACTTACAGCAATCTCAAGATGCTGGTCACCCATACCATAGATCAGTGTCTGACGGTTCTCACTGTCATTCACTGCCTTCAGGGTAATATCCTCTGCCATCATCTTCTGAAGAGCCTGGGAAACCTTATCCTCATCACCTTTGTTCTTGGTCACATACTTCATATATGTATATGGCTTGGAGTACTCTGTCTTCCCAAAGAGTATCGGTGTTGCTTTTGCAGAAAGTGTATCGCCCGTCTTCGTATTTGCAAGCTTCGCAATCGCCCCGATATCACCTGCAAATAACTCCTTAACCTCTACCGGCTTATTTCCTACCATGGTATAAATCTTTCCAAGCTTCTCATCTGTCTCAGAATCTGCATTATACAGTGTATCTTCACCTTTCAACACACCGGAGCACACCTTTACAAATGAATACTTTCCGATAAACGGATCCACCATTGTCTTGAATACATATGCAGATTTTGCTTTCGCGAAGTCATAATTCGCTTCATAGATCTCATTGGTCTTACGATTGATACCTGCACACTCTCTCCAGTCTGGACTCGGGAAGAATCTTACGATATCCGACAACAGATTCGCAACACCCTGAGCCTGTACATTAGAACCCATAGCAACCGGAACAATCCTTCCTTCCATAACTTCGGTACGCATCGCCGCACGAATCTCCTCTACAGAGAATTCTTCTCCTGCGAAGTAACGCTCCATGTACTCGTCGCTGATCTCTGCCACCGCCTCTAACAGCTTCTCACGGTAAGTCTCTAAATTTGCCTGACAGTAATCCGGAATCTCACATTCTTCTCTCTGTCCGATGCCTGTATAACGTCTGCCGGCATTCTTAATTACATTGACATATCCTACCAGCTTCTCATTCTCTCTGATTGGCTGGAAATGCGGTGCGATTACCTTGCCGTATCTCTCATTCAGGTCTTCTACTACCTGTCGGAAACTTGCGTCGTCTACGTCCATCTCTGTTACATAGATCATACGCGGCAGATTATACTTATCACACAATTCCCACGCCTTCTCTGTTCCAACTTCCACACCTGCCTTACCAGATACTACGATTACCGCCGCATCCGCCGCACTGACAGCTTCTTCTACCTCGCCTACGAAATCAAAATACCCCGGCGTATCCAGGACATTAATCTTCGCCTTCTCCCACTCGATTGGTACCAGGGTCGTACTGATTGAAAATTCTCTCTTCTGTTCCTCTTTATCAAAATCACTGATCGTATTGTGGTCTGTGATCTTCCCCATACGATTCGTTGCTCCTGATACATAAGCCATAGCTTCTACAAGACTTGTCTTGCCGCTTCCCCCATGTCCTAAGAGAACTACGTTTCTGATCTCGTCAGTTCTGTAAACCTTCATATTCTCGGTGCCTCCTTATACTTGGTAAAATCTCATGTTTACATTGTACTAAAAAATCAGAGGTATTACAACTCTTTTATGCAGGATTTACAATTTTCTTATACCAGTTCAGCCATCGCCAGTCTGACAGGCGAATCATGCTTGCATGTGTGCGCATGTAAGACTGGCGATGAACGGAACGCCCGCTTATGAGCAAAAACAGCTGCGTAGCAGCGATGAAGCACCGCAGGTGCGTTTTGCGAATGGCGTGGGCTGAACGTACGCTTGGCTGCTTTTCATACCAGTTCAGCCATCGCCAGTCTGACAGGCGAATCATGCTTGCATGTGTGCGC
>CANSLW010000043.1 GCA_947647815.1 uncultured Dorea sp. | reverse complement strand
AGGTCTAAACTCATCAATATCTACAGTTTTCAAGGTTCATTAGAGCCTATTTTTTGACTCCGTTTTTTCATAAATCATTTGACACTATCCCTTTCTTCGTCAATATATTATCTTATACTATACCACCGCTTCTATAAGAATCCTGCCATTTAGATTCATCTCTTTGACACCAATCTCTTTCTGTTTATTGAAATTAAAACTAAGCATATAGCCTTTATCCAGATGATAATGTTCCAGATAATCTAATAGCTGTTTTTCACCTCTTTCATGGTATGCATTACCACGCCACACTTTTAATTCTACAATAAACTGCTCCCCTCCGTAATCAACGATTACATCTGTCCGCTCTCTGTTGCGCGTTCGGGCCTCAATATAATAATTTCCACTTCCATTGATAATAGGACGAAGGAACAGAAGAAAATACCGCCTTCCGTCTTCTTCATAGAATGACTGCCCCTGATCTCCATATAAATTGTCAAAATACCTTACAAACTTTTCCAAAACCAGACGCATATTCAAAGATCCATTTTCCACAAATTGATTCTTATCCTTCGTTGCTGCCAGATAGATTCCGCTTCTCTGCACCTGTGGAGTTGTCAGAAAATAATTATACAGACGTGTCTCAAAAATCCGATTCGCAATCCTCACAAACCCGCTGTCTATTTTCACAAAACCAAACATCACTGCCATTCCTATCATATCATCATCAGGATTGTAAACGATGCTTTGTCCCAAGAACAACAATGAATGAATCATCGCCTTCAATTCCGGATATGCCTCCAGCTTCCCGATCATCGAATCAAACAATGTATTTTTCTCATGCAGCAGCATATTGACTGCTTCCAGCAGGTCTTTCTTTGTCCACACATCGCTTTTGTCCGGAAACATCCTGCTTCCGGCTACATTTTCATCCATTAATTTGCATAATCTGGATACCAGAAACGGATAACCCTTCGTATAATCATAAATCAACCGAGACATCTCAGAAACATTCATATTTATCTCGTAATCACTCTCATACTCAAAAAGCATTCCCTCGATATCGCTTGCAGAAAAACTCATCTCAACCAGAAAATCCGCCGCAATGTTCCACGGGCTGTTCATCTTACTCTCGCTATCCACTGCGAATTTGCGTTTTAGATTTCTTATATCATATACCCCTGCAAGAATCACAGACTGAAACGTCGGCTTCCTGTCTCTGTTAATGTAATAACCGCGAAGCAACGCCAAAAAATCAAGAAACACCTGATTATTTGACGCACTGCCCACTTCATCAATCATAAGAACAATCTTCTTTACTGACTGCCGGCACCATTTACTCAGCCAGCGGAACAGCCTAGATAATGTGATAGCGCTTATCTCTCCGTCTGCAAATGTCTCTAATCCCTCTTTGATCTCCTCCGATATGCCTTCCTTCCCATCCAATGTGTCCAGAATCTCTCTTGAAAATGCCTGCACAAATGACTCTTCTCTCTCGAAATCAGCATAGCTGATCATCTGAAAATCAAGGCTGACAACAACATAATCATCTTTCAAAAATCTTTCCAAAGCTTTTAAAGTGGTTGTCTTCCCATACTGCCTTGCCCGATTGATCGTAAAATATTCTCCGGCATCAACCATCGCCTTAATCTGTTCTAACCGGCCAGAGATATCTACCATATAGTGCAGCTCTTGCTTACAATCCGCACTCACATTAAAACGCTTCCTCACAGTCACTTCACCTCTCCTGTCTCTTTTAATCTTGACACAGTTTTCCATAAACATACAGATTATAGACAGACTCATCCTTTACGACCGCATTCTTCATAATTCCTTCCAATACAAATCCATTCTTTTCCAGAACTCTTCTCGATGCAATGTTTGGTTCATAGACCAGACCGGTAATCCGGATAATATCCAGTCTTGCAAATGCAATATCACAGATCTGCCTTGTTGCTTCTGTCATAATTCCCTTCGACCAGTTCTCTGTAACCAGAACGTACCCCAGTTCCGCATCCTTACCATAGACATCCGATTTCTTCTCAACTGAGATATTCCCAACTATCTTCCCATCAACAATTATGGAACGGAAAACCCCTTCCTTACCATCCTGCTCACTTACCATATCCAGCCACCAGTCCGCATCCTTTTCCGTATAAGGATATGGCATTCTGTTGGCCAGATATTTTCGTTCAACACTATTACATACGCTGATCAGTCTCTCCTTATCCTCTATGGACCATTTCTTTAGTTCAATATTCATAGGATCACTCCTTGTCTAAGTTTTCATTCATCAATTACTAACGCTAGCAAGTACACTTAGCGTACAATATATTTTAAAGTATAACATAAGCAACAAAAACAAGAAATATTTATATATAATTCCTTTAGATTTCCCCACCTTCATCTCATGGCAGCAGCCTGTTGATATCTCTTGGAAACAAAGTGGTATGCCTCACATTTTCCTTATCAAGCAGCTTGCACGTCAGCCTCTCTAATCCCATGCCAAGTCCTCCATGAGGAGGCATTCCATATCTGTGCATCATCAGATAGCTCTCAAATGCTTCAAGATCCATGCCTCTTTCTTTTATCTTTTTCACCTGCTCATCATATCCATGAATCCTCTGCCCGCCCGTCGTGACTTCCATACCACGGAACAACAAGTCAAAACTCAGAGTCTCTTCTGATTTCTGCGGATCATCCATCGCATAAAACGGACGCTTTGAACTCGGGTAATGTGTTACGAATACAAATTCACTTCCGGTTTGCTCCTGAATTAACTTGCAGAGTAATTTCTCTTCCTCCGGCTCAAAGTCATCCATATCTTTAATCGGACGATGGCATTTCTTTTCTATCCATTTCTTCGCTTCGCGGAAATGAATCGTGGGAATTCCTTTGATCTCCGGGATTTTAATACCCAGAAGTTCCGATTCATAGACATAATCTTCTTTCAAGTGTTCCATAACATGCTTAAGCATCTCCGTCTCCATCTCCATAATCTCTTCGAAGTTCTCTATATACCCCATCTCAAAATCCACACTGGTATATTCATTCAGATGTCTGGATGTATCATGCTTCTCTGCCCGAAAGACCGGACCAATCTCAAAAACTCTCTCATATACCCCGACCATCATCTGTTTATAGAACTGGGGACTCTGGGCGAGGTACGCTTCCTTTCCGAAGTAATCCAGCCTGAATATATTGGCTCCGCCCTCTGCCCCGGCAAAGACAATCTTTGGCGAATGAATCTCTGTAAATCTTTGACTTCCCAGAAAAGACCGGATTGCATCTGTGATTCCGTTCTGAATACGGAATATGGCTCTCTCTTTCTCATTACGCAGAGTAACCGGACGGTAATTCAGAAGATTCTCTATAGATGTGTTCATCTGTTTTCCATTGATGACAACGGGACTTATTTCTTTCGGTTCTGAGAGAACATGTACATCCAGCAAATGCAGTTCATACCCTGTCCTTGATCTTTCTTCTGCCTCAACCCGCGCGTATATCTTACAGCAACACTCTTCCCTTATAACCGAAAGCAAAAAACCGGCCTCTTCCGGTACATAGATACATTGTATGATCTTCCTTGCTGTTCTGACCAGAACAAAGGCAAATCCTTTCATCCTGCGGATCTTATAGATGCTGCCCTTTAGATATATCTCTCTGCCTATATACTGTTCTAATTCCTCTGGATTTACATATTTTTCTTGTCTGATACCTGTTATATGATTCATATTTTCCTCCATATTCTTTATATTCTTTTCTATATCCTCTTCTATCATCTTAACTTACTAATCAATGCACTGGTGTATTATCTTAAGACCAGACCTGCAATATCCATAAGGACATCATCCATATGTCCCATCAGATCACAACCTTTCACAAACCAACTATAAAAATAAGCACAAAAAAACAGAATCACTTAAGGAATATCGAATATCTCTATCCTATGTGATCCTGTAATCTTCAAAACCGTTTATCATTCTCACACAGGTACAACACAAACAGCGCTTGCACCTGTGACTTGTCATCAAGATGCAAACGCTAACAATCGTCGTCCCTGTTCAGTTTTTTAACTGATCTATTCAAAACTATGGCTCTCATTGTCAGTTCCTCTTTACATTTTTTCAGAGTGTACCACTTTTTTCTTTTGATGTCAAGAACCCACGACTCTACTTTCAACTATCTAACAGCAGTTCGTTTAAACAATCGCTTCTTAAAAGCCTTAAACCTTGCCAGACACCCACTGGTATACAAAATACCTACAAGCATAATCCCATAAGCAAATCCTAACGCCGCGCTTGCAACGTCCTCCTGAATCCCCTTATTATCAGCAACTCCAAGATATTCCATAACCATATACACCGTGAATGCCGCTACACCGCAGCAAAAAAGTATGCACATCCTTCTTGCAAGTCTCTGTCTCTCAGTATTACTATAATCCGCAACCTTTAAAACGGTCTCTTCCATCTCTTTATTCATCGTCTCGCCTTTCCTTTCTCCATCTAATATCTCTCTGATATCTACCCCATAATAATCTGCAATCTGAATCAGGATATCCAGATCCGGCATGTTCGATCCGGTCTCCCATCTGGAAACCGTCCTTCCTGAAACACCGATGATCTCTGCGAACTGCTCCTGGGTGATTCCTTTCTCTTTCCGCAGATATTTCAGAAATTGTCCTGTCTTTTTCAGGTCCATGAACTGTATTCCTCCTTTCCTGATGACAGAGTACCGCATATTCCGGTAAATGAACACGACACAAAGCGAGAAATGCCGTATTTCCTTAACCGGACACGATATGTCTATTTCATTTTTGCTTAAATATAGTTGTCAAATAATTACAAATTTTATATAAATTCTCACCTATAAGGTTCGTGTCTATTGTATTTTAATTCTTTTTGAGTATAATTGATGATAAAGGAGGTGTTGATATGGCACAAGCTACTTTTAGTGTTCGGATGGATGAGTCTCTAAAGCGTCAGTTTGATGCTCTTTGTGCTGACTTTGGAATGAATGCTACCACTGCATTTAATGTTTTCGCACGAGCCGTTGTCCGAGAAAGAAAAATTCCATTTGAAATTCAGGCTTCTGAAGAAGTGACCCGATTTTCTGGTATGCAGGCTTTTCTTGCTCTGAGGGCTGAAGCAAAGACAAATGGTGTTCAGGATCTGACCTTGGATGAAATCAACGAAGAAATCAGGCAAACACGATATGGAGGTGAATAAATGCCTTGCTATGCAGTAATTGACACAAATGTTCTCGTTTCTGCCTTGCTTTCAAGTCATGACAATGCTGCTACCGTTCTAGTCGTCGAAAAATTATTTTCTGGCGAGGTAATTCCACTTTTCAGTGATGAAATCCTGAAAGAGTACAATGAAGTGCTGAGACGAGCAAAATTTCATTTCTCGGAAACTGCCGTCAGCATGCTTCTTCGGACCATTGAAAAGTATGGTGAACGAGTTGTACCTACACCGACCGACGAGCTGCTTCCAGATATGAAAGACATACCATTTTATGAAGTCGTTGTCGAAAAGCAAGAAGACGATGCTTATTTGGTTACCGGCAATATGAAGCACTTCCCGATGAAGCCATTTATCGTTACAGCAAAAGAATTTCTGGACATCTTAAATACAGCAAAATAAGCGTTGCAACTCTAAAACAAATATAACAACACTACTCTCGAGAGTCACTACATATTGTGGTGACTCTCGAGCATCAGAAGAATCAACCATCTCATTACTTACATGAAAAAAGTTCCAACCTACTCATGCAGGTGCAAAAAGTTCTTCCGGGAGCATCCCGCTCTGCCGCCTCCTGCGCAGGCGCACGCACAGGCACAAGCGCACGCACATCCTCCGCCGCCATGACTACGGTAACGTCTTCCACGTCCGGAACTTACATATACACTCCCCATTCCCCGGTTCTTTTCATAGCTGTCCTTTATCTCTTTGTGATTTCTTCGCACATATAAAACAAACGCATACGCCAGAAGTCCAAATACACCAAAAAGAATTACTATTACCCGGATACAAGCCGAAACCGCCGGATCAATCTTTTTATAATCATCATGGAACTGGTAGATCTCTTCCGGGTAAAAGACTTCGACCGTCACACGTTCTGTCGGTTTCAGATCCTGATAATGAGCAACGTAATTCTTTCTTCCCTTCAATTCTTCCTTATCAAGCGACATATTTGATATCGTTTCTTCTCCATACTCCCAGTATATCGTCAGATCTTTTACCGCAATATCATCAAACCACCCCGGAGTGAACCGGTACTCATACCCTCCCTCAACTTCTTCATACAGTCTGTGCTGACGAATCCAAAACTTCATATTCACGGTCTCGCCTGCATGATATTCACGGTTCAGATCCAGACGGACGTAATCTCCGTCAGAATCATAATAACCTACCTTTTCAACGCAGTAACTTAAGGAAGTCGGGTCCTCCATGTACTTATTGGGTATTCCGATTTTTACCCAGCTTAGGGGACCTTCGCTTGTACTGTCCAGTACCTTCCAGTCGATTTCATATACAATGTTTACAGAACCATCGGGCATCATGCTAACCCATATCGTCTCCTTCTCAATCTCATCTAACGGCTCCGCCGCCGATACCGTAATACACGTACGCAGCAAGATCACACTGAAAAGCAGACCGAAAAATATTTTCCTGTATTTCCTCATTCACAATCTCCTTCTAATTCTCTCCCAGCGGGCATACCTGCTCCATCTTCCTGGAAAACTCCCTGTAACGCTTACATGCCGGATGATTCCAGATCTTATTCCACTTCGTCGTACACATATTTCCAAATACTTCTCTATCGAGGCAGCTCTGGCAAGCGACCACATCTCCTGCCGGCGTCACCGCCATGTTGCTAAGAGCCGCGCCGCAGGACGGGATATCCAATCCCATCTTGCGCAAATTCTCTTCCGTAATCCATCCCGGAGAAGTGAAGCTGATCTCCATCCCGTTTTCTCCGCAATACCTGACGGCTTCTCTTACAATCTCCGTAATCTCTTCCCCAGACAGTTTCATAGATGTGGATTCCGGACTTGCTGCATTTCCCGCAGGGATCAGCCCGGAACAGGTCACATAGACCACGCCCAGAGATTTTAAGAATCTTACCGTATCTGTATACTCTGCATTCTCCCTGCACAAAGGCGTATTTACATTCACAGAAAGCCCTGCCTTAAGGGCATTCCTGATACCTGCCACCGTATCATCATAATGTGCGGAGCCTGTTAATCTGTTATGTATCTCCTTTTTTGCCGAATAAAATGTAATCTGTACATTGTCAAGTTCTGCTTTCATTAATCTCTCGCAATACTCTTCTGTCAGTCTTACACCGTTCGTATTCAACCGTGTCACGAACCACCGCGCAGAATGAATCAGTTCGAACAGATCTTCTCTCTGGGTCGGCTCCCCTCCGGTAAATGTAAGTTGTGGAATCCTTGCCTTCTTACATTTTTCAATAATGTCTTTCCAGGCATCCGTATCCAGTTCCATGCTATTGGCATGATGTTGTCCGGCGGCGTAACAATGCAGGCAATGTTGATTACAATTCCAGCGTCCGTCCTTCTCCATAGCGCTGACCATAAGGTCCATGCGGTGAGGCGCCGTCATATATGGCGCATAAGAACCGATATCCATCTGCCCGATATCAATATCCGGCTCATGCCCTCTGGCAATCGCTTCAAAAACCTCCGCAATCACGATCAAATCTTCCCGAAACATTTTCTCTTCCGTATGAGGATACACCTTCTTCATGTTACTGCATGTGACACGGATTATCTTCTTAAGGTCTTTCCTGGGCATCTCCCCGTCACCATACCGGTTTAATTGCTTGATAAATTCCGTCAAAAGAATCGCCCACGATTCATTTACTGGAATAATCTGATTTCCATTCAGAATCGCTACAGACGGAACAAAATGAAACCACCTGAACCGGGGCGGAATCATGTGAATCCTGATTGCCCCCGGGTCCTTGGGATTCCACGTTGTATGTATCATTTCTCTCCAATTCTTCCATTCATACCATTTCTCACGAATCATATTAACTCTCCAATCTATATAAACATCCAAAAAAGATTCAGCGCCGCTGTCAGGACTGCCATAACTGCCAGATGTACATAAGAGGGTTTTACCTTTCTAAGCTTCACATCTGGATATGGTTCAAATGTTTTCTGAATCTTCTCTTCTTCCTTTTTTTCAAAATATACGGCTTTGAACAACTTATTCAACATATTATATTGAATGACTTGCCCTACGCCTACGATGATAATACTCGCAAGTATGGTTTCATATTCTACAAAGATCATAAAAAAGCTTGCCACTAACATAATAGCACTGCATTTTATCCGGGTTATCCGGTAAAAAAAGCTTCGATCCATCTGCCGAATCGTCTTCTGCGACAGCTTCGGAAGTTTTACTGAAGTCTTCTCCACAAGAAACTCGTAACCTTCCTTTATCTTCTTCTGAAGATCTGCATTTCCAACCTCATAGTAGAAGGCAATATAGCCTCTTCTCTTCGGCACCAGAAATGCTTTAGACGTTATCTTCACTTTTCTGGTCTGCAAGGCTTCTGTCATTTCCTCATAGGAAATATCCTTGCTGATTCCAAACATAACCTTCTTGATAGAATCTTTCTGTAATCTCCACACACATTTCTTCAAAAAATGGCTCAAACACCCGTATACAACGATAAAAAGGATTAATCCTGTTAGGATCATCGTCTGCAGACGGCCCCTTTCCACTTCTATAATATCAACTAAAATAAATATGATGATAAATAATACTACACCCGAGTCCATTCTTCGGGTTACTCGTTCTGAAAACATCGGAATCTCATGTTCCTTTTCCCTTATCTTAATTTTCATCATCGCTCTCCTGCATTATTGCCAAAACCTATTATCTTTCATTTTACCACATATCCTGCAAAGTCAACAACCCCGATGCAAGCATACGGGGCATCAAGCAAGCAGCGATGCAAGCATCGGGGTATGTGACCCTCGCGGCAGTCGCCAAATGCCTGCGAGCAGTCACTTGGCTCGTTGCTCGCGGGAATAAAATACTGTTTTAGTTTCCTGCATATGCTATGTACTATAAGTAAAAACACCAGACATATCCATAATAGATATGTCTGGCGCAGTCATGATACTACGGATTGTTCCGCACTTTGTACTCCCACAATCCTAATCATTTATACTCTTCTATAGATAATCCTATACTCCCCGGACCCAGCTTCGGCACAGGTATCTGTCTGGACCTTCTGTAATTCATGTCCTGGCGGGCAGAAGGATACCTCTGTCTCTTCACAAGACTTAAAACAGAGTCCATCTGCCTCCAATATCTCTGCAACCTCTTCCAGACGAATCGTTGCAGTTGTATTTGGAGGTATCGTTACTTCTAGTTCAACCCGCTTTCCTTCTTCCTTCCAACTACTTTTGATTGTTCCGTATATAGATTCATATTCACCTGTCATGTACTTAAGATTTCCGCCCAGCCTCGGATATATAATCACATGCTTATACCCTGGTCTGCCTTCATCTATCTCTATTCCTGCGGTAACTCTCACAATCCATTCATAGATTGCTCCATAAGCATAATGATTAAAAGAATTCATATTCGGACTCCACATTGTGCCGTCCGGTTTCATCCCGTCCCAATGCTCCCATATGGTAGTTGCTCCCATCTTTACCTCGTACAGCCAGGAAGGATAATCTTCTTTTAGAAGCAGATCATAAGCTTCTTTCACATGTCCGTTCTGACTGAGCGCATGGCAGGCATATGGCGTACCTACAAATCCCGTTGCAAGATGTCCGTCCCTCTGTTCCAAAAGTTTCAATAATCCTTCTACAGTCTTCTTGCGGTATTTCTCAGGAACAAGGTTGAAATACAATGCCAGAATATGCGCGGTCTGTGTCTTTGCTGTCATCTCCCCACTCTCATCCCAGAAGGTTTTCTGGAACTTTTCTACGATCTTATGATACAGATTTGTATAATAATCTGCTTCTTCACTCATCCCGAGTATCTTAGACGCATTTGCCACGATCTGTACCGACAGCGCATAATAAGCCGCACATACCAACACTTCAGGCGTTGCGCCGAAATAACTTCCTTCCTCGGCGTCTAATGAAACCCAGTCACCAAGCTGAACACCGTAATCCCATAGATAATCTTCGGAATGTTCCTCCATGAACCGAACCCAGCTTCTCATACTGTCATATTGCCTGGACAAAATCTCTGTATCTCCATATACCAGATACATCGTCCATGGAATAATCGTACTTGCATCTGCCCATGCAGCACCCGAATGAGTCCCTTTATACCACATACTTTCCGGGATCATATTATGATACATGATATCCGGGATTACATGCGGAACGCCTCCGCTCTCCTTCTGATCCGCCCTAAGATCCACAAGCCATTTTTTATAAAAATTATAGGTATTCATCAGATAACTCGCTGTTCTGCAGAAGATCTGCGCGTCACCGGTCCATCCCATACGCTCGTCTCTCTGTGGGCAGTCCGTCGGAATATCTACAAAATTACTCTTAAGGCTCCACAGAACATTTTCACCTAATCGGTTAATATCGGAGTTGGAACAACAGAATCCGCCCGTCCTCTCCATCTTACTGTGAAGCACGTATGCCTTGAAATTCTTAAGTTCAGGTTTCCCTGGAAAACTTGCAATCTTTGCATACCGGAATCCCATATAGGTAAATGCCGGACAATAGGTAATCTCTTTATGCTCTCCGAAAATATAAGTCATAGTCTCTTTTGCCGTCCTGAGATTCTCTGTATAAACGTTTCCTTTCACATCGAGAGTCTCAAAACATTCCAGTTTGATGACGTCCCCTTCTTTACCTTTTGCAGTCACCTGGATAAGCGCGCTCATATTCTGTCCAAAATCAATAACCATATCTCCTTGCGGAGTTACGAATATCTCCTTCGCCATAATCTCTTCTATCCTGGATACTTTGGCGCATCCCTGTCCTGCCAGACATGATAAGTCATACTCTACGCATCTGACCGGCCGCCATTTATCCCATACGCAGCCCGGCAGCGACCATCCTTTGATTTCTTTTCCTGCATCGTAAGTCTCACCGTCATAGATTTCTGCAAAAGTAACCGGGGCATCTGCCCCCTGCCATGTATCATCTGTTACAAATACTTCTTCACTGCCGTCTTCATATCTTACCAGAAGCTGTGCCAAAAATGCCGTTCTGTCTCCATAATGATTCCTCAATCGCACATGTTCGGAGAATCCCATATATCCTTTGTACCATCCTGCCGCAACAATGGCTCCCATTACATTTGCACCGCTATTGAGGTATTCCTTTACATCATAAGTCTGATAGCACAGATGATTCCCATAGGACGTCCAACCAGGCGTCAATTCATCAAGCCCCACTTTTTCTCCATTTATGTATAGATTATAGATCCCCAATGCAGTCGTACAAATATACGCTTCTTTCGCAGACTTACTCATATGGAATTCTTTTCTCAGATATGTGCCTTTCGAGTTCGCGGCATCTTTCTCATCTTCCGCCGTTATAAAAGACGCCCTCCATTCTTTATGATCTATAATTCCTGTCGTAAAAACCGCTTTTGTCCATGGTGATTGTTCTGCTCCGTCTTCTATCCTTACACGTACATTATATTTCTGCAGGGATTGAAGTTCGCAGTCTTCAATCCTTATCTGTGCCGAATTCTCGTCTTCTACCGTTCCACTGTCAAATATCAGATCTTCAAATCCTTCATCCGCCGCTAATTGCAATTGGTAAGACTTCTGTACAACATTCCGTCTGTCGCTTTCTATTTTCCATGAAAATTGTGGCATATGAGTAATTCCAATAAGCGTCTCCTCATAATCCATCATCAACCGGGTAATTTTCAACATCCTGTTATCCTCCTTTTTAAATTCATCTTGTACTTAGATTCATGATCCACTCTCTGCCGGCAACCCCTTGCGTTTCACAAAAATAATCCCATACAAAACCTGCCGGCATCATCTTCACTTCTTCTAGCAATGCCAGCCTCTTCGTCGTATTTCCATCATATTCTAATTTTTTCAATTCGTCAATCGGACGAAGCATTGCAAGCATCAACGCCTTGCGGGCGCTGCGCGCCCCAATTGCCGTGGCCGCAATCCGGTTAATGGAAGCGTCAAAATAATCCGTGCCAATGTGAACCTTATCCAATGAAAACGGTGATGTAATTGCCGGAAATAGTATGATGAAAGACTCCGTAGATCCTACGGTTGATTTTAGAAAGGTTCCCAGTATCTCTGGATTATCGTATGGGGAACTTACGATTGTCCCCTGCCATATTGATGAATGGGGGAAAAACCACAATCAGATTGTACTCTCTGTGATCAAACGTCTGGTCGGCACAAGAATGGGCTATATCGAAGTACAGTGGACAAAATCTGAATTGAGCCGTCTGCTGCTGCCTTCCGACAGTACTTATGATATTTTTCTATATAATAACAAGGGAGAACTTCTCTATTCCAATAATGAGGATGACGAAGCAGATTATTTCCAGATACTTTCGGATACGTCTTCAAAAAGAGGTTACCTGTCTGACCAGAAAAAAATACTGGCTTTCACGAAAAGCCAACAGACAGATGTCACAACAATCATCGTAAACCACATGAATCTCAACAGACAGTTGTTCCTACAGATTCTTCCCGGAGTGCTGCTGCTTTTAACTGTATTTTTTACCATTGCATTTATCTATTCCAGATATTCGGCACAGATGTTGACCAGGCCAATCCATACCCTGCGCAACGTAATGGAACAAACTAACCTCTACCATATACCGGAAGTCACTCCCGATATGAGACAGACTCTACATTCCAGTGAAGAGATTGCCGCACTGTACCATTCTTTCTTCACAGTAATGGAACGATTAAGCAATTCCGTTGAACGCGAAAAGAGGCTGTCTGTACTCCAGCTGCAGGCACAATTTGATCTGCTGCAGGCACAGATTAACCCTCATTTTCTCTATAATATACTGAATATTATCTCAGCAAAAAGTATTATGGACACTGACGAGACTGAAAATATCTGTGATATCTGCTCATGCCTTGGCCAGATGCTTCGTTATTCTACTGGCAACAAAGAAAAGATGGGCTCTATACGGAAAGAAAAAGAATACTTACAGTTGTATTTTAATTTATTAAAATATCGCTATGAAGACCGTCTTGATTATAATATCCAGATTGCTCCTGAGATTGAAGAAGAAGTACTTCCCAAAATAGTATTGCAGCAAATTGTGGAAAATTCTATTTCCCACGGATACTCCAACACACGCAGTCTAATCCAGGTTAACGTCATAGGCAGAGGCCATGCGGGGCACTGGCTTCTGACCGTACATGATAACGGCGGCGGATTCAGTAAAGAAGCAAAACAACACCTTGAATCACAGATAGAAATCATAAAACAAAGATTGTCTGACGACCGCAATCAAGTAGAACTGGAAATCGGCGGAATGGGACTAACCAATACTTATGCCCGGTTATATCTTGTCTATGGAGAGCATCTGTCCTTCTCTATACAATCAGACTCAAATGGTACTGACGTCAGTATCGGTGTTGATAATAATAGTAATAATAATAGTGATAGTATCTGAACCATGGAGGTATCAGCATATGATAAAATACAAAGTACTGATTGCCGATGATGAGCCGGCCGCAATCCACTTTATAGAAAAAATCATTGAATTAAAATGCCCTGATCTTGAAGTCGCTGCAACTGCAAACAGTGGACTTGAAGCCTTGGAAATTCTTAACTCCCGGGCTATTGATGTCGTCTTCACAGATATCATGATGCCCGAGATGAACGGAGTCGAACTTGTATCAGAAATCAGCCGTGATTATCCCTATGTCTGCTCAGTTGTCGTAAGCGGACATCAGGATTTTGACTACGTCAAAGAGACCCTGCGCACAGGAGCGGCAGATTATATTCTAAAACCAATCAATCTGAAAGAAATGACCGGACTCTGCCAGACAATCTGCTCAAAGTTGAATAAAATGTATTATACGCGCCGAAGTCAACAACCCCGATGCAAGCATACGGGGCATCAAGCAAGCAGCGATGCAAGCATCGGGGTATGTGACCCTCGCGGCAGTCGCCAAATGCCTGCGAGCAGTCACTCGGCTCGTTGCTCGCGGGAATCAATTTTTCCATTATATGAGCCGGGATATTACTTCATTGGACAAACGTGAATTAATCCAATTGTTTCCATCTCAATATTATTATGCTGCGATTATCCGTAAAAATGGTTTGATTTCCCGATTCAGTAATAATTTCAACAGAGAAATCTTCTCTATAGAAAATAATCAGATAAGTATCTATGGGCGAGACGATCTTGAAATGCTGTATCTCTGCCCCGAGGAACTGATATTGGATGATTTCTGTACGATTATGAACCGCGAATTTGATAAACTAAAAAGCCCTGAGTCTTTTCTCACAATGATTCTGGCAAAAAATAAATTTGAACCTCTGAAATTACCTGAAATTGTTCACAAATTATATCAGACACTGGACAATTCCATTGTTACCGGAATAGAACAGATATTGTTTTTGGATGAAAAATCTGATTCTGGTATTGAATCAGCACAATCTGCAGACCATTTTCAATATCTGCTGTATCTTATAGAAAAAAGAGAAAGCGATCACCTTCCTCCGGCAATTCGGACAATGTTCGAACTCTGGGAAAAGGAACGCCAAACACAATTTCAGATAGAGAATAAAATCCGTTACTTCTTCTATCTGGCAAAAAGCAAAGGAATTTTAAAAGAATGGAATGAATACTGGCTCGATGATGCCTTTGCTACCGCATTAACTATGGATGAATTATGCAGCAATATCATCGAAATCCTGTCGCACAACGCAGGCGGGATACCAATAACACATTATGAAAAAGAAGGCGTTTTTCAGGAAATCCTCTCTTATATGAAAAATCACCTGAACGACAATCTCTCCGTGCAAAATATCTGTAAAGAAGTCGGTATTTCACCTGCTACTCTAAACCGGTTATTTCGGACATACGCATCCATGCCTTACAAAAATTATCTAACAAACCTTAGAATAGAACATGCACAACTAATTATGCAAAACCATCCTCAAAGCTATATTAAGGATGTGGCGGCTTATGTCGGATTTAAAGACCAATTCTATTTCAGCAGGGTATTCCGCTCTATTACCGGCATCAGCCCGACTGAATATCTTGAAAAATATCAAAATACCTCTGGTCAATCGACATCCTGACATGTTAGAATACCGTTTTCAACACTTAAAATAGTTAATAAAGCCGGAATCCCTTGCAAAATAAGGGAATTCCGGCTGCCTTCCATCCACCTGTCCGTCAATTAAAGTTTCCTTAATTATTTTTCCCATTGTCCCTCCTGTAATCAGATTATTAGCTTCTTAAATATCTTATCCGCTACTTCCTTAATTGGTAAGTTCTGCTGAATAATCACTCAACTTCCTCTTCCCACATTTCCCGATATGCATCAATGTAAGACTTAATGCAACTTGGATAAATATACAAATATGTTCTGCACACCTTTTTATATAAACCCATAATCCCTTTCCACGTATTCTTGTATCTTTTTATATATAATTTTCGGTTTCGGCTGATACTAAATTTACAAGTACTAATAACTGGTTTAATGTTGCTACATCTCGCATATTTCCCTTTACCGTGGGATTTTCATCTTTCCATTGCTTCGCTGTCTTGCCAAATAAAACAACATTCAACATATCTGCTTCATTTGCATATGTATAAGCAATCTGCACTGGTGTTAATTCTGGTGGAATTAAATTACCTTTAATTGCATCTGTATGTATCCTATAATTCAACTTAGAAATCTCTCTGTTCAAGTTCCAATTCAAAGACAACCGGCTATTCTCATCTGTCTTTAATCTCCTATAATCTTTCATAATATATAACTGGAATTCTGGAGAAATCCAAGTTGCAAAAGACATCGCAATATCACTATGAGCATATGTTCCACCATAACGTCCCGCTTTTGAAACGATACCAATGGCATTCATCTGGTCAATCCACTTAGTTGGTGTCATTACAAAACGGTTTAACCCGGCTTCATTTTTAACCGCCTCGAATTGCACACGGTTAAAATCTGGATTATGCAATTCTTCCCACACACTCAAAAACTCTATTGTGTTTCGATTACGCATCCAGTTTTGAATTACAAATCTGGGATCATCCTCATTTCGATATTTTGCAATATCTGTCAATGAGATAAATTCACTTTCAAAATTTGTTGTATAAATGCCAATATCAATGCCTTTCGCGTGAATTGTTTCCTTAACTATTTTTTCCATTGTCCCTCCTGTAATCATATCATGAATTTTTATGTACCACTTTTTAAACGAGCAATTTTTACTGAGCAATCATTCATTTTCATCTTCCCACATTTCCCGATATGCATCAATATAAGACTTAATGCAACTCGGATAATTATAGAAATACCTTCTGCCAACCTGTTTATATAACTCCAACATTTTTTCATCACAAGCAAAATTCAACAAATAATCAAGCAAATATGATAATTCCTTTTCCGATACCTCTCGCCTACATACATCATCAACTAATGGAAGATAGATATCATAAGCTTTCGTTATGCAGTTGATTTATCCGTTCTGCCATTTGAAATATACTTTCTTCTATCAAATCACCTCAAAATATTTAAGCGCTGCTTTTATTGCTTCCACTTTTTCTTTTGGTGGATGCTTCCTCGGCTGTTTTAATTCTTCCACTGCATTAGGAGCCTCATACATTGTCAATCCCAAAGACCGTTTCACTTCTGCAATATACGCAGTATGCACCTTAAATCCATAGTTTCTTTCCACATACTCCTGTATCATTTTATATGTAATCTTTGGCTTAGGCTGATACCTCTTTGCCCGTTCCGCAATTGCATCCAAAGGCACCTTTCCTTCGCCTTTTCCAAATTCCACCTTTACATTTATCGTGCTGTCTGGTGATTTGTGGGACAGAAGTACAATGGATTCAACGTATAAACCATTGTCCAAACCTATATGTATCAAAAACTTGTCTTTGTCTTTTACAATTTACCCTTAAAGTAATTTTTTCCCCTTTTTCTTCACTGTACTGTGAATATTTTTAACACTTTCCAAATATTCTTCTTCCACCGGCGATAAGTTCTGTACTTGATATTTCCTATATTCTTCTGTTGCTTTTTCAATTGCCTGTGCATGACTAATCATTCCGGCTCCTTGCAACACTTTTTCACCTGTAGTTTTTAAAACATTATCAAGGTGTTCCACATAATCTGCCATATACATTGGATTGTGGCGCATAGCTTGAATCTCCGCGAAATCAAAATATCCCGATACAATAT
>CANSLW010000042.1 GCA_947647815.1 uncultured Dorea sp. | reverse complement strand
CCGGCCTGGTCGGATTATAACGGGTTTCATCAAACTGGAACCGTTCCATATACCATACATTTGCATTCCAGTTTATCTCTTTCGCCTGTAAGAACAGAATCTTTTGTACCTTTCCCACAATCTGGCAATACCTGTTATTTACCAATCCCAGTACCTTCGCCCTATCCCCATAATCATCAATCTGTTCAACCTTCCTCGCCTCCATTTCAGGGCAAAAAACAGCACCTAAACCGTCTATAGCCTAGATGCTGCAATCTTAGATATCCCTTATTCTCTTTTTAATCTGTCATACAGTATTTCTTCTTCTCCTGTCGAAAGAGTCACTTTCTTCTTATACAATAATGTCCATGACGCCTGATTCCTTGTATAGTCCATTTTATCTTGCGGAAAAAATGAGCGGCAGAAATACCTTCCTTCCTCCCCATTCCCTGCCAGAAACAGAAATATATTTCTTCCTTCTGCATGATTTTTCATAATATAATCTGCTTTTATAACCGAATAAGCATTTTGTTTCCGGTTGTATTTAAAGATAATGTCATTGCTGTCAATCATACTTTCCAGAAGCGGGAGCATGTCTATCCGGTCTGCAATCTTATAATACATGTCAGACGACTGGAGCTGTTCTGCCGTTATCCGGCGTTCTTTTATTGCAGCATATATTTTTCCCCTGTCATGTGCCAGCTCCGGTCTGTCAGTCAGGTATTGGAGCCCCATTAAATGAAAGCATTCTTTTCTGTCAAAATTTATCTGTAACGGGACAGATATATTTTTTCTTCCCAGTATCAAATGGTATTCCTTATCCAACAGTTTTCCGAAAGCCTCCACGCAGTCATACACATTACGCATCAGACCTACCTCTTTCCCTCCTAAAACGGGAAAAGCCCTGCTTTCGCAGAGCTTTCCTGACGTTTTCTTTCAACTGCATATGCAGTCTAGCCAGAATGCGGTAAACGCCAAACCCATTCAAAGCTCGTAAGACACTGCCCTCTGGCACAACACCTTATGTCAACGCTTTGACCGACACTCAAGTTGCCCGTCTTTATTATTATATTACAACAGGCATAAAAATATGTCAATCAGAACTTCCCCGCTATTATTTTGGCTATGATCTCTATATGCTCACCTCTTTGGATTCGGAAAATAATCTGCCCCTCTTTCCTGTCTTTAGCCCTGCTTTCAGGCACGATTCCATCTGCTTTCTTTATAATTGGTATTCCATGTTTATTATGTTGCTTTATAACCTGGCTACAAATATACCTTTCAACTTATATTTAGTACTTTTCAATTTTCAAAGTTCTCCCACCTTCCACCCCTACGATAATCGCCCCATTCTCCTGTGTAGAATAAATCTTGCTCCCGACATCCGCAAGTCTTTCTATCGTTTCCTGATGCGGATGACCATACCGATTTTCCTGCCCCGCCGATATCAATGCATAAACTGACCGTACTTGCCCAAGAAATTCTTCTGTTGACGAATTTTTCGAACCATGATGAGCTACCTTCAAGACCTCCCACACATCATTCTGATATTGTTCTTCTAACCGTTTTGTAAGCTGTTCCTCTCCTTCTTCCTCCACATCTCCGGTCAGCAGCATGTCAAATTCTCCGTATTGCACTGCCAACACCATAGAAGCCGCATTACCTGATTGAAGTTCCGTACTATCTGCTGTTTCCATCTCCATATTCCCTGGCTGTATGCATGTGAGCGTCATCTCCCCCTCTCTAATGCTTTCCTCTGCCTCTATAGTGACCACACGAATTCCAAAACTTTGCGCTTTTTTTGCCAATTCTTCAAGTGCTTCATCCCACACCTCCTGCACTGGCAACACCAGTGTTCTGATCTTAACGCCAATATCCTGCCGCTCAATCAGCTCTACCACACCATTCATGTGGTCGCTGTCTCCATGTGAGATCAATACATAATCAAGTGTTCCAACTCCCTGTGATTTCAGAAATGGCTCCAGCCTGTACTGTCCCACTTTCTTCACATCGCTGCTGCCTCCGTCAACCAGATATGTTCCTCCGTTCGGTCCTTTCATAAAGATTCCGTCACCTTGTCCGACATCCAGAACCACTGCTGTCAATTTTCCGTCTTCTCCCCACCGAAATACCAGGATGAATAGTCCCATCATCCATAACAATATGGAAAGCCTGTTCCTCCACTTGAATCTGCGGAATTTTTCCCGCTCATTTTCACTGTATATCGTTTTTTCCAAACTACTCTGAACATGTTGAATCTGATAACTTTGATATCTCTCACCATTTTGATAACTCTTAAGCAGATAAAATACTAGCACCAGAACCCCATAATATACCGCAATCTGCCACAATCTCGGTCTTCCAGCTACAAGACTTGCTCCCGGAAGTCCAAGCGCAATACTACAGCTTTCTTTATAAATCCACAAAATCATTCTGCATAATCGAAAAATCAACCCAGCTAATGATTCCGTCCACAGGAAAAGAATACTTCCTGTCATTCCAAGAAACAATAGAACTGACATCAGCGGGATAACAAAAAGGTTCAGAATAAAAGAATATAATGGAAATTCAAAAAAGTAATAAAGTAAAACTGGCAGGATAAACAGGTTAATACCAGCACTTGCCATAAAGCTTTGCATAACTGATACGCGAATCCTACATATACACTCATATACTCTTGCTCTTCGGTTATCCCCGTGTGTTCTTCCTACCTGACTGATCTGATTATTCCGATTGTTTCTCTTCAGCAGTTTCGCGTCACAAGATCTGCATCTTGACTCTTGCATTCTTCCCTGCTTGCCAGTTTCCTGCACTTTGCTATTGTTTTTCTGCACATTTCTTTGAAACCGTCCTTCCGCTTGCCCCTGCACAACCGGAACCACCGTAAGTATTGCGAACACTGCCCCAAAGGATAGCCAGAACCCGCCGTCATACAAACTGAGAGGCCTCCACAACAGTACCACAACCGCTGCCGCTGCCAATGCCGTAGGCGCGTCATAATGCCGCCCCGTCATATCCGCACCCACCCGGAATAAGAACATCACCAACGCCCGCACAGCCGACACCGTAAGCCCGATCATCAGAATATACAACATCAAAAATAAGATACCAAACGCACCGCCAACCGGATACGACCCAGTAATCCTTCGCAGAATCTTATACATCCCAATCCCAATAAAAGAAAGATGCAGTCCAGAGATCGCCAAGATGTGTCCAATCCCATTTGCCTGATACAATGCTTTTATCTCCTGATCCATCTCACTTTTCTCTCCCAGCATCATCGCCCCCATGGCCGTCCCGTCTTCTTCTCCCATGGCGGATACCAGAACCTCTTTCCATCTCTGCCGGAAGATTCGAAGTCTCTCTCTCCATCTCCATACACACGCATCTGTAATCTGAATCTTCTCCGCCCATACCATACAATGAATATCCTGTATCTGATAATATCTCTTTTGGTCAAAATTCCCCGGATTCCTTGCGCTCTCAAAGAAAGAGACCTCGCCTGCTGCCTTCACTTTATTTCCGATATGAAATTGTATTCTGGAATCTGTCTTGGAATCTGTATATAAGATAATCTTAGATTCTAGAAATGTTTGTTGCTGATACTCTTTAGAATTAGAGTTTAGTATAGAATTATTTTTTAGATATAACACTTGATATTTTTCTTTCTGCTCTATCCGGCACACCTGACCACAGACCACAACATAATCTCCGGATGACATTGTCTCTTCAAGCGGTGAAGGACGAAGCTCTTTGATAAGCTTCTCCCCACCACATAAGACTGACAATGTAATAACGGCTATCATAAGCAGGCACAGATAAAGCAAAGGCCTGTTTTTCATACTTTTCCTCCTATGGTTTTACTTTGCATCCCCGCTTTCCACAAAGTCCTGATCCCTGGACAATGGCTTGCTCAAATCAACACTCCCCATATATTCCATGTTAGACTCTCCGTTTACTGATATCTGGACCTGGCTGCAAGATCCGCCGTCAACAATAGAATTCACGATTGCATAGATAGTAATCTTCGGATCGCTCACATAAGTATTATTCAAGAATCCGTCATCCAGATTCACATAACATACCGTATCCTTGACCGACACACTAATCACTTTTGTCTCCGGCGGAATTACCGGACCTATTCCTTCTATAGCCGGCCCCTTAATCAACTGGTCTACAATTAATCTTTCCATTGATATATTACTGTTATAACGAACGCTGACTTCCTCCTGCACCAATTTATCTCCACTCTCATTGGCAAAATACAGCTTCAGTTCTCCTAATTGGTAAAAATGAAGCGACGAGCCTCTGTACTGCAGGAAGTCCTCATCCTCCATGTAACCAATTTCAGTCCCTTCACTGTCTGTCAATGGTTCATCCTCAATAAAAAAACCGACATATTCAATACCATGAACCTGTTCTAGAGTCTGCACAATGGCAGCCCGCAAAAGTACTTCTTCTTCCGGCTTCATATTACTGTATTCATTATTAAAATGAATATCCAATATCTCATCATTCAAGGTCCAGTCGCGAATCTTAACTTTCTTCGGAAATACACTTTTATAGTCAATCGAATCTGTTTCCGCTTTCATCGCTGCTAATATATCCCTAATCTCTTCTTCTGCAGATTCCTCTTTCAATTCAAAGGCTTCCTTCACAAGTGCGGTCCCTTCCGTATTCACATAATAGACGAAGGTCTCTCCTTTGCGGGGTTCTTTTCCTTTGCCGCATCCTGCAAGCATTCCCAGACACAGTGACATACTTAAAATATACGCCAGTGTCTCATACCGCTTTTTCCCTTTCATACCAGGCACCTCCACTTAAGATACATATGTCAAAGGAATTCGAACTGTGAAAGTCGTTCCCGCCCCATGCTGACTGTAAACCTTAATCGCTCCCCGGTGCATGACAACCGCACTCCTCGCAATTGCCAGACCCAGGCCTGTTCCACCGATCTCTCTGGAATGTGACTTGTCCACACGATAGAATCTTTCAAAAATATGTTCCACGGCATCCTCCGGGATACCGATCCCAGAATCTGCAACCTCAATATAACAGTTCTTATGGTCCGCATTCAGAGATACATGAATCCATCCATTTTCATTATTATACTTGATTGCATTTTCAACCAGATTAGAGATTACAAGGGACAGCTTCACCTCGTCCACTTCCGCAGTTACCGGCCGGAAACTCTCGAATACTACCTCGATATTCCGGGTCGCCGCAATCGGTCGGAGACGCTTAAGTATCCTTTCTATCAACATGTTCATGTTTTCAGCTTTTACATTCAATGTATTGGCCGTCTTATCCAGCTTAACCAAGGATAACAAATCATTGATAATTTTATTCTCCCTCTCAATCTCTTCTGACAGATCGCCCATAAACTCCTTATATAATTCTGCCGGCACATCTTCCTGAATCAGAAGCGAATCGGCAAGCACCTTCATAGAGGTCAGCGGTGTCTTTAACTCATGCGACACATTCGACACAAATTCATTTCTAGAATCATTCAGCACTTTCATCCTGCCCAGCATCTTGTTAAAAGCATCTGATATCAGCATTGTTTCTGTGTATGTATTTTCATGCAGATAATCATCTTCATATCCTTCTGTCACTGCAGCGATTGACTGACTGATACGCTGAAATGGACGTACCATTATAAATCCCACGGTAAATGCCAATATCACCATCACCATTCCTGTTGCAAGACACATAACTTTAATTCTCTCCGCCATAATCAGCATACTGTCTGCAATCATCTCTGTAGATACACTGATCAGCATTACGCCCGCAATCTCTTCTGTCCCTTTATTATAAACTGGCGATGTAACTTCTATATACTGATTTTTTGCATCATAATTACTGGTCCCTTTCCCTCGAAAGCACCGTATCACATCCTGGGAAACAATAGTTTTTCCCTTATCCATATCATAAGTATCTTCTTGAATACGGAAATCCTGATCGATCACCAGAACTCGTCCGCTATAGATATTAGACATCTGAACCAACTCAGATCTTACTACATCAGACATCTCACCAGCCAGATAATTCGAATCACTCAACTGGTTACATAGAATTGTACATTGATTCTGTATCTCTACAGTCCTTACCTCTACTTCCCTCTTCTCATAACTGCTTAGGATTACCTCACGCAAGACCAGCGTCGGAACCACCCCGGCCAAGATGACCAGCAGGAAGATCCGGACGCGCAGACTTTTTAAGATATTCCATTTCAGATATTTCTTAACCCCTGAAATAATAACCAACTCCCCATTTTGTATAGACGTATTTCGGATCGCTCGGATTCGTCTCAATCTTTTCTCTCAGCCTTCTGATATGTACATCCACCGTTCTTGCATCACCCGGATATTCATATCCCCACACAATATTCAGCAGATTCTCACGACTGTATACTTTATTCGGATTCATGGCAAGCAGTTCCAGCAAATCGAATTCTTTCGCCGTAAGATTCACTTCTTTCTCATCGATTACGACGCGCCTGCTCTCACAGTCAATCTTCATGCTGCCTTTGACAATCATCTTATCATTAGACTGCTCCTGATTCCTTTTGCTGGTACGCCTCATGATCGCCTTAATCCGCGCTTTTACTTCCAGTATATTAAACGGCTTTGTAATATAATCATCCGCTCCGTATTCCAGTCCGAGTATCTTATCCATATCTTCACTTCTGGCTGTCAGCATTACCACTGGTACATCTGAGAATTCCCGGATCTGCTGACATACTTCGAATCCATCGTGCTTCGGCAGCATAATATCTAACAAAATCATATCATAGGCATTCTCTTTTGCTAATTTCAATGCCTCTTCTCCATCATAAGCACAGTCAACCTTCATTCCATCCTGCTCCAGGCTGAAACGAATCCCTTTCACGATCAATTTCTCGTCATCTACAACTAATACCCGTTTGCTCATCTGCTCTCTCCTCAACCGCTTACTTAAACTATAATCTGATCTTTGACTTTGTTAAATACGCCTTCCTTAATCCCTTCGACTTCCATCAATTCTTCAAGCTTTTGGAAACCGCCGTGTTCCTCCCTGTAACGGATGATAGCCGCTGCTTTCGCTTCGCCAATCCCGTTCAATGTCATCAATTGTTCCTTCGATGCCGTATTCAGATTCAGTTTACCATCTTCCGTATCTTTACCGCCCGGACCTGCCACGCCTGAACCATCCGTAAGACCTTGATCTCCAATAAACCCTTGCTCTGCTTCCTCTTGCGAAGGGACATAAATCTGCTGTCCATCCTCAATCAAAGCTGCCTGATTCAACTGCTCTGAAGCTGCATCCTCACATAATCCTCCGGCCACATCCACGGCTTCATATAACCTGCTTCCAATAGGAAGCATATACACTCCCGGGTTCACTACTCTTCCGCACACATGGACACAAATCTCTTCAGATTCCCATGACGCTTCTTCTGTTTCTCCCTGCACTTTCGAAGCCTCCTGTGCTTTAGATTCTTTACGTACTTCAGACTCCTCTTCCTTAGTGCCTTCCTGTACTTCTACTGTCTCCGTTAGTTCCATAAGCTCTCCATCGTTTTCTTCTTTCCCAAAAGCACAACTGGAAAACAGCAGTACTACAGCCATCATAATAGTAGTTAAAAAAACACACGACTTTTTTGACATCTTTCTATGCATATATTACTCCTTTACAGTCTGTCGAAACTGCAAATACCCCGTATATGCATGTCATATCCATTGTACTATTTCCACTGAAAAATTGCAACTCCAATCAATGCAATTCCCATCCCTATTACTTTACGCCACTCAAGCGGCTCCTTTTCCACGCCAAAAAGTCCCAGAAGCTCTATTACATATGCTATGATAAGCTGTGCAATTACTATAAGAAGCGCAGCTTTCGCCGGGCCAAGCTGTTCCATACTCTTAATAACCGTCAAGGTAATACCTGCTCCGATTACACCTCCGAGAAGTACATATTTTGGCTCCACTTTGGTAAGGGTCATGATGTTATCACGCCCCGCAATCAGCCATGCCACAAGACATACGGCAAATGCTGTCAACTGTACCCATGCATTGCTGACCCACATCCCTGTCGTCTTCGTAACCTGCGTATTGAATACTCCCTGCACACTCATAAGCGCTCCCGATAAAAGCGCAATAAAAAAACCAATCATTAAATACACCTCCAGATTCTTTCGTTTTCCAGATAGTGTATCCTAATGAATGGTTTTTTATCCTACAAAATCTCTCTCAAAATACCCATCATCTCA
Organism: uncultured Dorea sp.; assembly: GCA_947647815.1. Classification (GTDB taxonomy): domain Bacteria; phylum Bacillota; class Clostridia; order Lachnospirales; family Lachnospiraceae; genus Sporofaciens. The sequence goes on along the minus strand of CANSLW010000042.1, from coordinate 9,309 downwards.
TCTACATGCTTTTCTTCAATGACAAGCGGCGGCACCAGACGGATAACGTTATCTTTTGCACTGATAATCAGCAAGCCTTTCTCAAGTGCTCGATTGATGATTTCGCCTGCCGGTTCCTTCACCTTAATTCCCTGTAGCAGCCCGGTTCCTCTGCGCTCCAGTATCGCTTCTGACTCTGCCGTCAATATATCCAATTTATCCGTCAGATAAGCCCCAACCTTACGGACGTGAGCTGCGATATCCTCTCTCTCGAAGATTTCGACCGTCTTTGCAACAGCCGCGCACGCCAATGGATTTCCTCCATAGGTTGTCCCATGATCCCCCGGTTCTAAGGAATACTTTGCCACCTCTTCCGTCATGGCAAAAGCACCCACCGGAATACCACTTCCAATCGCCTTCGCCATCGCCATTATATCCGGTTTCGTTCCATATGACTGCCATGCAAACATCGTTCCTGTCCGTCCCATACCGCACTGAATCTCATCACAGATCATAAGAATCCCTTCTTCGTCACAAAGTTTCCTGATTCCATCCATGAATTCCTGTGATGCCTGGTGTATACCGCCTTCACCCTGAAGTGGTTCCAGGATGATTGCACATGTCTGATCTGTAACCAACGCTTTCACACTGTTAAGATCATTGAATCTGGCAAATTTTACTCCCGGCAGCATCGGTTCAAACGGTGTACGGTAAGCCTCGCTTCCGGTCACTGATACCGCTCCGATACTCCTGCCATGGAATGAATCTTCCATAGCGATGAATTCATACCGTCCTGTTCCCTTCTTCCATGCATATTTTCGGGCTGCCTTTAATGCTCCTTCGATCGCCTCAGTTCCGCTGTTTGTAAAAAAAACTCTGTCCATCCCGGTAATGCCTTTTAATGCTTTTGCTGCTTTTCCGCAAGTCGTATTGTAATATAAGTTTGAAGTATGCGTAAGAACATCAATCTGGTCTTTCAAAGTCTGGTTCAATTCCTGATTTCCATATCCCAGGCCACACACAGCAATCCCTGCCGCAAAGTCAAGATATTTCTTCCCATCTGTATCATACAGATACACACCCTTTCCCTTTTCGAGGACAACGGGAAAACGATTATATGTATGCACAAGTCCTTTTTTTGTTTCTTCTATATATTTATTCGTTTCTTTCTTCATAATAAAGTTTCCTTTTCTATTCTCCATGGTAGAATTTCTCTTCACTGTCATTTAGCATTGCCGTACCGATACCTTTATTCGTAAAGATCTCAAGCAGCAGACAATGCGGAATCCTTCCATCCAGAATATGAACCCTTGACACTCCATTTTCGATAGCATCCATACAATTCTGAAGCTTCGGCAGCATGCCGCCTCCGATATACCCCTCTTCCATCAACTGCTTTCCTTCAGACACCCGAAGTTCTGATATCAACGTAGACGGGTCTGACGGATCTTTATAGACTCCTTCGATATCTGTCAGAAACGCCAGCTTCTCCGCATGTACCGCCCTTGCGATGGCACATGCCGCATCATCCGCATTGATATTATATGTTTGGAATTCGTCATCCATTCCTACCGGACACACAATCGGAAGAAAATCTTTCTCCAAAAGATCGTATAGAATATCTGCATTCACTTCTTTGACCTCGCCTACGAATCCAATATCCTCTCCATCTGCATATTTTTTTTCCACTTTCAACAGCGCCCCGTCTTTTCCGCTGATTCCAATTGCACGCACTCCCAGGCTTTCCACCAGCTGTACCAGCCCCTTGTTCACCTTGCCGAGCACCATCTCTGCAAGCTCCATAGTCGCTTCATCCGTTACACGAAGTCCATTGACAAATTCTGGCTCCATACCGACTTTTCCGACCCACTTACTGATCTCTTTACCGCCTCCATGAACAATAATCGGTTTAAATCCTACAAGTTTCAGAAGTGTTACATCCTGAATGACCTGTTCTTTAAGCTGCTCATCCACCATTGCACTTCCACCGTATTTTACAACAATAATTTTTCGGTTAAATCTCTGGATATAAGGGAGCGCTTCTATCAGCACTTCCGCTTTATCCAGATATTTCTGCATTGACTGATTCATATGATTCTGACTCCTTTTTACAACATCTGTTAACTTCTGTAATCTGCGTTAATCTCAATATAACCATGTGTCAGGTCACATCCCCATGCAGTTGCCTTCTTATCTCCCATCTTAACATCTGCAATCGCCGTAACCTCTGGCTCGGACAATATCTTCGTCGCCTCTTCTTCACTATAATCAACCGCCGTACCGTCTTCAATAATCTGAATCTTTCCTGCCTTACTCTCAAAAAACAGATCTACCTTCTCCGGATCAAACTGTGCTCCGGAATATCCCATTGCACATAAGATCCTTCCCCAGTTCGCGTCATGGCCGGCAATCGCCGTCTTGGTCAGATTCGAACATACGATGGATTTGGCCAGTGTCTTTGCCTGTTCAATACTCTCACACCCCACTGCCTGAACTTCAAAAAGCGCTGTTGCACCTTCGCCGTCACCCGCAATCTTCTTCGCCAGATATTCGTTAATCGTATGAAGCGCTTCTTTGAACTTGTGATATTCCTCGCTTCCATATAGAATTTCCGGATTTTCTGCCAGACCGTTTGCCAGTAAGATTACCGTATCATTCGTAGACGTATCGCCATCCACAGAGATCATATTATAAGTATCGTTTACATCCTCACTCAATGCACTCTGCAGTACCTCTTTCGAGATTACCGCATCCGTCGTAATAAAAGCAAGCATAGTACACATATTCGGATGAATCATACCAGAACCCTTCGCCATTCCGCCAATCGTCACCCTCTTACCGCCAACTTCTATTGCCACTGCCAATTCTTTCTCACAGGTATCTGTGGTCATAATAGCTTTCGCCGCAGCGGTTCCATTCTCTAAAGTATCATTTTTCTCATTCGCCAACATCTTAATCCCTGCGGTCAGTCTGTCAATCGGAATCTGCTTTCCGATGACTCCTGTGGAACCAATCAAAACCCCATCCTTCGAGATTCCAAGAGCCTCTCCTGCCGCATCCGCCGTCTCTTTACAATATCCGAATCCCTCAGCTCCCGTACATGCATTGGCAATACCGGAATTAACAATCACAGCCTGTACGCCTGCTCCACTTTTTACCACCTGCTGGTCCCATTTCACCGGAGCTGCTTTTACTACATTCGTCGTAAATGTTCCTGCTGATACGCACGGTACCTGGCTATAGATCATCGCCATGTCAGTTCTTCCCTGATACTTAATCCCTGCCGCCGCCGAAGATGCTTCATATCCTTTTGCTGCGGTTACTCCGCCTTTCAAAATCTCCATTTTTAATCTCTCCTTTTTCTTATTTCTGTTCATACCACATATGATGTCTGCATAAAGTTACTGCTCATTAAATGCCGTAATATTTTCCTCATTCAAAACAAAATCATAATAATTCAAATCCAGCCGTTTCGTCCATCCTATGGTATTCCAGAAGGCATTCCCGATATCATTCTTTGTAAATGCAATCAGACAGACCTTATTAATCTGTTCTTTCTTCAATTCTTCCATCGCCTTTACGACCATTGCCTTGCCGATTCCCTGTCTTCGATATTCCTCGTCCACACATACATGATAAAGGCATCCACGTCGTCCATCATGTCCGCACAGGATACTTCCCACTACCTTGCCATCCTCAAGTGCCACGACACTTGTAGCCGGATTCCTCTTAAGAAATCTCTCAATACCTTCTCTGGAATCATCCACACTCCTTAAACCGAATCCCCGGATCTTAGTCCAAAGCGCGTACACTCCGTCATAATCTTCCATCGTCATCGTTCGTATCATAAACTACCTCTTTTCTCTATGGAAATACCGGGACCATCTTAAGCCCTTCATCCTCCGGAAGGCCAAACATCAGATTCATATTCTGAACCGCCTGTCCTGCCGCGCCCTTTACCAGATTATCGATAGCGCCCATCATAATAATCCTATTCGTCCTTGGATCAATCTGGAAGTTGATATCTACATAATTACTTCCTTCCACCCACTTCGTCTCTGGGCAGACACCCTTCTCAAGGACTCTGACAAATGTCTCCTTCTGGTAATATTTGTCATAAACCGCTTTCACTTCCTCATATGTAACATCTTTTTTCAAAGAAGCATACTCGGTTGCCAAAATCCCTCTGTTCATCGGCACCAGATGCGGAGTGAAATTAATCACAACTTCTTCATTCACCGCATACCCTAACTGTTCTTCAATCTCCGGCGTGTGCCTGTGAGAGGCGACACCGTATGCCTTAATATTCTCATTGACTTCACAATACAGATTCGGAAGTTTCGTCCCTCTTCCAGCGCCGGAAGTACCCGACTTGGCATCCACAATCAATGTCTTCATGTCAATCATGCCTTCCTTCGCAAGCGGATATGCCGTCAGAATAGAACAAGTTGTGTAGCACCCGGGATTCGCCACCAGCCTTGCGTCCCTGATATCTTCCCTGTTAACCTCACACAGTCCATATACCGCCTCTTCGATAAACTGCGGGCTCTTATGTTCGATCCCATACCATTTCTCATAAACCGCTACATCTTTAATACGGTAATCCGCACTTAAGTCAACGATTCTTGTCTTCTTAAGAATCTCTTCATTCAATACAGACGCACAGAAACCCTGTGGCGTCGCAGTGAAGATCACATCTGCCTGGTCCGCAAGTTCTTCCATGTTATCATCCAGACATTTCGCATCTACAATCTGAAACATATTCTGATATACATCCGCATATCTCTTATCAATATAACTTCTGGAGCCATACCATATAATCTCTGCCTCTTTATGGCCTGTCAGGATTCTGACTAATTCCCCTCCTGCATAACCGGTGGCTCCGATAATTCCTACTTTAATCATCTGTCATCCATCCTTTCTGAATTGGATTTTCACAAAATATAGCAACACTCAATATAAACCAAATTCTGCCGATTGTCCAGTAAATCACGCAAAAAAATACTTGCATAATTATACATCTTTTATGTATATTATGCAAGTATTTTTTATAATTTAATTTGTACCTTCTTTCTCTGTCTTTCCATTTCCAATGGAATATCCTGATAGCGATATATACTCAACAGAATCCCCATAAGAATATTAGTTACAAAACACCCCGTTCCTCCATAAGTAAAGAAGGGGCAATAGCATCCGCCCATAGGAAGCGTTCCTGTATTTACTAATATATAGAATAATAATTGTACAAAAAATACTACCGAACAACTGACACCCATAATCATGCCCAATTCATTTTTCTGGCGAAGTGACACTCCCAGGAAATAAACAAAAAGCAATACCAGTATCCCAACAAATAGCACCGCCGCCATAATTCCATAATAAGCAATCAAATATGCCATGCCATAATCTGTTCCTCCTGCCAGCTTATCTGCCGCATTTACCGCATATTCACTGGAACCTCTCATAAGGCTTCCCTCCAGAATATCCTTAAGCAACCGGACAGAATAACTCGGACACTCTTCCGGATTCAGGATTGCACGGATCCTGTCCGCCTGATAACTGGCGCCAAAATGAAAAATCCACAAGCAGCATGCCGCCGGTAATAACACAATGATCCCCCATACTGCAGCCAGCACCCCTCTCTTAGAGACCGCAAACCACCCTCTTAAGACCGCAAATGACAGAATCACAGCGGCCATCAGGAAGATCATAACGGCAGTACTGAGACTTGGAATATGCAGGCATACCTCCAGTACCGGCAGCATCCATAAGCAACTCTTTCCAACCGCGCCATATCCCTGCCCGCGATAACTATACACAATGGCTCCATACAATGGCAGGAAGAGATAACACAGCATCGTAACATTCACATGCACTCCTATCAACGGCAGACTGACAAATACTGCTCCATTCACCGCCATTCCGGATACCATAACCCCTGTAACCAACAGAAGCAGCAACAGTACCGTAAGCTCTTTCGCCCAGAGCCCTAACCGGCTGTAATCCGCATAACATACTCCAACCATCACTGCAAATCCAATCAACATATACGTAATATACTGAAGTTTTGCTCCGGGCAGAAGCGCCGCATTGGTAAAATTATTCTGCAGAACAAACAGAATGGTAAAACCTGCTATATATAAGATTCCTATCAAAAGGAAAAAGCCCCATGCCATATGCGGCCGATGAACCAGGTCCAACGCCGCTCCAGCTTCTACCGGGTCGCCCATCTCCTTTACTGTCTCTGATTCCGCCTCTTCTTCTGTCAGTCCATTGCTCATATAAGCAATCTCCAGTTCTTCCATGTGATTTCTAATCTCTTTTTCCACCTGGCTTCTTGCCTTCTTACACCTGATCTGTTCTGTTAATATCCGCAGATATTCTTCCTTCCTCTGATTCATACGGCGCCTCCTATCTCAAGAACATTTATTACCGCCTGGGAATAGACAGACCATTCCTCTTTCTTTTCTCCAAGAATCTTTATTCCCTCTCTGGTTATATGATAATACTTGCGTGTCTTCCCGGCTTCCTCCTGCTCATAAGAATCCAACAATCCCTTTGCCACCATTCCGTGAAGCAATGGATACAGTGTCCCAGCCTTTAATTCAAAAACATTCTGAGACTTCCTGCGTAATTTTTCAATCATTTCATAACCATACATGTCTTTCTCTTCCAGTAATCTTAAAATCAACATAGACGTGCTCCCTGAAATCAGACTCTTATCAATCGCCATGTTCGTTCTCCCCTTTCTTTTCATATCTAAAACCAGTGTACATAAGACTCAATAACGATAGTATCCTTGTCTTATAACAATATATATACTATCTATATATCGATAGTCTATATATTTATTTTTCTACATTATATATCGATAATCTATATATGTCAATCCCCATCATTCCAATTTATACCGACTTTATATAATCTGGTCAGCACACTGTCCATCTGCAAATAATAGCCGCTTTTATTCAACTTTTCTGTAGTTTTCGTATATTCACTGCATATTTTGTGCATAAAGTGTATATTTTAACTTTTATGTAATTTATTCTTGCATATTTATAAAAAATGCGTTATAGTATTTCTTGCAATTGAAAATGGCTGTTTTAAATGAAAACATATAACCCAAAATATAACATAAGAAATCAGGAGGACACACATGAAAGAGAAAGTTGTATTAGCATATTCAGGCGGTCTTGACACTACGGCCATCATCCCATGGCTCAAGGAGAATTTTGATTACGAAGTAATCTGCTGCTGCATCAACTGCGGACAGGGCGAAGAATTAGACGGACTGGAAGAAAGAGCAAAATTATCCGGCGCATCCAAATTATATATCGAAGATATCATTGATGATTTCTGTGACAACTACATCGTACCTTGCGTACAGGCACATGCCGTATATGAAAACAAATACCTGCTTGGTACTTCCATGGCTCGTCCGGCAATCGCAAAGACTCTGGTTGACGTTGCCAGAAAAGAAGGAGCTTCTGCAATCTGCCACGGCGCTACAGGCAAAGGCAATGACCAGATTCGTTTTGAATTGGGTATCAAAGCTCTCGCTCCAGATCTTAAGATTATCGCTCCATGGCGTATGACAGATGTATGGACCATGAATTCCCGTGAAGAAGAGATTGAGTACTGCAAACAGCATGGAATCGACCTTCCCTTCGACGCAAGCCACAGCTACAGCCGTGACCGTAACTTATGGCATATCAGCCATGAAGGCTTGGAGTTAGAAGATCCGTCCAATGAACCGAACTACGATCATCTGCTTGTGCTTGGAGTAACACCTGAGAAGGCGCCGGATGAGGGTGAATATGTAACTATGACATTCGAGAAAGGTGTTCCAAAGAGTATTAACGGCGAAGAGATGAAAGTATCTGACATTATCCGCAAATTAAACGAACTTGGCGGAAAGCATGGTGTCGGTATCTGTGATATCGTAGAGAACCGTGTAGTTGGCATGAAATCCCGCGGAGTATACGAGACTCCCGGCGGAACAATCCTCTATGAAGCACACCAGCAGTTAGAAGAACTGGTATTAGACCGCGCTACTTATGAAGTAAAAGAAGAGATGGGCAATAAACTGTCCCAGATCGTGTATGAAGGTAAATGGTTCACTCCTCTGCGCGAAGCTGTCCAGGCATTCATTGAGAGTACACAGGAATATGTGACAGGCGAAGTAAAATTCAAACTTTATAAAGGCAATATCATCAAAGCAGGAACCACTTCTCCATATTCCCTGTACAGCGAATCTCTTGCAAGCTTCACAACTGGTGATCTGTATGATCATCATGATGCTGATGGATTCATCAATCTGTTCGGACTGCCGCTTAAAGTCCGTGCGATGAAGATGCAGGAAGTCGGAAAATTATAAAAAAGTATGAGAATATAAAATAGCCGTCACTATTTGATAGTTCTGATAGTGACGGCTATTTTATATATTATTGTATGCACATTATATATAAAATGGCTGCCCGGCGCCTATAAGCAGTTGTCAGGCCTGCAGCCTGCGGATATCGTCATGCGGCGTCTGCCCCACAGCTCATCTTTGTATGCAAACTTCTCCTTTGAGATACTCTCTGTGGTAAAACCAAGCTTCTCATAACACTGCGTTGCTCTGGCATTTTCATCAAATACATTTAAACTGACAGACTTTACACCTGTTATGTCAAAAGCATACCGAAGCGCCAGCTGCAGCATTCTCCTGCCGTAACCCGCGCCCCTCTTTTTATTGTCTACTACAATAAACTTGAGAAACCCGGTATTATCAGCAACATTGACACAATAGCAGAAGAAACCCACAACTTCCCCGTCGTCTTCCGTCGCCACATAAGCGCTGTCCGTCCAGTCTTCTGCATTTTTCTCTAACAAATCATGAAGGTCTTCTTTCGTGACGGGATATGATATCTGATTCGCGCACCACAAAGTATGCGTCCTCTCATCATCAATCCATTCCTTCAGATAATCATAATCCCTACTTTCTATATATGGTCTTATTCTCATGCGCCAATCCCTCTCCATTCTAACCCCGCCCTAATCAGGCTGCTTTTCAGTGTTTTACGTGTCCCATGGCCATGCTTTTTCATGCAAGCATGAAACATATGGCTATGGGACTCTGGTATCATATCATAAATATTAAGCTCTCTCAAGACAACTTTAACAATTACATTTCCAAAAAACATATTTCAGTCACAAAACGGTTAGACTTTACCGTGTTGAAAAGGATTTTCCGATATGATATCTTAACTGTAAGAATGTGTTAGGAAGATTTAGATATGAATATACAGACAATTGAAGATGAAAAAATACTATCTATATTGAAAAGAG
>CANSLW010000041.1 GCA_947647815.1 uncultured Dorea sp. | reverse complement strand
AATATTATGAGGAAAAGATGAGGGAGGAGGAAAGAATAAAAAGTATCTATCATGATCTGAAAAATCATATTTTATTGTTGGAAAGTGCAGGAGATAAAGATCAGGAATGGATTTCGGAATTTAAAAAAAAGGCAATAAAATATGAAAATTACTACCGGACCGGAAATAAGTTCCTGGATATTATTTTGAAGGATAAGATTGAGAGAGCACAGACGGATAATGTCAAAATTGTGGATGATATTTGTTTTGATGAAGTAGAGTTTCTTAATCCACTTGATATCAGCACTATATTTGGGAATCTGCTGGATAATGCAATAGAGGCATGTCGATTTGTAGAAGATACTGAACATAGGGTAGTCAATATATCTGCAAGACGGAGGAATCAATTGCTGGTCATTCATGTTTCAAATAGCAAAGTAAAAGACAAAAGAAGCAGAACAAGAAGAGGAACATCAAAAAAAATAATACATGGATATGGGTTGTTGAATGTAAGTAATGCAGTAAAAAAATATAACGGTGAGATCAGTATAGATGAAAAAGAGAGTGAGTTTGTTGTAAATATTATAATTCCAATGGGGGGGCGATGGGGAATGGAATCAGATTAACCAGATGAAAGAGGATAATCTGTTATATGTGATTACAAAATGGATTAAATAAGTCCTATCTGGTCCTGATGTGTATGTAGAAGGCAGATTTACCCCATAAAAAGAAATAGGCAGTACAGAGGCAGTTTATACTGTCTCTGTACCTAAAGGAGTAAGTTGAAAATGAAAAAGTACAGAATCATGTTTCGGATTATGTTTTTATTATTGTTAATGAGTGTTACAGGCTGTCAATCACAAAAAGATGAAACTATCAAAGACGAAACAGCAAAAAGCGAAGCAGCCGTAATTGATTTCCCGGACAGATATCAAAAGGAATATGATAATCAATTAAAAGTGGATGCTGAAATTATTATTCCTGCAAAGCTCAGAGGAAAGAAATTACAGGGAGCAAAAGTGAAACTAATCAAACCGGATGTTGATGCAATAAAGCAGAAGACAGAAGAATATCTGGGAGTAACGTTACAGGAATTTCTTGTTAATGAAGAAAAGGATTATCAAGGGGTTATCGTTTATATCCGTCAGTATGCAGACGAGCAGGACAATGTCTTTAGCATTGGGTATTCGGATAATCAAAATAGCCTGTTGTATGTTCCACAGGAAATAAGTTATGTCCATGCGGCCTTCCGTCTGGCGGATGATCCGGATTATAATGCGGATTTGTTTCAAAATGGCAAGGAGTTTCCGTTTAAAAGCATAGAGAGTGCATTTTTGGATGTTAGACAATACTTAAAGGAGATTGGGATCACCATAGGGGAGGAATACAGATGTTATTCTCTGGATTATGAAACGCTGCGGCAGGAAGAAGTTGTATATGAAGAGAATGGCTCTTCTGGAAAAGGAGAATGGACGGAAGCAGATAATGCTTATTATTTTGCGATAAATCAGGAGGCGAACGGTCTTCCTATCTATATTCCAATGTATGGTATTTATGCCGCGGATATAGACTATAATGCCCCGATTCAGATTATGTATAAAGCGTCTGGGATTGGTTTTCTGGAAACCGGAACGATGTATGAGATTATGCCTGTGGATACATATGTGAATCCATTAAAGCTTGAAGAAATCTTCGAGTGTATAAAAGAAAAATATGATATGTTGATTTCTGATGAAGAAATAGTTCTCACACAGGCAAAATTATGTTGGATACCGGATAAAACAAGTGATGATTTGATATTAGGATGGAGTATCAGGGGCAATACTTCGGCCGGAGAGAATCTTCAAATGTTCTATGATGCACAGACCGGAAAAGAATTACTGGGAGTTTCCTTATGAGAAAGACACATTATTTAGTCTGCGATATGAAGAGAGCGTTTTTATCCGGGAATTTCATCCTGGCTGTAGCCGGAACTTTTGTTACATTGCTGTTCATTGCGAAGACTCAGGTGCGGTTTCCGCGGGATGTGTTGTATATATATGACGGAATTACGATGACTCGAATGGCGCTGCTTGTGCTGATTTTTGGCGCAATACCTTATGGAGTATGCTTTTGCGAAGATTTTGAACACAAGTACGTTTACATTTCCGTGATACGTGGGGATATAAAGCGATATACATGGTCAAAAGTTCTGACAGTGTTTATCAGTGCCTTTACAGCTGTGGCGGTGGGAAAACTGCTGTTTTTTGTAGTCATGCGGTTGGAATATCCATGGGTATTACCGGATAATTCGTATTATCAGTCGCTGCTTGCAGATGTTCAATTTGGGAGTATCATTCGGTATTCCCCGATTCTCTTTTTCGTGGAGGGAGTGATACGTGAAAGCCTGCTGGGCGGTGTATTGGCAGTATGCACAGCATACGGATCACTCTTTTTTAAGAATAGATTGTTTGTCTATACTTTTCCGGTTATGATTTATTATTTTTGGATTAACTACATAGAATTGTGGCTTAAACTTCCGGGCCAGGCAACCATCTGCTATATATTTGGAAGCTTCTATCGTGTATGGGGCAGAGAATGGCTGGATTTCCTGTATGCCTTCGCTGTGGGGATTCTGCTTGCAGGTTTGGCCGGAATTTTGATGTGCAGGAAGATAACAGAAGAGATATGGAGGGAATGATGAATAACAGAGGATATCTGTCTGAAATGCTCTTTCGGCGTTTCGGATGCGGAAAAACCTTCGTATGGCTGTGTTTAAATCTGGTTTATATGGATATCTATATGTCGCCGGTCAGAGCATTTGCTTTTGATGTCAAAATAAAAGCAATGCCTTATTTTTTGCCTTTCCTGCTATCGGATGTCTACTATTTGTCTATTTTTATGTTGAGTGTATTGTATTTTTTCTCAGATGTTCCTTTTCTGGGACGCAGGCAGATGTATATCATTATCCGAATGGGCAGAGAAAGATGGAATGTTTACAATTGTATCTATATCTTGTTAAGTGGTTTTTTAATCTGGTTGGCAGCATTTGGCATGAATATACTCTTGCTTGGTAATCAGGTAAGCTTTGCGCCGGAATGGGGGAAGATTATCGGGACGTTGTCCATGACAGATGCCGGAGTACAGACACGGCAGATGATAAACATTCCTTATGGGACAATTGTAAATTATGAACCGGTGCAATTTCTGATATTATCTTGGATTTTGAGCGGTCTTGTGATATCAGTGGTCGGGATGTGTATGTATTGTGTCAGTCTCTTTGCCGGAAGGATATGCAGTGCTGTTGCCGGAAGTATATTGGTTATTTTACCAGGAGTTGCAGAATATCTTTTTACAACCCCGTTAAATTATGTATCCCCGGTTTCATGGATACGAATTGGAGTATTTGAAAGCGGGCAGATTATTAGGATGCCAGTAATACAGTATATGTTGTTGATGTTGATTATTTTGTTGATTATATTGGTTGTGATCTGCAACTGGAAAGTGAAGAGAATGGATTTGCATTGGAGTGAGGATGTTTAAAATTATTTTGCTGCAACCAGTGGTTCGGCGACTGCCGCGAGGGTCATATATCCCGATGCTCTGCATCGTTGCTTGCTTGATGCCCCGTATGCTTGCATCGGGGTTGTTGACTATTCGAAGCATATAAAGAAAGAATAAATGCTAGGAGAAGCGTATGGAAGAATATATAAGAGTTGAACATTTGAAGAAGAGCTTTAAGGATAACGAGGTGTTGTCGGACGTCTCGATTGCATGTAAGAAAGGGGCGGTCTATGGCATTACGGGATATAATGGGTGCGGAAAGTCGGTATTTTTTAAGTGTCTCTGTGGTTTGGAAAGGGAGGATGGAGGGAAGATCGTAATCGGCGGTAAGGAAAAGAAACCAGGGGAACTGCTTTCATCGGTAGGGGTTATTATTGAAGAACCGGCGTTTCTGGGGAATGCGAGCGGAATTAAGAATCTGTCATACCTGTATCAGATTCGGAATAAGAAGGATCGGCAGTATCTTAGCGATGTGATGAAGCTGGTAGGACTGGATCCTGGATCGAAAAAGCATGTGAAAAAATATTCTCTGGGAATGAGGCAGCGACTGGCAATTGCTCAGGCGATTATGGAAGAGCCGGATATCCTGATTCTGGACGAACCTATGAACGGATTGGATAAGGAAGGAGTGCGGGAAATGCGGGAGCTGTTCCTTAAGATCAAGGACAGCGGGAAGACAATCCTGATGGCGAGCCATAACCGGGAGGATATCGAAGCATTGTGCGATGAAGTGTATGAGATGGAGAAAGGCAGACTGTGCAGGATATGAAAATGGTATTTTAACTTTATAACAGGAGGAGGTATTTTCCACCCAAGTGTTCGATTCTTCTGGCTGTGTCCGATGCGTCTTTCTCCTCATCGTAGTATACGATGGCAACTGGATTCATGATGTATTCTAATCCCGGTTGTTTATCCTGATGCTGAGGTGGAAATGCGAAAGTGTCCTTATCACAATCATTGATTGGGTTCATATATAATTGCTTTCTGTAGATACTTAATGCTATAGTATGTGGGAAAACTAATTTTGTGATTTGTGTATTTATGATATGTAAAAAGAAAATGTACTTATTGTCAATAGGCGCTATTTCTAGTATAATGAAAAAATGGAATAACTGATTTGGTTTATATACGCAGAAGCGTTTTTTAAAAAAGTATTGCGAGAAACGTTGTATGAAAGTAATAATTATAAATGGTCCTATGGGTGTAGGAAAGACAACAGTAGGAAAATATATCGCAGAAGAATATGCAGGAACAGCTTTTATTGATGGAGACTGGTGTTTGGACATTCATCCGTTTGTGGGTAATTGTGAAACAAAAACACTGGCGATAGATAATATTTTGCATATGGTTGATAACTATAGGAAATGTTCGGTATGTAAAATGATTGTACTGGTGTGGTTGATGGATGAACAATGGGTTTTCCAAAAAATCGTTGACGGCATTTCTGAGATGGGATTAGAAACAAAAAGTGTTGTTTTGGTATGCGATAAGAACAATTTAGTAAATAGATGGAAAAATGATAAAGCTTGCGAATGGAGAACCGGGGAGTGGCTTGAAGTAAGTTTAAAGTCTTTACTTTTTTTTGCATCTTTGGAAAATTGTATTGATACAAGTGGTTTGACTGTTGATATAGCAGCAGATATGATAATGGGTTTTGCGTTAGGAGAAAGGAATCTTCCTCGATATTGGACGAAAATTTAGCGTGAGTCCTCTTATTAGAGTTAACATAGATATTAAATCGTAAAGGAGATGGTCAAAATGAAAAAAAGGAATATTTGTCACTTTAAAAACAATTGGAGGGATAAAACAATATAACCCTCCGCAAAATTCAGGAGGAAAAATGATTATAAACAAACTTGATTCAATTGAATTCAAACTTAAAGAATTACATGATTTTACCTGGTTAAAGAAGTATGGAACAGCTTTTTGGGCTGTTGATGAAACAGGTTCTGGATGTATCGGTATTGGTATGGAGAATGCAGGCAAAAGATATTTTTGTAAAATTGCCGGTGTAAACACAATCGAGGCAGAAGTATCGCCAAAAGAATCTATAGAAACATTAAAAGAAGCTGTTCATCTCTATTATGAACTAAGTCATCCGAATCTGGTGCAAATTATTGAGGAATATGATTACGGTCAATTCTATCTTGTAGTTTTTGAATGGGTAGAAGCGGAGTGTCTGTTTGCCCATTGGGATTTTGAAAAATATCAAAGAGATGCTATGCTTAAAAGTCCCAAAGAAAGATTCAGGCAATTATCTGTTGATAAAAAATTAAAAACGGTAGATGTGTTATTTTCTTTTTTGCAAAATGTAAATAAAAAAGGATATGTTGCAGTTGATTTTTATGATGGAAGTATTATGTATGATTTCTCAACAGATAAAACCACAATTTGCGATATTGACTTATTTAGAAAAGCTCCTGTTATCAATGATAAGGGGCAGGAATGGTTTGGAACAAAACGTTTAAAAGCGCCTGAAGAATATAAAAAGGGCAGTGTTATTGATGAGCAGACAAATATTTTCACACTGGGGGCATTGATTTTTGAGTTTTTTGGTAACTTTACTGACGAAGAGATCAGACAAAGATATGAAAATAATCAATTTATTCCTTGCTCATATTCTGAATGGCAATTAAATGAAGCGAGTTATCAAGTTGCATTGAAGGCTGTCAGTCCTGACAGAGATGATCGATATAGGACATTTGATGAATTTTTTAAAGACTGGAAAGAATCAGGTATTTAAAAAGATGAAGGCTCCCGTTTAAAGGGAGCCTTTTTTGGTGGGAAGGTACAGACTGTTCTCATCAATAACATGCAGTTTCTTTTTGTCGTCTTTTACCGACATATTGATAAAATCTGTATAAAAGTGCATTACCTCGTCCGCACACTCGTAAAAAGTAATAAAAATGCACATGAAAAATTGTGCAAAAACACTAAAATTATAAAAAACCACCAATTACGACAAGTGTTGTTTTGTAATTTTCTAAAATTATGTATAATTTATTTACATAGTAGTTCAAAACCATTGTATAAAAAGAAGGAAAGGAAGATGAGAAGATGTATAACAAATTAATGACATGTTTAGCAAGTGTAAGAGAAAAAATTGATTTTAAGCCGGAGGTTGCATTGATTTTAGGATCCGGATTAGGTGATTACGCAGATGAAATCAAGATTGTTGATACTATAGAGTATACCGACATCGAAGGTTTTCCGGTATCAACGGTAAAGGGACATAAGGGAAGATTTGTATTCGGATATGTGGAGGAGACTCCGGTAGTGATCATGCAGGGGCGCGTACATTATTATGAAGGATATCAGATGTCAGACGTAGTTCTGCCTACCCGCTTAATGGGCATGCTTGGAGCAAAGAAGATTCTCCTGACGAATGCGGCAGGAGGAGTGAACGAGTCGTATAAGCCGGGAGACTTCATGATCATTACGGATCATATCACCACGGGAGTTCCAAGCCCGCTGATCGGACCAAACATTGAGGAACTGGGAACCAGATTCCCGGATATGAGCGAGGTATACAGCATACGTCTTAGGAATGTGATTAAGGATTGTGCGGCAAAATGTGGGATAGAGATAAGAGAAGGTGTCTATGTGCAGTTTACCGGGCCTAACTATGAGACACCTGCTGAAGTCAGAATGGCAAGGATCTGGGGCGGCGACGCTGTCGGAATGAGTACGGCATGCGAGGCAATGGCAGCACGCCATATGGGATTAGAGGTATGTGGAATCTCCTGTATCACCAATCTGGCAGCCGGAATGTCCAAGCAGGAGCTGAATCACAAGGAAGTACAGGAAACGGCTGACCGTGTGGCAAAATCCTTCAAAGAGCTTGTTACGAATATTGTTGTAAATATGTAAAAAAATCCAAAAGGAATGAGAAGAGATGAAGAACTATGTAATAAAAGGAAATATATGCTTCAGTAAGGCTGGTAATGAACTTTGTACGGTAGAAAATGGATACGTTGTCTGCAAGAACGGGCAGTGCGCTGGTGTGTACGAAGATCTGCCGGAAGAATATGAAGCTTTCCCGTGTTACAATTATGAGGATCATATCATTATCCCAGGCTTTACTGATCTTCATGCACATGCGCCGCAGTATCCTTTCCGGGGATTAGGGATGGATCTGGAATTGATTGACTGGCTGAATACGCACACGTTTGTGGAAGAGGCAAAATATGCGGATATGGAGTATGCAGACAGGGCGTATGATATCTTTGCAGAAGATTTGAAGAACAGTGCTACCACAAGAGCCTGCATATTTGGGACGATTCATAAGGAAGCAACGCTTCTGTTGATGGATAAGTTAGAAAAAACAGGAATAAGAGCCTACGTAGGGAAAGTGAATATGGACAGAAACAGTCCGGAATATCTGTGTGAGGACAGCGCCGAACAGTCGGCTGCGGATACAGAAGAATGGTTGGTTGAGAGTAAGCGGTTCGTGAATGTGAAGCCGATCCTGACGCCACGTTTTACTCCTTCCTGTACGGATGAATTGTTAGAAAAGCTGTCTGGATTGCAGAAAAAATATCATCTGCCTGTGCAGTCCCATTTGTCGGAGAATTTAGGAGAGATCGAGTGGGTAAAAGAGCTTTGCCCTGGCACGGAATTTTATGGTGAATCTTATGATCGCTATGATATGTTCGGTAATTCCTGCCCTACGATTATGGCTCATTGTGTTCACAGCGGGGAAGCGGAGATGGAGATGATGAGAAAGCAGAAGGTATTTATCGCCCATTGTCCCGAATCGAATGCAAATCTGTCATCTGGAGTTGCGCCTGTGAAAACATACCTTGAGAAAGGCATGAAAGTCGGATTGGGTACGGATATTGCGGCAGGCTCTTCTCTGTCAATCTTTAAAGCGATGGCAATGGCGGTTCAGTGTTCCAAGTTAAGATGGAGATTATACGACCAGTCGGCTGCCCCGCTGACGGTGGAAGAGGTATTCTATCTGGCAACAAAGGGCGGCGGAGAATTCTTTGGAAAAGTCGGGAGTTTTGAAGAAGGATATGAATTTGATGCGGTTGTGCTGGATGATTCGTCTATAAAGCATCCGCAGGAATTAAGCGTTAAGGAACGTCTGGAACGAATAATCTATCTGGCAGATGACAGGAATATAGCTGCAAAATTTGTGAGTGGAAAAGAAATCTTTAAAAAGTAGGGAGACACAATGGAATCAAAACAACAGTTATTAGAATCCATATGTGCAGCAAAGGAATGTGAGCTGTTAAAGATTTCAGCGAAAAGTTATATGCGGTGGGTACGGCATGACGAAGGATCGTCAGGGAAGATATAAGGACTGAGGATATAAGGATAAGAAGAAAAGAATGAAGAAGTTATAAAATCCGGAGAGGAGAAGAGAAATGAGCAGATATAAACGAGTATTTACGATAGTTGTGGATTCGCTTGGCGCAGGAGCATTACCGGATGCCGCAGAATACGGTGACGCAGGAACAGATACTCTTGGTCATATTTCACAGAGGATGGAAGAATTCCATATCCCGAACCTGCAGAAGTTAGGAATGGCGAATCTGCACCCGTTGAAACAGGTAGAGCCGGTAGAGAGACCGATGGGATATTATGCATACTTAAGCGAGGCCAGTGTCGGGAAAGACACGATGACCGGACACTGGGAAATGATGGGACTCTACATAACGAAGCCATTCAAGACATTTACGGAAAATGGATTCCCCAAGGAGCTTCTGGATGAACTATCTGAGCGGACCGGACATGTGATTATTGGAAATAAGAGCGCCAGCGGAACAGAGATTATCGAGGAGCTTGGAGAGGAAGAAATCACAACCGGACATATGATCGTATATACGTCGGCAGATTCTGTTCTTCAGATCTGCGGAAATGAGGAAACTTTCGATCTGAATGAATTGTACCGTTGCTGTGAGATTGCCCGTGAGATTACCATGAAGGATGAATGGAAGGTGGGCCGTGTCATTGCAAGACCGTATGTGGGAAAGAAGAAGGGCGAGTTTAAGAGAACCAGTAACCGACATGACTATGCGTTAAAGCCGTATGGGAAAACTGCGCTTAACGTGTTGAAGGACGCCGGATACGATGTGATATCAGTAGGCAAGATCTTTGATATATTTGACGGCGAAGGACTTACGGAATCTAATAAATCCAAGAGTTCCGTACATGGAATGGAACAGACGATTGAAATTGCGAAGAGAGATTTTGAAGGGCTTTGTTATGTCAATCTGGTAGATTTTGATGCTTTGTGGGGGCATCGGCGCGATGTGGAGGGTTATGCCCATGAACTGGAACGGTTCGATGAGAAGCTTGGAGAATTGTTAGGCTTACTGCGGGAGGATGATCTGCTGCTCATCACTGCGGACCATGGAAATGATCCGACACATACAGGAACCGACCATACCAGAGAACGTGTTCCATTTCTTGCATATTCTCCTTCCATGGAAGGATTTGGAAAGATTGATGATTCGCAGAATTTTGCGGCAGTCGGAGCAACCATCGCTGACAATTTCGGGGTTAAGATGCCGGATAATACGATTGGAAGATCTGTTCTTGATAAATTAAAATAAAACGTGAAAGAATAAAGGAGTAAAGGCAATGAGAATTATCTTAAATCTGATCGGCATAGCAATTGTACTGGGAATCTGCTGGCTGATCTGATGGGATTGAATGGGAGCGATATCCTGATGGAAGGTTCCCTGTTAGGAAATAAGCTGATTCTTAATGAGTTTATTGCCTTTGGAGAACTTGCCGGAAAACTTGGCGACTTAGAGCCGAGAGTAGGAATGATCTGTGCCATCTCTCTCTGCGGTTTTGCCAATCTTTCAAGTATGGGTATGTGTGTCGGCGGTATCGGCGTACTTTGCCCGGAGAAGAGAGGCACCATTTCCCGCCTTGTATTCAAGTCTATGATCGGTGGAGTATTTGTAAGTATCATGAGTGCGTTGCTGGTTAGTATTGTTTCTTTTTAGTATGTAGTAGAAAGGATTGGAATAATGGAAAAAAAAGATGTATTAAAAATCGTAGACCACACATTGTTAGGTCAGGCAGCTACATGGGATGAGATTCGTCAGATTCTTGACGATGCGATGAAGTTTGAAACTGCTTCTGCGTGTATTCCGGCGGCTTATGTAAAGCAGGCTGCAGAATATGTGGCAGGCAGGCTGCCAATCTGTACGGTTATTGGTTTTCCTAACGGATATAACACGACGGCAGTAAAAGTATATGAGACGAAGGATGCGATTGCAAACGGCGCCGAAGAGATTGATATGGTAATTAATATCGGTTATTTGAAGGATAAGAGATATGAGGAGATTGAATCAGAGATCCGTCAAATCCATGAAGCATGTGGTGGTAAGATACTGAAGGTAATCATTGAGACCTGTCTGCTCACGGAAGAGGAGAAGATCAAGATGTGTGAGATTGTTACGAACGCAGGCGCAGAATACATCAAGACATCGACCGGTTTTGCGGCTGCCGGAGCAACCTTTGCGGATGTCGAGCTTATGAGAAAGCATATCGGAAAAGATGTGAAGGTAAAAGCAGCAGGAGGAATCTCTTCCTTTGACGACGCAGAAGAATTCATGCGTCTCGGTGCGGACAGACTGGGTACGAGCAGACTGGTCAAGATTATGAAAAATACAGATTCCGGAGCAGGATATTAAGGAGATTATGTAACGATGGAGATTTCAATGATCATTGAGATGGTGGGATATCTGGGATCTATACTGGTTGTAGTATCCATGCTGATGTCCTCTGTAAGAAAATAATGTCTATGTTAAAAAATTATAAGAAAAATTGATGTAATCTACCCTGGGGAGGGCAGGTATTCTGAGGTGATTGTCAGTACCTGAGCCTGTAACCAGGGTAGAGTTTTTATATAGACAGCGTGATGCAGTTATTGTAGAAATGTATGGAGTTGTGTATAATAAATGGAAGCAAAATAGAATATGCGGAGGATATTTCATTGTTATCACAATATAGAGGATTAAGAAAAGAGAATTATATACTTTGTTTTGGACGTCTGGTTACTTCTATGGGAGCTATGATCTGGCCGATGTTGACGATGATTCTAAGCCAGAAGATGGGAATGGGTGCAGGACAGATTGTATGGGTTCTGGCGGCTGCCGGGATTCTGTCACTGCCGTCGAATCTGATTGGCGGGAAGATGGCAGATCATTTTAATAAAAAAATGAATATTGTATATCTGGATATGGTGTCTGTGGCATGTTATGTTATCTGCGCAATAATCCCATTGTCTGGAAAATCAATTATACTGATGTTTATCGCAGCGTCGTGTCAGAATATGGAGAATCCTTCATACAATGCGCTTACGGCAGATATTACTCTTACAGAAGACCGGGAACGGGCGTATTCTCTCCAGTATCTCTGCGGGAATCTGGGGCTTGTCATGTCACCGACGATCGCAGGATTCCTTTTCCGGGATTATCTGTGGCTTGCTTTTTTGCTTAGTGGTGTTTCGCTTGGATGTTCTACAGTGTTGATTTTTTTTAAAGTGAAGAATATTACACCGGTGGAAGATAATAGTGAGAAAGCTGTGTATCAGGTCAATCGTGACGATAAAGGACTATGGGAGATCCTAAGGGAGAATAAGCTGATCAGCCTCTACATTCTGATTGTCAGCAGTTTCTTTGCTACGTATCAGATTTATAATTATCTGCTGCCTCTGGATCTGGTAAGGATCTATGACGACAGCGGTGCCGTCATCTTTGGAACGGTCACCAGCGTGAACTGTATCGTAGTGGTTATATGTACGCCGTTGTTTACCAGAATGTTTTCAAGATTGTCAGAGCCGGTCAAGATCATGCTTGGACAAGTGTTTCTGCTTATCGGATTTGCGATGTTTCTGTTGTTTTCCGGACATATTCCATTCTATTATATTGCAATGGTTATTCTGACCTGGGGTGAGGTCTTCAATGTGCTCTCGGAGAGCCCCTATCTGACCAGGCGGATACCGGCAAGCCATAGGGGAAGAATTAATGGCCTGGTTGAGTTTTTTAGGTTTGGAATGACCAGTATATATCAGATGGTGATCGGATTTATATATGGTATCAGTTCTTCGGTTACCGCCTGGATTGCAGTTCTGGTGATAGGAAGCGTATTTGTACTGTTATGCATCGTACTGATTGTAAAAGACCGGAAAATATATAGGAATCTGTACTAGATTATATTTTGGGGCGGTATCGCATATCACTTACCGTATACACTGTAATAAATGCTTCTGGATCCGTATGATTGATAAAATTCATCAGCTTCTGGTATTCACTCTTATTTACAATCGTAATGATTTCGCGGTGCGTATCCATATTGTAGGCTCCGATTGCCTCATAGATGGTGGCGCCGCTGTGTAATTCATGAATAATGAACTGACGGAGTTCTTCTTCTTTCTTGGTAATGAGACATACGCGCCGTTTCAGATTCTGACCGAAGATGAAGTGGTCGAGTACCATTCCGTTAAAATAAGTACCAACAATACTTAGGATTACAATTTTTTTATCGTACACAAGAGCAGATGACAAAGCAACAACCATTCCGGAGACAGACATGGCATGACCAAGTTCCATATGCAGATATTTATTCATAATCTTTGCTACAATGTCCAGTCCTCCGGAGGACGCATTCTGGTTAAAGAGGATGCTTAAGCCCACGCTGACAAGCAGGATATAACAGAGAACGTCCAGCTCTGCACTGCCTGTCATGGAAGTGTAATCTGGCAGGGTTCTTTCAAATATTCCGATAAATACAGGCAGAAGGATACTTGTATACACAGTTTTGATTCCGAATGCCTTTCCGCATGTAAAGAAACCGACAATCAACAGAACTACATTCAGAATCATTGTGATTGCAGAGATTGGAAGTGGAATAAAATTAGACAGCACAATGGCAAGACCAGAGATACTGCTGACAGAAGCCTGGCTTGGCACCAGGAAGAAAAAGACTGCCGCCGCAACGATGGCTACTCCGACAGTCAGAATTACAGCTTCTTTCAGCCAGCCAGATGTTAAGTTATTTGTGGATTGCTTTTTGTTCATATGATTATTTCCCCCGAAACATTAGTTTGTTGTGAGTTTGCAGATTGTTAATGCTGCTTTTATTGTATCATATGATGCTTGCAATGCAACTAAATCTCAATAATTTTTGCCTTATGTTTTACATCTGGCAGAAACTTATTGATTATATCATCTGTTTTTAGTTTCATATAGCAGGTAGCTGTACCGTCGCTGCAGCCGTAGAATTCCTCGTCTGCTACATCCTTATCAATTACAATCTGGACGTCTCTGTCAAGATTGATAATTGCACTAAAAATGGTAGCGGCGTCAATCTTAACTCCGAGTACTTCATGGAACAGATCTTCCAGCAGAATAATATTACACCTGATATTCATGTGACTACATGGGATGACTATGCAATCATGTCCCTAGTGGAAAATGGATTTGGTATTAGTATTCTTCCCAAATTAATCTTACAGCGGGTTCCCTATCATATCACTATGAGGAGTATGGAAAGATCCGTTTATCGCAACATCGGACTTGCCGTCCGGGAGTGGAAGACGGCCTCACTGGCTGTATGTCATTTCAGGGATTATGTGCGGTACCGCAATAAATATTATCGCAATACTTAAATATGAAGAAAATAGTTTATCCGCAGTGTCTTTGTGTTATTATAGTATGAGAATGATTTGAATCAATGATCAGACAGAAGGAGTATAAAGAAAAATATGCTGAAAATATGGTACTATGATGGGACTGAGTATTTGAATGATGCACCTGCATATTTTGATAATGTGTATGAAGATGAATGGATAGAAGATGAATTTGTCAAAGAGATGATTCAAGATGTCGACCATTCTACTGTAATCAGTGCACATATTATTGAAAGCCCTGTGCTTGGAGCGATTACGCCTAAAGATTTGTCCGGAGGAGTAAAGGTATTAATTCTAATGCTTAAAGACGATTCTTTTGTTTATAATCTGTCAAACTGTGGCAATAATTGTGCCAAATGGGTATTGAAGATTGCTGACACAAAGGATTTGACAGTGTATCTTCAGCACATAATACGTTTCGAGGGTGAGTTTGAAATACAGATTATGAATACCATGAAGATTGTCCATAATCCGATGGAATATGTGGATGGATTATTGGAGGCGGAGGCGCTGCAGGATGAGAGGTAGTTATCGTTTTAGAGTGAGAAGCAAAAAGATAGTATTTGAATTTACAATAAGGAGAAATATTACTGTAATTAAAGGAGACAGCGCTACCGGAAAAACAACACTGCTGCATATGTTGTATGAGTATCTTAGAGTTGGAAGAGAATCCGGATATTCCGTATCTGCAGATAATGATTATTACGTTTATCTGCGTAAGGAAGTAGGACGAACCTGGCAGGACATATTATATCCACTAGAAAATACTATCATTTTTATAGAAGAGAACAATAATTTTGTGTTTACAAAGGAATTTGCAGAGTTTGTAAGAACTTCAGGCAATTATTTTGTGTTGGTTAATCGTTCTCCTTTTAAGATGCTTCCTTATAGTATCCATGAGATATATGAAATTGTGACACGTAAAAAGCATGCAGATGTTAAGGAGTCTTATCATCAACTGAAAGAATTATATAGCAATTATCCGATTAGCGGCAATAATAAAGTGGATATTGTGATGACAGAAGACAGCAATTCGGGTCATCAATTCTTTTCACATCTTTTTAAATATAGTCGTGTGATAAGCGCAGGTGGGAACAGCAAAGTGTTAGGGGAGATTCAGAAGCAGAAGGCAGGGGAGGATGTATTGGTGATTGTCGATGGTGCGGCATTTGGTGCAATGATTGAAGAGTGTCTGGAATATTTTGCAACAAGGGATAGTCAGAGAATATCCATCTGGATGCCGGAGTCGTTCGAATATCTGATTTTGAAGTCGGGGATGATTCAGGCAAAAGAGTTATCAGAGATATTAGATTCTGCATCCGATTATGTTGAGGCGAAAGAGTATGAAAGTTGGGAGAGATATTTTACGTGGTTGTTAATTTCTCTGACAAGTGACAAAGAATATCCGTATTCAAAAAGAAGATTGGCTGAGTATTATATGCAAGACAAAAATGTTCAACAAATGACTGAAATATTTCCAGAGGCAATAAAAATTTACTTAGAAAAATAAATAGAAAATATAAGCGGTACGGCTTAACAGCAGTTTAGTTGAGTTCGCACCGCCTTTTGAGGTTACAAAAGAGGCTATACGAGACATTGCATCATTAGTTCGTAGGCGCCATACTCTTTGATGATCTTCAGATCATTGGCAACTTCTTCGCACAGTCCGTCCGTCGTCGACAGGTCTTCCCCCCAGAATTCTGTGTTAGACAGAACGGCTCTTGCCAGCAGGGAAGCGTTGTCATCCTTATGCTCATTGAAGAATTCCAGAATGTTCTGATCGTCCTGGATGGTGTATTCTTCCTCTCCCCGAAGTCCGGTAAATCCATTCTCGTCAAGTCGGACTCCCTGATAGAATGCAATATAGAATGCAAGGGAAGCAGTAATGCACCTTGGTAATTTCTGGAATTGATCGAAATATCCCTTAAAGGAGGGTAGCACTCTTGCTTTCCATTTTGAGGTAGAATTCAGAGAGATTGCAAGCAGTGCGTGGTCGATGAAAGGGTTATTGAACCGGTCGGTTACAGCCTTGGCAAAATCCATCAACTCTTGCACAGGGAGAGGTAAGGTGGGGATGATCTCGTCATAGATGGTTCGGTTCATAAACTCACAGATTACATCATCTTTCATACAATCTCTTACGATATCCTGCCCGGCAAGGTATGCGCCTAAGACCATGGAGGTATGCGCGCCGTTCAGGATACGGACCTTGCGCTGTTTGTACGGTTTGTGATTATCTGTAATCAGGACAGGCAGACCGGCTCTGGCAAAGGGCAGTTCTTCTTTCAGGTTCTCTGGGCCCTCGATAATCCAGAGGGCGAAGATTTCGCCGGTATCGATGATATTGTCTTCATATCCCAGTTCCTCGCAGATGGCGGCGGCTTCGTTTTTAGGATATCCGGTCACGATCCGGTCTACCAGTGTAGAGCAGAAGATATTCTCATCCTTGATCCATTGGATAAATTCTTCTTCAAGCTGCCATTGCTTCGCATACTGGAGGACACATTCCTTTAGTTCTTTTCCGTTGTTATCAATTAGTTCGCAGGGAAGGATAACAAAGCCCTTTCCCTGTTCTTTGCCAAATGCCTGATATCTTGCATATAGAAACTGCGCAAGCTTCCCCGGAAAACTTGCTACCGGACGATCTTCAAACTTGCATGACGGATCATAGTGGATACCTGCTTCTGTCGTGTTGCAGGTGATATAGCGAAGATCAGGATTCTTAGCACATGTCATATACTCGTCATAATCGCTGTACGGATTCAGACACCGGCTGACGCAGGAGATTACACGTCTATCATTGACTTTCCGTCCGTTTTCAGTGCCGCGCAGGAACAGGGTGTAGAGTCCATCCTGTTCATTGATGGATTTATAGATCTTCTCATTTTTTCCGGTAGGCTGGATTATGACAATTTTGGAGTTAAAATCTGCCTTTTCATTCATTACATCAACGAAGTAGTCAACGAAGGCGCGCAGAAAGTTTCCCTCTCCAAACTGGAGGATGCGTTCAGGGGCGTCTTCTAAGAGATAACCGTCATAGTTTAATTCGTTTAAGGTCTTGTAAGATAATTTTTTCATTTATTTTGTCTTCTCTTTCTTAATATCCTGGTTAGATGCAGCCACTGTTACAGTTTACAGGGTTACGCCTTGTTTAAAGATTGCCATATCATGGAAACCGGCTTCTTCTGCTTTGACTTTTTTGCCGGAAGCTACGGCGATAACATAGCGGAACAGTTCTTCGCCTGATTCTTCCAGTGATGTTCCGGATACCATAGTACCGCAGTTAAAATCAATCCAGTTCTTCTTATGTTCATAGAGCGGCGAATTACTGGAGATCTTCACGGTAGGTACGGGGGATGCAAAAGGAGTTCCCCTTCCTGTTGTGAAGAGTACAATGTGTGCTCCGGATGCCGCCAGAGCCGTGGAAGCTACCAGATCGTTCCCGGGGGCGCTCAAAAGGTTCAGGCCTTTGGCGGTTACAGGTTCACCGTATGAGAGCACTCCCTTTACAGGAGCAGAGCCGGACTTCTGGGTACAGCCTAAGGATTTGTCTTCGAGGGAGGAGATGTCGATGTATGGCCTGCCTTTTCTGTCATTGGGGATTTCATAACGATTGAC
>CANSLW010000040.1 GCA_947647815.1 uncultured Dorea sp. | reverse complement strand
CGATGAGCCAGTGCTATTTTAACCGGAATATTGACGAGGAAGTTGTTTTTGGAAGTGAGCTGTCATTCAAAGACGGCGTCCTGACGGTGAATAAGGAAGAAGCATTAAAATTTATTCTTGAAGATGACAGGATTACGGAAGCGGAACTTTATATTGCAAAACCGGGTGATAAGATCCGCATGTGTCCGGTAAAAGAGGCGATCGAGCCAAGAGTAAGGTTAGACGGACGCGGACTGTTCCCGGGATATACAAGTGAACTTGCTCCTGCCGGTGACGGTGTGCTCCATGCACTGAAGAACTGCAGCGTGCTGGTTGTGGGAAGGCACTGGGGCGGATTCCAGGACGGTATCATCGATATGAGCGGCGAGGGACAGAAGCTTACATATTTCGGGCAGTTGAACAATGTTGTTCTGGTGGCGGATACCAATGAAGACTTTGAAAAACAGGAACAGCAGAAAAAGAATGATGCATTAAGAAGAGCCGGACATAAGCTGGCAGAATTCATCGGCGCCTGTGTGAAGGACTTAGAGCCTGAGGATACCGATGTCTATGAGACCACTCCTATGATCAGGCGAGATGCAGAGATTGAGAAGCTGCCGTCTGTTGTCTATGTGATGCAGCCTCAGTCTCAGATGGAGGCAATGGGATATAACGATCTGGTATATGGATGGGATACGAACCATATGCTTCCGACTGTGATGAGCCCGACAGAGATCCTGGACGGTGCGATTGTATCTGGAAGTTTCATGCCGGTATCTTCGAAATGGTCCACTTATGATATGCAGAATACACCGAACCTGAGAGCGCTTATGGATGCTCATGGAAAGACAATTAATTTCCTTGGCGTTATTATGTCAAACCTGAATGTTGCATTGGAACAGAAGGAGCGCGCAGCTTTGTATGTTGCACAGATTGCGAAAAGCCTTGGAGCTGACGGCGCGGTTGTTGCAGAGGAAGGCTATGGCAATCCGGATGCAGATTTCGTTGGATGTCTGGTTGCCCTTGAGGATGCAGGAGTTAAAACGGTCGGCGTTACCAATGAGAGTACGGGACGTGACGGGAACGGCCAGCCGCTGGTTACTCTGGATGAGAAGTGTGATGCGATTGTATCCTGCGGAAATGTAGGAGAACTCATTGAGCTTCCGCCTATGGAGACGGTTCTTGGAGAACTGGAAGCGCTTGCAAGGGACGGTAATTCCGGCGGTTGGGACTATGATGAAGTTCTTGGACCTTCTGTCAGAGAAGATGGTTCGATTATTCTGGAAAACAACGGTGTCTTCTGTGGAGATCAGGTATGTGGATGGTCGCCAAAACAGATGATGGAATTTTAGGAGGGCATGACAATGAAAAAAGTGATTTTATATGTAAATCAGTTCTTCGGGCAGATCGGCGGAGAGGAGAAAGCAGGCGTAGAACCAGAGATTCATGAAAGCCAGATTGGACCGGCGATGCAGTTTGCAAAAGAGTTAGAGGGGATTGCAGAGGTAACCCATACAATCATCTGTGGTGATAACTATATGGGATCTAATACGGAAGAGGCAGTTGCGGCAATCCTCGACATGCTGGAAGGAAAAGAGATGGATCTTTTCTTAGCGGGACCGGCATTCCAGGCAGGACGCTATACGGTTGCATGCGGAACCATCTGTAAAGCTGTAAAAGAGAAGTTTGGCGTACCGGTCGTAACCTCTATGAATGAGGAGACGCCGGGAGTAGATATGTTCAAGAAGGATATGTATATCTTAAAGGGCGGCAATATTGCATCGAAGATGCGTAAAGATGTGAAAGCAATGGCGAATGTGGCCAAAAAGCTTCTGACAGGCGAATCGGTAGGACCGGCTTCAGAGGAAGGATATTTTGCAAGGGGAATCCGTCACCAGGCATGGAGAAAAGACGGAAAACCTGCTTCGGAACGTATGCTTGATATGCTGGTTAAGAAGTTGAATGGAGAACCGTTTGTATCAGAACTCCCGATTCCAAAGATTGACCGTGTACCGGTTGCGCCGGCAATCGTGAATCTTGGAGAGGCAAGAATCGCTCTTCTTAACACTGGCGGCATCGTGCCGGTTGACAATCCGGACCGTATCCAGTCTGCATCGGCTACCAGATGGGGAAGATATGATATTTCCGGCGATAAAGTGTTAAAGGGTGGAGAATACAAGACGATCCATGCAGGTTTTGACCCGGCGGCTGCTGATGCCGACCCGAATGTCATAACACCGGTGGATGCGTTGAAAGAGCTCTTGAAAGAAGGTGTATTTGGAAGCTTACATCCGTATCTCTATACAACCGTAGGAACAGGGACAACCGAATCAGAGGCGGCGAGAATGGCAAGAGAGATTATCCCGCACCTGGAAGAAGATCATGTGAACGGATGTATCCTCGTCTCCACATGAGGTACCTGTACTCGTTGCGGTGCAACGATGGTGAAGGAGATTGAGAGAGCAGGTTTCCCAATCGTACAGATGTGTAATCTTGTTCCGGTTGCCAAGACAGTCGGTTCAAACCGGATTGTGCCTACCATATCTATCCCATATCCGCTTGGAGATCCGGGTACAACTAAGGAAGAACAATGGAAACTTCGTCTTCACAGAACAAAAGTTGCTCTTGAGGCCCTTGCAACAGATGTGAAAGAGCAGACAGTATTCCGTGTATAAAATAATGTAGTTTAAGGTTGGAGGAGATTATACATGGATAAAAAAGAAAATACAAGTAAAGCTGTATTCTATATTTCACTGGTATTAGTTGCAGTCATTGCAATCTGGTCGGTTGTTTTCAATGACAGTTTTACTGTAGTGGCAAATGCGGTATTTGCATTTTTAACAAATGATTTTGCGTGGCTGTATCTGATCTGTATGCTGGTATTTCTGGCATTCGATCTGTATGTGGCATTTGGAAAGTTTGGAAAGATTCGTCTTGGGGGAGACGATTCGAGGCCGGAGTATAAGAACCTGACATGGTTCGGACTTCTCTTTGGATGCGGTATGGGAGTCGGGCTTGTCTTCTATGGTGTGGCAGAGCCGTTGACCCATTATCTATACCCGGTTGGAGTGGAAGCGGCAACACCAGAGGCAGCAGACTTCGCTATGAGATCCTTCTTCATGCATTGGGGAATACTGCCATGGGCGAATTATGCGGTTATTGGTTTATCTCTTGCATATTTTATGTTCCGTAAGGATAAGAAAGGGCTGATCAGCAGTATTCTGGTTCCGCTTATCGGAGAAGAAAGAGCCACAGGATGGCTTGGGAAACTGGTCGATATTCTGGCAGTATTTGCAACGGTTGCAGGTGTTGTTACATCCCTGGGACTTGGTACCTTGCAGATTGAGGCTGGCTTTAACAGATTGTTCGGACTTCCGACAGGACTTGTAGTAGAGATTGTTATTATTATTGTGGTGTCGGTCATCTATATTGGGTCGGCGGTGTCTGGTTTGGAGAAAGGAATCACATTTATCTCTGATACGAATATCTATGTGGCGATCGGATTATTGGCAGCATGCTTTATCGTAGGGCCTAAGGTAGAGATTCTGGATAGTTTCATTAATGGAATCGGTCAGTATATCGGCAATTTTGTTCAGGATTCTCTGAATGTAAGTGCATATGGGGATAATTCATGGCTTGGAAGCTGGAAGTTATTCTACTGGGCGTGGTTCATTGCATGGGCGCCGTTCGTAGGTGTGTTCGTGGCACGTATTTCGAAAGGACGTACGATCCGTGAGTTTATCCTTGGTGTTGTACTGGTTCCGGCGTTGGCGTCCTGTGTATGGGGTTCCGTATTTGGAAGCCTTGGCATCAATCTGGGAGAGAAAGGCATCCTTGCAATTGAGAAGCTTAAGGAAGCAGCGGCTTCGCCGGAAATTGGCCTGTTCGTGGTGCTGCGTGAGTATCCGCTTGGATTTATCTTGTGTGTTGTGGCAATTGTTTCCTTGTGTGCATTCTTCGTTACATCAGCGAATTCCGGAGTTTATGTGTTATCTATGCTGACATCAGACGGAGATAAGAATCCTCCGAACAGTAAGAAGATCCTGTGGGGAATCATTCAGTCCATTATGGCTGTCGGACTGCTGATGGCAGGCGGATTGAAACCTTTGCAGACGATATCGCTGGCAGCGGCATTTCCGTTTATCTTTATCATGTTTGCGGCATGCGTGGCATTTGTTAAAGTGTTAAAGAGCGAGAAAGCCTGAACCCGCCTGTTTTATAAGGCAGCAAAAAGTGAGGTTTGAGGATGAGAGTCTGGACAAGGCAGGTTCCGGCAGTATGGGAAGAACTGAAGGAGCATGGAGTATATTTTGTAAAGAAAGAATATATCGAACAGAAGAATGATACCATTGCAGATTTTTATATCAAGTTATATGATTGGTATACAAAAGAAGCCAGGAAATATATTGAGATTCCAGAGGAATTCAAGTATCCTGTATGGCTCTCTACAAGTGAAGAGAATATGCTTCAGCCAGTTGAAGATACCGTAGTCCTGGAGCTGGAAATCCCGGAAGGGAAATATCTAATCTGTAGTATGGACAGATGGGGATACCGTGTGAATTACTGGTATATTCCTCTGAATGAGGAAGATGAAGAACAATATAAAAAGGAGCTTAAGCTCTACGGCATTGCGTCAGAAGACGATCTGGTGCTGACTGATAAAGGGAACTTCTATCCATTGCTTCGCAGAAAGATTATAAGCAGCTGGCAGAGGGTATTTACTATGCCGCCTGGGACTGTGCAGGACGAGGTCGCGACTGCATGGGAACTTCGTCGGGAATGGGTGAGAGATATAAGGTTATACTGATAAATAAGGAGATATATTAGAAGCTATAATACCTTCAATAGAGGCAGACCTGACTGTGTCCGGTCTGCCTCTTCGAGGCGGGTGTACTTCGTCCGATCAGGTATAGGAGGCAAGAGATGGGGGAAAAGAAGAGACGCACAATTACGATGTATACCAGTCAGTCAAAGCCTGTAGTGGATGCCGTCAGGCGGGATGGGATTTCTTATGTGAAGCAAGTGTATATCGAACAAAAATATCAGGATACGACATGGATCTTCAAAGAGGCATATCATTTTTTTAACAGTTACGCAAAGCAAATAGTAGAAAAACCAGTACAGGCAGAATCACCGGTATGGGTATTTCATGATCCGAAGTGGGCGCAGCCAGATCAAAACAGCAGTCAGTTAAAGCTGAAGATTCCATTGGACGAGATAATATTGTTTGATCTGCGGAAATGGAATCGTATCCTGAATCTGAATCTGCTTGGAACGAAAGAGGAGGAAGGGCAATTTGCGGCAGAATTAGAAAGATGGGGAATCATAGATTCCTCGGATATCTTCTCTGGTAATTTTTATCCCGCATTGAAAAGAAAGATTAAGAGCAGCTGGGTCAGGCTTTTTGCAGATGGTGAAGATATTTTGCAAGAATTACAAAAAGGAAGATTTCTCCAGTTTGGAAACGAGGATACAGATTATATTCAGGGCGCAGTATGGAATCTGAAGCAGGAATGGGTCGTCTGATTTTACAAAAAAATTCCTTCTGAAAAAATTTGTTTTTTACGCATACTAAGTGTGCGGCAAATTTTTTTAGAAGGGAGTTTTTTTATGTCTGATTATGAACATCTGGCAATTGCGTCAGTGCCTGTGCAGAACTGGGGCAGAATCTATGATGAGAATGAGGCTTTAGATAATGGTACGATATTTCCTGAACTGAATAAACCATTCTATGTCACAGCGGAAATCAATGAGTTAGAGAAGAAAGAGGACAAGGCGTTTTCAGAGCATCAGCAGAGAGAAGAGTTGCTGCTTCAGATACAAAAGGTCAGCTTTGTGGTAGATGACGTACGGCTCTATATGGATACACATCCGAAGGATATACAAGGATTAGCATTATTAAAAACGATGATGAAAAAGAGAAAAGAGCTGTTAAAAGAATATGCTATGCGGTTCTATCCTCTGACAATGGACTGTATGGCGGATATCTATGATGAGAATCCGGATTCGGAATGCTATTGCTGGCAGAAAGGCCCGATTCCATGGGAAGGAGCGTGCGTGTAAATGTGGATCTATGAAAAGAGACTGCAGTATCCGGTCAAGATTACGAAGACATGTCCCAAAACAGCGCAATTGATTATCAGCCAGTACGGCGGCCCGGATGGAGAACTGTCTGCATCCATGCGGTATCTGTCACAGCGTTATACAATGCCGGATAAGGCGGTGGGCGGTTTGCTTACGGATATCGGCACGGAGGAGCTGGCACATATGG
This sequence comes from uncultured Dorea sp., assembly GCA_947647815.1. Lineage (GTDB taxonomy): Bacteria > Bacillota > Clostridia > Lachnospirales > Lachnospiraceae > Sporofaciens. The sequence goes on along the minus strand of CANSLW010000040.1, from coordinate 11,595 downwards.
AGATCATATGTGCAATGGTGTATCAGCTTACCAAAAACTTAAGTGTGGAAGAGGCAAAAACGGCAGGTTTCGATGCTTATTATATTGATCATACGGCAGCATTATGGCCGCAGGCAGCAGCCGGGGTTCCATTTACAGCGACAGAATTCCAGTCCAAGGGTGATGCAGTGACGGATCTTACGGAGAATCTGGCAGCGGAACAGAAAGCACGAACCGTGTATGATAACCTGCTTCGTATGATTCCGGACCAGGAGATCAGAGAGCCGCTGAAATTCTTAAGAGCAAGAGAGGTTGTGCATTTCCAACGGTTTGGAGAAGCGTTGGAGAAGACGAAAGAATCGCTGAATTCCAGTAATTTTTATTATTTTAATCCGGAATTTGACAAACAGTTTTTGAAATAGCAGGAAGAGGGAGCGTATTTTTGCCTCCCTCGGTTTGTGTGAAAGGATATTATTTAGATTTGCAGTATTTAGGGTTGTGCATTATAATAGGTTAAATAAGGAATTCATTTGGCAGGGAGAAAAAGATGGCGACAGACTTTTCAAGAAATACCGTATCAAGAAATATCGTATCGCAGGCAGTGCCGTTGATTCTGGCACAGATTGTGCAGATGCTCTACAATGTGGTTGATCGTGTGTATATTGGGCACCTTCCGGGATCAGACGGCATGGCGCTGACAGGAATCGGCCTGGCTTTTCCGATTACAACATTGATTATGGCTTTCACACAATTGTTTGGAATGGGCGGTACACCTCTATTTTCCATGGCAAGAGGAGCGGGGGAAGAGGAGCAGGCAGAGAAGATCATGGGGAATACGTTTTCTATGCTGCTTAGATGTTCGGTGGTATTGTTTGTCTTCTGCTATTTTTTCCGCAGGCCCATACTGTTTCTGTTTGGAGCCAGTGAAGCGTCATATGTCTATGCAGATGCGTATCTTAGAATCTATCTTCTGGGAACGGCATTTTCTATGATATCTGCCGGAATGAATGGGTTTATCAATGCACAGGGGTTTCCGGGTATCGGGATGTTTACAACAGTGATCGGAGCGGCGCTGAACTTAGTTTTGGATCCTGTTTTTATCTTTGTATTACATATGGGCGTGTCGGGGGCGGCGCTGGCAACGATTATCAGCCAGATGGTATCGGCGCTGTGGGTGGTGCGGTTCCTGACAGGTTCGAGGGCAGTTCTGCATATTAGAAAGGAATATTTCAGAATTGACCGGAAGCTGATTGGAGAGATTACTTCATTAGGCCTTTCAGGGTTCATTATGCAGGCTACGAATTGCCTTGTGCAGGTATTATGCAATGCAACTCTGCGGAATTACGGAGGAGACCTGTATGTGGGAATTATGACTGTAATTAATTCAATCAGGGAACTGCTGTCGCTTCCGGTTATGGGATTTACCAACGGCTCGCAGCCTGTTCTGGGTTACGATTATGGTGCGGGACGCCTGGAGCGTGTGCGCAGGGGGATTCGTTTTACAATTGTGGTGGGGATTACATACACGGTTTTAGCATGGATTGCGGTTATTATTTCACCAAGATTTCTGCTGTCGGTATTTACGAATAATACAAAGATGCTGGATGCAGGAGAGGGCGCTCTTAAGCTGTATTTTCTGGGATTCTGTTTTATGGCGTTCCAGTTCTGCGGCCAGTGTACGTTCGTGGCGCTTGGACGGTCGAAGCAGGCGGTGTTTTTCTCGCTGCTTCGTAAAGTGATTATTGTGGCGCCGCTGACGGTTCTTCTGCCTGCGGTTGGACTTGGGGTAAACGGAGTGTTTCTGGCGGAACCAATCTCGAATGTGATCGGCGGAAGCGCCTGCTTTATTACGATGTATGTACAGGTGTACCGGAAACTGAAGAAGATGGAAAGGAATTAGAATTATGGGAAACGGAATTATGATTTGCGGTCTGAACGGAAGCGGAAAGAGTACGATTGGAAAAGCTCTGGCGAAAAGATTGGGGTATCATTTTATTGATAATGAACGGTTGTTTTTTCCGAAGGCAGACCCTGCTTACATGTTTGCCAATCCTCGATCCAAGGAGAAAGTTGAAGGCCTTCTGATGGAAGAGGTCAGAGAACACAAGAATTTTGTGTTTGCGGCTGTGAAAGGGAATTATGGGAAAGAAATCCTACCCCTGTATAATTATGCTGTGCTGGTTGAAGTTCCGAAGGACATTCGTATGCAGAGAGTACGGAATCGTTCTTTTCAGAAGTTTGGCAGCAGGATGCAGGCGGGCGGTGACTTGTATGAACAGGAAGAAGCATTTTTCAATATGGTGGAAGCCAGGACAGAGCAATATGTGGGAGAATGGATAGAAACCTTAAGTTGTCCTGTGATACGGGTTGACGGAACGAAGCCTGTAGAGGAGAATGTAATATTTATCATAAGACAGCTCCGGTTAGAATAACCGGAGCTGTTCGGTATGGTATGCTTGTTTATACTGCCGGATAATCGTGTCCATCTGATAAGCAATATTTCGTTTCATACACTCTGCTGTAAAATATTCCCACAATTTTTTTGCATGCGGGCTGTGGCATTCATAATAATTTCCATAGCGTTTCCGATATTTTTCAGCAAGCTTCTGACCTGGGAACTGTTCTTCTAATTTGTGATAATACCAATCCCGTTGATTCCCTCTCAGCGTCATCCCGAATGCGGGATATATGAATCTGGCTCCGGCAGCCTCTGCCTGCCGGATAATCTCGCCTATATTCTCAATCGTATCTTCCAGAAACGGTAAGACAGGCATAAGCAGGATGCCTGCATAGATTCCGCTCTGGCTAAGTTTCTTTATCATTTGCAGACGCTGGCTTGGACGGGAGACATGCGGTTCGATTTTTTCTGCAAGGTTGTCGTCTGTGGTTGTTACCGTTACTTTGACCAGAACAGGAGAGAGTTCTGCAATACCTTGAAGAATATCCATATCCCGTTCTAAAAGTGTACTCTTGGTAGCAATTGCCGCGCCGAAGCCGAAAGCATCGCACAATTCCAGGGCGTGGCGGGTAAGCAACAGTTCCTTTTCAGCTGGATTGTAGGGATCACTCATGGCGCCGGTGCCGACGACACCGCTTCGGGTCTTCCGCCGCAGATCGTCCCGGATAATCTGCAGTGCATTCTCTTTTGCACGTACCCGGTCAAAATCTTCAATCTGGTAACAGTCTGAGCGGCTGTCGCAGTAGATGCATCCATGGCAGCAGCCTTTGTATATATTCATATTGTAGTCGATTCCGAACCATTGCGCCGGAGCTTTGGTTTTTGTCACGATTGTCTTAGCAGGAATGTATTCCATGTATTTTTCCTTTCACTTTTGCAATGAAATAGAATCGGTATATTACTGAGTGGGAGAACGTAGCTCCGTTTCGGATCATAGCTATATCAGCAGGCAGTAAACATTCCGTATTCTTTTGGGATATTTAAAACGCCGTCTTCCATATTCTGTGCCAGAATTTTTCTGACTTCTACTCTGGGAAGGGTATTTAAAGCCGTCATACTGGAAAGAGAGTAGATATACTCTACGATATCATCAATATCCGTAACCCTCAGAGAATCTTTATATTCCAACTGCTCAATCTGGTGAAAGACGTTGCTTAACAGCGTCCGGCCATTCTGAAGGGTAAAATTCTTGTTCGTATAATCAGTTATGCCGTAAGGACTCAGCAGGTCAGAGATATATTCCACAATGCCATGTTCTCCGTAGGTTGCGCAGTAAAAGGTCCCGCTTGCTTTCAGGACTCTTCGGACTTCCGACAATCCTTTTTGAAGGTCAGGGACGTGATACAGCATCATATTTGCAATCACGACATCAAAGGAATCCGCTTTAAAAGGTATATCCTGGATATCTATCACCATATATTCGATATGATTGTATTTGCTTAATGCAGCTTTTGCAGCAGCAATCATTCCTTCGGAGAAATCAGACAGGATCAGCCTGGCGCAGTTGTGAATAATTTCATCTCGGCCTTTCCACATAGCACCGGTGCCGCAGCCCAGTTCCAGAACCTTCATGCCTGGTTTAATATTATAATGCGACACAATCCAGTTTCCGAAACCGGTTTTATTGGTGGAATATTTATCATGTATGGAGATTCGTGTATTTAGATGATCTGCATTGGCGTACTGTTTTTTCAAGATGCCTGTGTTATTTAATGTATTCAATGTTTTTCACTCCTTGAATTCTGTCTGCTTTATGAATTATATCACTAAAGACAGATTTTGAGAATATATGTATTATAATATTATTGATAGTATGTTACAATGTAGAAAATGCACATCGCAGCAACACAGATATCGGATGAGCTAAGGGGACATATTTGCAGCGGGTGTTTTAGTTTGTTTATCATCAATATTAAGAAGGAGGGACAAGAAATGGCTTTGATGCACGTGGATTTTTTCTCAGATGTTTTGGGAATGAGTATGAATATGGATGTAATCCTGCCACAGCAGACGAAGGGGCAGATTGGTATGGAAGGGAAGGCAGGAGACAGCCGGTACAAGACGATGTATCTGTTACACGGCATGAGCGATGACCATACCATCTGGCAGCGCAGGACATCCATCGAACGTTATGTGAGCAAACTTGGAATCGCAGTGGTGATGCCGACTACTCATCTGGGATTTTATACGGATACTACTTACGGGATGCGTTATTGGACTTTTATTTCTGAGGAGCTGCCTCGTATCTGCCGGGAATTTTTCCCACGTATGTCCAATCGGAGAGAGGATACCCTTGCAGCAGGCTTATCTATGGGCGGTTACGGTGCGTGGAAATTAGGGCTTGGCGCAAGTGATACCTTCGGGGCTGCGGCGTCACTGTCCGGTGCTTTAGATATTGTGGATGATTATAAGCGTAATATCAGAGAGAATGCGGATGTACTGCCTCTTTTTCGAGGAATCTTCGGCAGTGTGGAACAGCTTCAGGGTTCTGGTGATGAGATCCTCACGCTGGCAGACAGGCTTACGGCAGAGAAGAAGGAACTGCCCAGGCTGTATGCGTGGTGCGGAACAGAGGATTTCCTATATCAGGGAAATTTGAAAGCATGGGAGCATGTGAAGCGGTTAGGATATGATCTGCAATGCAGTGACTCTTCTGGAGATCATCAGTGGAAATACTGGGACGAAATGATTAAAGATGTGCTGTGCTGGTGGCTGGATACAGATATCGATTTAGAATGATTTTTAATGACTGAATATTCTGAATAATATAAAATCTAAAGCAACAAGTGGAAAAACAAATAAAAATATAAAAAATATATTGACAAAAGATTGCGGATATGATATTCTATATTTAACAAATAGCAGAACCGCATTACAAGACAGACGCGAGCTGTAAGTAATAGGATGTTATTTATTATCGACACAAGTGTTGAAGAGGATTCTTGAAAATAGCGCTTAAGTATCAGGAATCGAAGAGTTTATGAAAAGGAGGTACAGACCACCAAACACTTAGACTTTTTAAACAGTAAAATCGGACAGTGAATTGGTAGAGCATCGAGAATCTGAACCGAGAAAGAAAGAGGTAAAAGATAATGATAGAAGTATCAGCGTAAAGGCGGATATCAATGAAAAGATTGGTATCCGTCTTTACAGTGTATATAGTCAAATGCCTGCAAGCTTTCATGTGGTTTGTTGTTCGCAGGAATATAGTATTATCAGGTAATAATGAAAAGATATGACGGAAAATAACAGCAGGTCTTGACATAGCATTTTTTTTGCGTTAAAATATGTTCGTTATCGAACAGTTCGCAAATGAATAATTCGACAACGAACATTATTCTGAAATAGATATAGCAAGGAGGCTGATATGATAAGACGGGATGAAAAGATTGGCTTTGAGATTCGTAAGCTGGATCATATGATTGCCAGAAATCTGCAGGCACATGTAAAGGCAGCAGGAATTGATGAGATTACTCTGATGCATGGCTGGATTATCCGTTATCTTTATGCAAACCGGGATAGGGATATATTCCAGAAGGATATAGAGCGGTACTTTTCTATAGGAAGATCTACTGTCACGAATATTATCCAACTGATGGAGAAGAAGGGATTTATCGGACGGGAGTCTGTAGAACATGATGCACGTCTTAAGAAGGTAGTCTTGACGGAGAAAGGAATCTTGAATCATGAGATGACTGAAAGCCTGATAGAGAATCTTGAATCCAGTCTGGCAGAAGGAGTCACGGAAGAGGAATTAAAAGTATTCTATTCTGTGATTGAGAAGTTGAAGAAGAATATTGAAAAGCAGAATGTGTATGGAAGAAAGGAGGAATTAGATGATCCGGACTATATTGAGTGAAGTAAAAGAATATAAGAAGGCCTCAATTGCGACGCCGCTTTTTATGATACTGGAAGTGCTGATGGAGATGATGATTCCGTTTCTCATGGCTTCTATCATAGACGATGGCGTCAATGCAGGAGATATCCATCACATCTACAAAGTCGGGGGAGTGATGGTGGCTGCCGCAGCAATCGGTCTCTTTGCCGGGATGGCAGGAGGAAGATATGGTGCAAAAGCGTCAGCTGGATTGGCGAAGAATCTTAGGGAGACTATGTTCAATCATATCCAGACATTTTCATTTGCAAATATTGATAAATACAGCACGGCGGGACTGGTTACAAGGCTTACGACAGATGTGACCAACGTGCAGAACGCTTATCAGATGACCTTGCGCATGTTTACCAGGGCGCCGGCAAGCCTGCTATGTGCCATGATTATGGCATTTCGCATCAATGCTCGGCTGTCCAGTATCTATCTTGTGGCGGTGGTGATTCTTGGAATCCTGCTGATGCTGATTATGAGCCATGCGACCAAGTATTTCCAGCAGGCATTTCCAAAGTATGATGATATGAACGCATCGGTTCAGGAGAATGTATCTGCTATCCGTGTTGTTAAGGCTTATGTGCGGGAAGAGCAGGAGACGGTTAAGTTCAAGAAGGCGAGTGAGAACATATATCGGATATTCATGAAAGCAGAGTGTAATCTGGTGTACAATGCGCCGCTTATGCAGTTCACGGTCTATACCTGTATTCTGCTGATTAGCTGGATTGGGGCGAAGATGATTGTTGCCTCTGCGCTTACTACGGGAGAACTGATGAGTCTGCTTGCTTACTGTATGAATATTCTGATGAGCCTGATGATGCTGTCCATGGTATTCGTCATGATCTCCATGAGTATGGCGAGTATCAGGCGTATTGCAGAGGTGCTGAAAGAGACCAGTGATATTAAGAACCCTGCGGAACCGGTTTGTGAGGTTTTGGATGGAAGTATTGAATTTTCACATGTGGACTTTGCTTATCATAAGGACAGTGAACGTCCGGTACTTAAGGATATCAATCTGAAGATCAGACCGGGTGAGGTAATAGGGATTATCGGCGGAACCGGAAGCGCCAAGACCAGCCTTGTCAATCTGATCAGCCGCCTTTATGATGTTACAGACGGCGCGGTTCTTGTTGGAGGACGGAATGTAAAGGAATATGACATGGAAGTCCTGCGCAACCAGGTGTCGGTAGTCTTACAGAATAATGTCCTGTTCTCAGGATCTATCTTAGATAATCTGCGCTGGGGTGACTGCGATGCCACAGTAGAAGAATGTAAAAGAGCGTGCCGTCAGGCGTGTGCAGACGAATTTATCCAGAAGCTTCCGGATGGATATGAGACTCATATTGAGCAGGGCGGAAGCAATGTATCCGGCGGTCAAAGACAGAGACTCTGTATTGCCAGAGCGCTTCTTAAGAAGCCGAAGATTCTGATTTTAGATGACAGTACCAGTGCGGTGGACACAGCCACTGATGCGAAGATCCGCAAGGCGTTTCGAGAGGAGATTCCGGATACCACAAAGCTGATTATTGCCCAGAGGATATCAAGTGTCCAGGATGCAGACCGGATTATTGTGATGGAGGAAGGCTGCGTAGATGGATTTGGAACCCATGAAGAGCTGCTTGAAGGAAATGCCATCTACCGTGAGGTATATGAGTCACAGACCAGCGGCGGCGGAGATTTTGATGAAAAGGCAGGTGAATAGATATGCCGGGACCAATGAACAGGGGGCCGAGGGGAATGAAGCCTCAGATAAAGAACCCTATGAAGATATTCAAACGGCTTATGGCCTATGTATTCCAGTATTATAAATTCCATTACCTGATTGTAATTGTGTTGATATTCATAAGTGTGATTGCCAATGTACAGGGAACAATGTTCATGAAGAACCTGATTGATAATTATATTACGCCGTTTCTTCTGACAGATACGCCGGATTTTACACCATTAGCACATGCGATTGCACGGGTGGCTGTGTTCTATGGCGTAGGAATTCTGTCTACTTATGGATATAATCGGATTATGGTTAATGTGACCCAGGGGACATTGCGGTCACTTCGAAATGATTTATTTGAGCATATGGAACGTCTTCCAATCAAGTATTTTGATACACATGCCCATGGAGATATCATGTCTGTCTATACCAATGATATTGACACGCTGCGTCAGATGATCAGCCAGAGCATTCCGCAGGTGGTCAACAGTGCGATTACAGTTGTCAGTGTATTTGTCAGTATGGTGATCTTAAGTATCCCGCTGACTGTTGTGACGCTTGCAATGGTTGCAGTCATGATTTTCTGTTCGAAGGCTGCGGCAGGCAGGAGTGGGAAATATTTCTTAGAGCAGCAGGCGAATTTGGGAGCTGTGAATGGTTATATAGAGGAAATGATGAATGGACAGAAGGTCGTTAAGGTATTTTGTCATGAGGAAGAGAATAAGAATGCCTTCAAAGAATTGAATGACAGGCTGTTCGTCAGTGCGGATCGTGCTAATACCTTTGCCAATATTCTCGGTCCGATTAATGCACAGCTTGGTAATATCAGCTATGTGGTATGTGCAATTGTTGGAGGAGCATTGGCGTTGAACCATGTGGGTGGTTTCACGCTGGGCGGCCTTGCCAGTTTCCTGACATTCAATAAGAGCTTCAGTATGCCGATTAACCAGATTAGTATGCAGTTGAATGCGGTAGTAATGGCGATGGCCGGCGCCCAACGTGTATTTAATCTTCTAGATGAGAAGGTGGAGGAGGATAATGGCTATGTGACGCTGGTGAATGCTGTGGAAGAGGGCGGCTGCTTAAAAGAAAGCAGTACCAGAACCGGAAGATGGGCCTGGAAGCATGTCCATCAGGCAGACAAGAGCGTGGACTATGTAGAAGTAAGAGGCGATGTTGTATTTAACGGCGTAGATTTTGGATACAATGATGATAAGATTGTGCTGCATGATGTGAAGCTCTTCGCTGAACCGGGGCAGAAGATTGCATTCGTCGGTTCTACTGGCGCAGGGAAGACGACGATTACTAATCTGATCAATCGGTTCTATGATATTCAGGATGGCAAGATCCGGTATGACGGTATCAATATCAATAAGATTAAGAAGGCGGATCTGCGCCGTTCCCTTGGGATTGTGCTTCAGGATACCCATCTCTTTACCGGAACCGTGAGGGAGAATATCCGCTTCGGCAAACTGGATGCAACGGATGAGGAAGTGATCGCGGCGGCGAAGCTTGCCAATGCGGATGGATTCATCCGAAGGCTTCCCAACGGATATGATACTATGCTGACAGGGGATGGGGCTAATTTAAGTCAGGGACAGAGACAGCTTCTTGCAATTGCCCGCGCAGCGGTGGCGGATCCGCCGGTACTGATCTTGGATGAAGCGACCAGTTCTATAGATACCAGAACGGAGCGCATTGTGCAGGACGGCATGGATAAGCTGATGAATGGACGGACTACCTTCGTGATTGCACACAGATTATCAACGGTGCGTAATTCCGATTGTATTATGGTATTGGAGCAGGGGCGAATTATTGAGAGAGGAACCCATGACCAGTTGATCGAGGAGAAAGGCAGATATTATCAACTGTATACAGGGAATTCGATTAGTGCATAGAATTATGAAGAATGCAGTCAGAGGGAAATTTTATTTTTCGAAGACTGCATTTTGTATGATTCTTAAAATAGCAGATTGTTAACAGTTGAAATATTCAGTGAATTTTCATATAATAATAGGAGAAATATTGAGAGGACTGCGAAAAGAGAAGAGTAGTTCCGAAGGAGGATAAGAGTGCAGAAAACAGATGAAAAATACCAGGCATATGTCCAGATATTAAAAGAAGAACTGGTCCCTGCCATGGGATGTACAGAGCCGATTGCCCTTGCTTATGCAGCGGCAAAGGCGAGAGAAGTATTGGGATGCATTCCGGACAAAGTAAGCATTGGTGCAAGCGGAAGCATCATCAAGAATGTAAAAAGTGTTATTGTTCCCAATACTAATCATCTGAAAGGAATCCCGGCGGCAGCGGCAGCGGGAATTATCGCAGGAAAAGCTGAGAAAGAGTTAGAAGTCATTGCAGAAGTATCTGATGAGCAGACCAGACAGATGGTAGAGTTTCTGAAAGCTGTTCCGGTTAGTGTAGATCATATTGACAACGGGATTACCTTTGATATTATTGTAATCGTCTTTAAAGAGGAGTCTTATGCGAAAGTGCGGATTGCTAATTATCACACGAATATTGTATTGATTGAGAAGGATGGGGAGAAGATATTGTCTGTTCCGGTAGAAGGCGAGAGTGAAGAAGGGCTGACAGACAGAAGTCTCTTAGATATGGAGAGCATCTGGGAGTTTGCTAATACGGTAGACATAGAAGATATCAAAGAAGTGATTGACCGCCAGATTGAATATAATACTGCGATTGCCGAAGAGGGGCTGCGTGGAGATTATGGCGCCAATATCGGCAGTGTGCTGTTGGATACTTACGGGTCGGATGTGAGAACACGTGCGAAAGCGATGGCAGCAGCAGGATCAGATGCCCGTATGAATGGATGTGAGCTTCCGGTGATTATCAACGCAGGAAGTGGGAACCAAGGAATGACGTGTTCACTTCCGGTTCTGGAATATGCGAAAGAGAAGAAGGTGAGCCAGGAGAAGGCTTATCGTGCATTGGTGTTGTCTAACCTGGTGGCAATCCATCAGAAGACCGGTATTGGAAGACTGTCTGCTTATTGCGGGGCTGTCAGTGCCGGGGCGGCTGCCGGAGCTGGGATTGCGTATCTTTGTGGCGGCGGATATGAGGAGGCAGTACATACTGTGGTGAATGCGCTGGCGATTGTGTCCGGTATGGTCTGTGACGGGGCGAAGGCTTCCTGTGCGGCGAAGATTGCGGCATCTGTGGACGCGGGAATCCTTGGATACAATATGTATCTGAGAGGACAGCAGTTCTATGCTGGAGATGGTATTGTGACAGAAGGCATAGAAGCTACCATTATGAATATTGGGCGTCTTGGAAAAGAAGGGATGCGGGAGACCAATGAAGAGATTATCAAGATGATGATTGGGGAATAGAAGTAGAGAAATGTAAAAATACAAATAAAATTTCAAAAATAAAAATAAGAAAAAATATAAAAAAGTGTTGCAAATTGTTGTGAATTGTGATATTATAAATCTCGGTCACCACGGAAAGGTGTGTGACTGAAGATATGGCTCCGTGGTCAAGCGGTTAAGACATCGCCCTTTCACGGCGGTAACACGGGTTCGATTCCCGTCGGAGTCATTGATG
>CANSLW010000039.1 GCA_947647815.1 uncultured Dorea sp. | reverse complement strand
GATATTGTCGTTATTCATGGAACGGATATCTACCGTGAATTCTACCTTCTCTGCAACGATGTTCATTCCGCCTGGCGTGGTACGGATGAATCCCGTGGTAGCAACAGTTCCGTCTGCCTTCTCACGCGCCCAGTCCGGAATCTTGGAAATAACTTTAGTAGCCGCGTCAACAGCGTCCATACGCATATCCATCGGTGTGGTTCCCGCATGGTCAGCTCTTCCATGAACAGTTACCATATAGCGCTGGATACCAACGATACCTTCAACGAGTCCAAGCTCGATATTCTCTGCATCCAGAACCGGTCCCTGCTCAATATGTAACTCAAGGAACTGGCCAATCTTAGAAACATCCCATTTTGCCTCTTCAATCTTCTCCGGGTCAAGTCCATATTCTTTCATAGCGTCATAGATTGTAACGCCATTGGTATCTGCAAAATTCTTGCAGTACTCTACATCTCTGTTGCCAAGCATAGCACCGGAACCGAAATATCCAGTCCCAAAACGCATACCCTCTTCATCACAGAATCCAACTGCAACAAAGTCTCTCTTCGGAGTGATTCCTTCCTCCTTAAGCTGTCTTGCAACCTCAATTGCACATACTGCTCCTGCAATACCGTCAAAGTCTCCTCCGTTTACTACAGAGTCAAAATGTGATCCCATCATAACACATGGTGCGTCCGGATCCGTCCCTTTCATGACTCCAATCACATTTCCTGCGGCGTCTTCTCTTACCTCAAGACCTGCCTCCTGCATAATCTGTCTTAAGTAATTCACTGCTCCTCTTGCTTCCGGTGTAAATGGAAGTCTCGTACATCCATCTCCCGGTGTAGCTGTGAACTGCTTCAAGCTCTCCAGATCCTTTGCTATTCTGCCTGTGATTTCTTCGATTGCCATAATGTTTTCTCCTCCTTTTTGTTTAATTTTTTGGCTTTATTATAAATGTTTTAACCGGCGAATATAACATAGCGGCTACCATAATTACAAATCCTATCAGACAAATCGTATCATTTGCACTGCCCAGACCTGCCAGAATAATGAAGAATGCCACCATAATTACGATAAATGCGATGGTAAGTCCGCCTTCCTTCGTCTTAAAAAAACTTTTCTTCTCCATAATCTTTCAGACTCTCCTTTCTTCAAGACGCTTAGATTGCTACCAGCGCGAATAATATCACACCAATTACAATGGTTGTCGGCACTGTAAGTGCAATAATCCTCTTAAGAACTTCTCCTTCTCTGCCAAGGATGCTTGCCGTCGTGGTTCCAAGAATAATCTTACTTGGACTAACTGCACTTCCGATTGCTCCGCCCGCTGACTGTGCTCCTAATATTGCTGATGGATCTACATTCAGAAGATTCGCTGTCGTCATCTGGAATCCTCCGAACAGAATATTAGAACTCATATTGCTTCCTGTCATAAAGGTTCCAAGAAGTCCTACGAACGGTGCAAGGATGACGTATACCTTGCCAAGAACATTGGCAATTCCGTTAGCCAGAACTACCGTCTGTCCGGTACCATCCATGATCTTCGACATGATTACCAGACCGATAACCGCGATACCTGACGGCATCGTCATGGAGATAGATTTGACGAAGATTCTCTTTACTCCGCCTTCCTTAATCCATCCATGGTTCTTATAATAGATCAGTCCGACAATCGCGGATATGAACAGAAACATACTGGCGTGTGTAAACGGTGTAAACGGAGAGAAACTCTCTACCGCAGCGTTCACATATCCATAGCCTGTTGAAGTCTCAGGGAACGACAACCCAAACGATACCTTTCCTAAAACTGCATTGATTGGTTTTACAAGAAGAACTATCAGCGTAAGAGCCGAAAGCAGGAAATATGGCACAAACGCCTGAACCAGACTCATATCAGCCGGTGCCTCGCTGCCTCCTGACTGCCCTTCGAACTCACGGTTCATAATCGGGCTGTCTTCAATGCTCCACTCTTCGTTATACATCTTCACTCTGCCCAGAAGCAGAATCACAATCAGAGACACACATGCCGGTACAAAACAGCAGATGGTCGTGTTGACCTGGCTTAATAAAAGTTCTCCGCCACCCTGAATCACCGCCATAAGCACTACTGCCGGAAGTCCTTTCTTAAGGGCTTTCCCTTTTCCATAAAACCAGCAGGTTGCAAACCCGCCGATGGCATTCCAGAACCAGATGAACGCTGTCGTCCAGAGCGCCGTAACCAGATACTCTTTACTGCCTGCGGTAAGTCCTGCAGACATTGCAAGAGAATCCCATGCAGCGCCCAATGTACCGAAGGTATTGCCCCATGCCTGCCCGAGAAGCGGGATGATAACCGCCCACAAGGGCTTCACGCCGATACCGATCAGAAGCGGCGCGCCTACGGCAACCGGAACTCCGAATCCCGTAATTCCCTGAAGGAAACTCTCGAAGATCCATCCCATTGCAAGTACCAGAAGTAATTCGTTAGGCAGCAGTTTTCTCATGCCGTTACGAATTACTAAGAATGCTTTCGCCTCGTCTCCAACCTGATACATCAGGATTGCCGTCCAGACTATAATCAGGATGATCAAGGCATTCCAGACTCCTTTGGCGCTCTCCGCCGCAATCAGTCTGATATTCGCTTTAAAGAACACAAGTCCTGTAACAATCGTAATCAAAAGTCCTATCGGTGCAGCCTCTGTTGCACCCCAGTTAAATTTTATCATCAAAATCAACAGTACGATAATCGGCAGAAATGCCATTATCCACATAAACAGATTAATTGGTATATTCATGTTCCCTCTCCTAAACTACCCATATATGAGAATTGTTCCACCTGTACGGTTTGAGACTGCATACAAGGGACGGCAATTCGGGAAAGGACATTCCCGAATTGCCTGTGCATTGGTAATGGATTCCCAATCGCACAGCTGTAAGTAACTGGTATAATTAATTCGATGCATTTCAAACATATATCAATTATACCAGTATACAAGTGATACATTCGTAATCCAGTTGGCGGTTTGCCAGTCTGGTCACATGATTATGAGTGAATTACGGTTCCGGTCTCGCCGGCAATGCCTGCTGCAGCTTTGTCAAGAAGCGTGATCAACGCATGTCTGCCCTCTCCGGATTCTGCGAAACGGATAGCTGCTTCTACCTTTGGAAGCATGGAGCCTTTTGCAAACTGCTCCTGGGCAATGTATTCTTTTGCCTGTTCTACTGTGAGGTCAGACAACCATTCCTGGTTCTCCTTGCCCCAGTTGATGGCAACTTTTTCTACTGCTGTCAGGATTACCAGATGATCTGCTCCAAGCTGTGACGCCAGAAGACTGCTGGCATTATCCTTGTCAATAACTGCATTCACGCCTACCAGACGTCCTTCTTCATCGCTGACTACCGGGATTCCACCGCCGCCGCATGTAATTACAATGTGGCCTGCATCCACAAGTGTCTTGATTGTCTGAAGCTCGCGGATTCTCTTCGGCATCGGGGATGCCACAACGATACGGTAGCCTCTTCCGGCATCTTCCATACACCGGATGCCGTTTGCCTCATTCTCGTCAGCTTCTTCTTTGGTCAGGAATCTTCCGATTGGTTTCGTCGGATTCTCGAATGCCGGGTCATCCTTATCTACTTCAACCTGGGACAGAATGGTAGATACCTTGCCGTCGATATTGCGGCTTAGTAATTCATATTTGATTGCGTTCTGCAGGTCGATACCGATGTATCCCTGGCTCATGGCTACGCTGGTCGGAAGCGGTACCTGCTTGTAATTCTGCTGCATCACGATCAGGTTATCCATCGCATTCTGAATCATGCCGACCTGCGGGCCGTTTCCGTGTGTAACGATAATATCAAGTCCCTGCTCCGCAAGGTCTACGATTACCTTCGCAGTCTTTGCAACTGCTTCCTTCTGCTCTTCTATATCTTTGCCAAGGGCATTTCCGCCAAGGGCAATAACAACTTTTTTCTTTTCCATAAAAAACTCCTATTCCGGACTATTAAACCTAACATCCACATGCCGGCCGGTATCAGCACCGGTGCGGCATATGGATATTATATTCCTCTCCCTGACTATACACTGTCTATTTCTATGCTTCAAATCCCAATTTCTTTGCGTAAGCTCTTACAGCCTTCTCGAAACATTCGATTGGCGGATGAACTGTACCAGCGCCGATCTGTCCTCTTCCGGCTACCTTATTCGCGATACCGGTATTGATAACTGGTGTGATTCCCTTCTCTACAACCAGTCTTGCATCGATACCAAGGCAGATTCCCTGGAAGTTCCATGTAGGAACTGTGAAGTTCGGGTTTCTGTCGATACAGATCTCTGTCATCTCGTTACTGGTGCGAAGCGCGTCTTCATAACCGCCTGCGCCTACGAATCTTGTAACAGCCGGAGCTGCAATCATCGCCATACCGCCGACGCCAAATGTCTCTGTGATTGCGCTGTCTCCCATATCCGGGCAGGCATCTTCTGCATCATAACCTGTGAAGTACAGTCCCTGTGGTGTGTTAACCGGGCCTGTGAACCACTCGTCTCCCATACCTGCGATGCGGATACCGAATTCATAACCATTACGGCACATAGCGGTAACGATTGTTCCGTCTGTATCTTTGCGGGCGTCATCCATAACAGCCTTACCTGTTGCCATCATGATATTTAAGAAGAACTGGTCTGTATCAGCTAAGAACTTGATTACATCGTAGCGGTCTTTCTCGTCCATATCCATAGCTGTGATAATCGGAGCAACCTCTTTTAAGAATGCAAGGGATGCTGCGATATTTCTCTGGTGGAACTCGTCTCCCATAGCCACTGCCTTTGCGATCAATGGATTGATTGCAAGACCATTTTCCATAGAACGAAGTGCTTTTCCAAGTGTCGGTCCAAGAACATCTCTCATCCAACGGAGTCTGTTTACAACTTCTTCGTCATATGCGCCGAAACGAAGAACCTTGCCGATACCTTCATTCATGGTACAATATGCCTTATTGCCTCCTGTCTCATTCTCTACTACAAAGACAGCCATATTCGGAGATGTGATACCGCCCATCGGTCCTACTGCGTTGCAGTGGTGACACGGAATGAACTTGATCTCTCCGCCTTCTAACATCTTTCTTGCTTCTTCTTCTGTCTGTGCCCACTCTTCGAACATCACTGCTCCAACACAGGATCCCTGCATCGGATCTGGCATATTCTCGTAAGCTACCGGAGGACCTGCATGAAGGATAACCTTTCCGCCGTTCTCTGCGAATTCCGGAATTACTTCTTTTGCACGTACATTATCCTTAAGAACCGGCTGGCTTGCAACCACTTTAGCGATTACTGCACGGTTCAGTTCGTCGATACCCTCATAATTTCTCAGGAAGTTCAGAGTCTTGATAAGCTCCACATTTCCTCCTGCCGGTGGCTGCCAGTCATACTGTACCACTTCACATCCGAACTGCTCTACAACTTCTGCGAAGCTCTTAAGACCAATGTTGATGATGTTTGGCTTGTCAGACAGCAGTGCGCGAAGCTTGTCAGACGGTGCATTCTTTTCTACTTCTACAACTTCTTTTGCACGGATCTCTTTTACCGGCTCATCGAAGTCTCTTCCGATTGCGCGGATAGCTGTGCGGCATGCAAGTTTGTTGTTCTCACATACGATGACGCCAGCGTCTTTTAACTTATTAACAGCCTCGTCATATCCCTGGAAGTCACTTCTTGTTCCGCATACGGTAGCGATGAAGAATACCTTTCTTCCCTGTGCCTCTGCTTTCTCTTTCAGGGCAACGATGGATGGAAGAAGAGCTCCTGCCATGTCTGCGTGTGATCCATATCCAAGCATGATATCAAGAAGAACTGCTCCTGTAGTCGGATCGTCTACCGCTTCCTGCATACACTCGATACGTTTTGCCGGATCAATCATCGGATGCGGCTTGCCCTGTGTATAAGCGTCGTCGCCAAGGTCAACTACCACATTGCCGTCTAACTGAAGCATATAGCCTTCGATATCCTCTGGCGGTACTTTACAGTTCATAGCGTCCTTGATGAGCATAGCAGCTTCATTAGCAAGAGTTCCGCCTGAATAGTATGCCTTGATTGTCTTGCCGTCCTCTGCTTTGTAGAACTCAGACTCATCGATATCTATAGTAGCTTCTGCAACTTCTGTGCCTCTTACCAGGCTTACTGCCTTACGTGCAGCCTCATCCAGTGTATAGCAGTGATAGAAGTTCTCCTCATGATACTCTGGCTTCTCTCCAACGAACAGAGTAACAACCGGTTTGCTGAAGTTAGAAAGTCTTGCGGAGATCATATCGCGAACTTCCTTTGCCGGCGGCTTGGAAACGATAACAAGTACCTTAACGGCATCGTCATCTTCCATAGCGTCGATCATATCCATCATGGTAATTCCGCCGATCTTAGCGTTCAGGTCACGTCCGCCGATACCGATAGCATTGGTAACACCCTCACCTAATCTGTCAATAATGGTTGTAAGCTCCTGGATACCTGTTCCGGATGCACCGATGATACCAATGGAACCTTTGGTAACCTTGTTGGTAAATGCAATCGGAACTCCCTGGATAATACCAGTACCACAGTCAGGACCCATAACTGCAAGTCCTTTTGCATGAGCCTTCTCTTTTAATGCTTTCTCATCTTCAACAGTTACGTTGTCAGAGAACATGAATACGTTAAGTCCTTCGTCAAGGGCACGGTCAGCTTCAAGCGCTGCATATGCGCCCGGGATGGAGATAACAGCCAGATTTGCTTCTGGCGCTTTCTTAAGCGCTTTATCCCATGATTTTACACTCTCAGCGCCTTTCTTTCCTTCTGCTGCGGTGGACTGTTTCTTTAAGAACTCTTCTACTTTCTCAAGAACAACATCCAGAACTGCGTCATCTTCGATATCTGCTACAACTACCATATCGTTTGCGGTAGCCGCCATCAGTTCTTCTGTATCAAGTCCGCTTGACTTGAAGATATCCTTATTGGCAGGAGTAGCCATCATAACCTGAATCTTATTTACTCCCTCTACTGAAGAAATCTCATTCGTTAAAAGCATCAGTACAACTGAATCCTGATAACTTCCCTTTTTTACAACTGTTTTTAACATATTTTTTCCCTCTCTATAATTGGCAAATTATTAATCAGCGAATCTATTCTTATGGTCATATCTGTCAAAATGAACAGCGTCGCCCTTCAGATATTCTACAAGCTCGTCTACAACTTCTATTCCGCCTGCTGCATAAGCCTTATCTCTTCTCATGACAGCTCTCTCTCCTGGATAGTAAACCTTGCCGTATCCCGGAGCCGCCTTCATCTCACCAAGCTCGTCACAGGTCTGGGACATATTCTTCTTGAACTGTTCAGCGCCGCAGAATCTCTCAGGATCCATAACGATAATCATCTGTCCAAGCTCACGTCCCTTGGAGCAGTCATGATACATGGAACTTACATGCTTTCCAAACGGAACTCCTAAGAGCACGCCAGAGAATACATCTACCATCATCATAAGTCCATATCCCTTCGCGCCTGCGATCGGTGTAAGAGCATTCACCTTATGTGGATCTGTTACAGGCTCACCGTTTACGTCTACCGCCCAGTCAGACGGGATCTCAACACCCTGTGAACGCTTGTCAAGAATCTTGCCCCATGCCTGAACCGTCGTAGCCATGTCAAATACTACTCTGCGGTCATCTGCCGTAGGAGCCGCAAAAGAGATTGGATTTGTTCCATAATATGGCTCTGTTCCGCCGTATGGCACTGCCATCGGGTCTGACTGACAGAATGTAATTGCTGCAAGACCTTCTTTTGCACACATCTCTGTGTAGTATCCGATAGATCCTGTGTGTGAGATATTCGCCATACCCACGATTGCAACACCGTTCTCTTTTGCCATCTCAATTGCTTTCTCCGTAGCCTTCGTAGCTACCCAGTAACCGATACCGTTATCTCCGTCCATGATACCGGAACAAGGTCCTGTCTGATTCCATGTGATATTTGGCTCATGAGTGATGCCGCCTTTTGCAATTCTCTCGCTGTAATACTCTACACGTACCGCACCGTGTGAAGCATATCCTCTCTCATGTGACCATGTAAGAATCTCCGCTGTCTGCTCAGCATGGTCTTCTCTTAACCCTGCCTGCATCATCTTATTCTTCATTAAGCCTTTTAATTCATCTCTTGAAAGTTTCATTTGAACCCCACCATCCTTATTTCTTTTCTATTTTTCCCGCCCTGAGACGGTAATATTTCAAACCCTGGTATGATAATCCTATAATGCAACGTCTCTGTTACAGTCCTTGGAGTAAATGTAAGTCGTAACCTCTTCGCGTCCTTCATCGCCTACCGCGTAGCATGCCTGCGGGCAGTATGCGTCCATGAATACATAGTCGCCCTTCTTTACCGGAACCCACTCATCGTCCAGTCTGTACATTGCCTTGCCTGACAGGAATAACATTCCGTGCTCCTGTACATGTGTCTCGATATATCCGTGAGAAGCGCCGATGTGGAATTTCAGAATATGCATATTCATATCAAATCCAAAATCATCTGTAGGAAGGAAATTCTGAATGTAGCAGTTTTCCATTCCTTCATAAGAAAGCCACTCTAACTCGTTTGCGTTGCCTACAACCGTATGAGCGCTGTATCCTTCGATCTTCTCGTATCTACGTCTGTACAGATAGATCTTCGCGTCTGCATCACCTTTGTTCTCGAACGCAACCGGCTTATCTTCTGGTGAGAAGATATATCCGCCCTGTGTGAGCGCTGCTTCCTCATCTGCATTCTTTACTGTAACCTCGCCCTCGATCACATAGAGGAATGTCTCAATCCCTTCTCCGCCGATGCCTTCTTTCTTGCCGCCTGCATGTGCGGTCACAAGATAATCTGCGAAAGACGCGCCCATAGCAGGAGAACCTAAGATCGTTACATCACAGTTCACATATCCCGGAATCGCATTCTTTACAAGTCCATCTGGTTCAAGCAGCACCCAGTTTTCTTTCTTGATCACAGAACGTGTCGCAAGCAGGTCATCACGATATCCAATCTGATTGTTTAAATAGCTCATTGTAATTTCCTCTCTTTCTTAATTTTAATAAAATGAATAGTTATGGTCTTTGTGGTCAACCAGTTTTTATACTCTAATTATGGCAATTTTACACCAAAATTTCAATTGACATTTTAGACAAATCTGCACACATTATTTTGTCTATTTTAGCAGTGATTTTCAGCAATTTTAGTACTTGAACCTGTCTGTTTTTATGGTATACTGGTATTTATCCGGGTAAGTGTTTTTTCGCTTTCCAGATTGTTAAAATTAAAACAAATATTTGAAATTATACTCGTTGCTCTCAACCACTTTTTAATATTATGAAAGGAGACATTCTCATGTTGTGCAACAAAGAAATTCTTATCCCCTGTGATTATTACGAAAAACATGCTACTATTTATTTCGATACGGACTGCAAGACAAAAGCCTGTATCTTATATTTCCACGGTGGTGGATTATTATACGGAACAAGAACTGATCTTCCTGAACTTCATTTGAAAACATTGACAGAAGCAGGCTTCGGCATTATCGCTTATGACTACCCTCTTGCACCGTCTGCGAAGCTGGATTTGATTCTCGAAGATATCTGCTCTTCTGTCAGTCATTATCTTGAGAATTTTCTTCTCTATAAGGAAGCCTGTGCAGGAACATTCGAAACTTCCTGCCTTAAAGAACCACTTCCATATTTTTTGTGGGGACGTTCCGCCGGCGCCTATCTGTGCCTGCTTGCTGGTTTCCGTGGCAAATTCAGCCAAAAACCGTCAGGAATTCTCTCCTATTATGGATATGGTTTCCTGTGCGACGGCTGGTTCATGACTCCGAGCAACTACTACTGTACACTTCCTGCCGTCACTGAATCTGCTCTCAGTGCTATTCCCTCCGGAATCCACGGCAGCGGCGACTTGAACACACATTACAGCATTTACGTCTATGCAAGGCAGACCGGCAAATGGGCAGATTTGATTTATGCAGGACGTCAGAAGTTCTTCTATCTCGACTACACCCTGCGCACCTGTGACACGCTGCCCTGCCCTGTTTTCTGCGCACACAGCACCGGAGATACAGACGTGCCGTATTCCGAATTCCTGGAACTATGCAACAAGTACCATGCACAGCGATTTGTCGCATCCCATAATATGCACGATTTCGACCGGGATGAAAAGAGTCCTGTAACAGCAAGGCTTCTGGAGGCCACCCTGAAATTCCTAGAGCTAAAGCTCCCACACGAATAAAATCCACCAAGACATTCCGCTTTTTAAAGAAGGAGAGTCCAAAACAGAACTCTCCTTTCTTTTTTAATTCCAATCTTATTTTTCAAAAATAGTTCCTTTACAGAAAGGCTTTGATCCAGGCATCATCTTCATCAACAGATAATAAGCAACTCCCGTCGGAATCAGACTTACATACCATGACAACTGCATTACAAGCAATGAACACAATGATCCAAAGATAATAGCAATAACTGCCGCCCAGTTGATTCCTTTGAAGCATCCCTGTTTATCATACATATCGTTGATATCCAGTTTTTTCTTACGAAGAATGAAGTAATCCACTGCCATAACCGCGAAGATTGGTCCAAGGAATGCGGAGTAGAACTGTGTAAACATATTAAGTCCTGCAGCAGACTCATCTGTAACCAGCTTCCACGGCATTACACATGCAGAAAGGATACCTACCAATACGGTAGCATGCGTCCATTTCATCTTAAAGGACTCCATCAATACATATGCAGGCGGAACGATATTGTTCAGTACGTTTGTCGTAACCTGTGCAAATGCAATAAAAAGCAGAGTTACGATTGTAAGGAATTTGCTTCCCATTGTTGTAGAGAACACAACTACCGGGTCGCTGTTTCCTGTCGCAGCTGTTACAAGAAGTCCGATAAGACCCATAAACAGAGTTACAGGCAGAATCGCTACTGTATAGATACTTGCTGCTTTTACAGGCTTAATATCATCTGTCGCATTACGTGAATAGTCAGATGCGTTGATGATCATAGTTGAATAGATTCCAAGGAAGGAAGTTGTTGCAGCCCAGAACGGCATACCCCATGTTCCCTTGATTCCTGAGAATACGTCGCCAATCTCTGATGCAAACTGTGTATTTACTACATACAGCATATAGATCAGGATAGCAATGATGAATACGCAGGAGATATTCTCTAACCACTTAATTCCTTCAAATCCCTTAATTGCAAGAGCAACCTGAAGAAGTGTAAACAATGCATATACAACAGGCAGATTACTTACTCCAAACAGAATATTCATACAACTGTTGATGGCTCCTGCTCCTACCCAGCTCTGAAAACCGAACCACACGATAGCAGGTAATCCACGAAGAATACCAGGAATCTTTACACCGGTCGTACCAAAACTACTTCTTAACTGCACGGTAAATGGAATACCATAAGTATGTCCGCAGTCACCGATAATCGCAAGTGCAATCGCAATAACCAGACATCCGATTACCATAGCGATAATCGCCTGTGTAACTGTCAGGGCTCCAATCAGTCCTGCGCCCATGGAGAATGTACCGATTGATACACATCCTCCCATGAAACTTGCCGCATAGGATAACGTTCCCATAATACGCTTCTTTGTTGGCTGAAGATCCGGGTCAACATTCTGTACCAGTTCCGGATTCAGATTTTTATTATCAACAATACTCATACTTTCACTCTCTCCTTATTCTCTCTCCCGCATGTAGAAAGGGCACAGACAGCCACCTTTCCACACGCGATAGTATTTATATATACATAAGAATCTTACTTGATCTTCTTTACAAGTTCGCCCACACCTTTTTCAGCAACAATCTTGCCATCCTCGGCAATCACATTACCACGTACCAGTGTTACGACCGGAAGTCCTTTTCCTTTCAGGCCGACAAAAGCTGATATCTTATTCACATACAGTAAAGATTCTTCCGTGATCTCCCATTCCTTCTCAGGATCAACAATCAAAAGATCTGCATCGAAACCAGGCTTGATATCGCCTTTCTTGCCGTAGATGCCAAAAGCCTTCGCCGGTTGAACAGACATCGCATTGGCAAGCACTGTCGGGCATACGCCGCGCTTTACAACACCTTCGCTGAAAGCCGCCTGGAAACCGCTCTGGATACCGGAACATCCGCCCCATACGTCGAATACGGTCTCAATCTTATTGCCAAGAATCTCGTTATATTTCTCGTCATAAGAGCACGGTGAATGGTCAGAAGCGATTCCGCTGAATACTCCCGCCTTCACATACTCCCACATCTCTTCCACAGCTTCTTTTGGCTGGAGAATCGGCGCACATTTGAAAAGAGGCCCCTTCTCAATTACGTCTTCATTGCTGAAGGTCAGATAGTGGGTACAGGTCTCTGCCGTGATATCATATCCTTCATCCTGCGCTGCCTTAATCTTCTTCGCAACTGCCGGATGAGACACATGACAGATATGTGCTTTACAGCCTGTCGCCTTCGCAATCTCGATAATGGCGTCGGTAGCAACGATCTCTGCCACAACCGGGCGGGATTCAAGAAATGCCTTCCAGTCATTGCGTCCAGCTTCTTTCATCCTCTTTTCCTGATTCTTGATAATCGCATAGTCTTCACAGTGGAAGCCCGCGCGGCCGTCAAATTCCTTGATGATATCCATCGCTTCCATTGCCTGGCCATAGTTCAGAGACTCGTAATCCGGTGAAACCGGTCCGATGAAGGACTTAAAGGATACGCAGCCCTTCTCATCCAGATCCTTAAGATCCTTAAAGTTATAGCTTGTAAGTCCGCCCCAGAAGCAGTAATCAACATATGCGTTCGGAGATACCTTATTCTCTTTGAAGTCAAATGCTTCTGCATTCGTCATGCACGGCTCATTCTGCAGAGGCATATCAATCACAGTTGTATATCCGCCAAGCGCCGCCGCTGCTGTACCGTGCTCATAATCCTCGCGCCACTCAAAACCTGGATCGTTGAGATGCGCATGCGTATCAATTGCTCCCGGGAACACATATTTCCCTGCAGCATCAATCACTTTCGCTGCTTCCGGCTCGTCGCCGGTTGTAAGAACTGCCGCAATCTTCCCGTCTTTTATTGCAACATTTCCTTCTATGATAGAATCAGCGGTAACGATTTTACCGTTTTTCACTAATACATCATACATAATTTCAGCCTCCTTGCTTTTCGTTATTTCTGTATTCCATTTCTTTTCTCAATTTCATCTAAAAGACATTCTATTTCTTTGCAGTATCCGGCAATCTGTTCCACTGAATGAATCCCGCTTTCAATCTCACGTTTCTTATCCGGAACATTGCCTTTCTGCGACTCCTTATCGTACAATCTATAAACACTCTCCGGTCCATATATAGCCGAAGCCCTGCCCGATTCAAGATAATCTTGTATCGCGCACACCGCGTTTAGATTCTGATATCTCTCATAGACCGCACTCTTTTCATATAGGCATTCAAGCGCCCTTCTCGTCCGCTGGTTCGGCTCCTCAAGAAGCTTCACCTGCTCATATGCATGGCGGTATTCCTCGTATTCCTTCAAAAGCTTCTGATAAGCCCTCGCTCCCCGCATCTGTAACACAATAAAGAAAATGATCAGGGCAACTGTAAATATGGATGCGCCAACGCCTACTTTCGTATTCTTCGAAAAAAATGCAAATATATCAAACAGCACCCAGGTAACCGAAAGCGAGATCATCCCTAACGATGCTCTGTTCCTGTACTGCGGCGGTTCCTTGGGGACGTACGTGTAATCCGCATATGCTTTCGAGAGTTTCTCCTGTCTGCACAGCGACATCTCCAATGTCACAATATCCCTAAGTTCCGCCATATATTCTTCAACTGACTTTTTTTCGTCCATTATTTATCTAATGTCGTACCCTTTCTAAAGTTCGCACATGACGGCATAACTTTCATACCGAAGTAGAAAATAAGAGCCGTTGGAATCGTTGCTGTAAAGAAGGAAATATCAACATTGAATAAGCCGATAACAGCGCCTACTGCGATTGCAATGATCGCCGCCCAGTTCACACCCTTGTGCTCGCCTTCTTCATTGTAAAGATCCTTCAGTAAGGAATCGGAAATCTTCCTTCTGTGAAGAATAAAATAATCAGTGATCAATACCGCGAAGATTGGTCCGAAGAACGCCGTATATATCTTTGTAAACAGCGCCAGTCCTGCCGCAGAACTGTCGTTTGTCAGAACCCACGGACACGTACATACCGCAAGAATACCTACGATGATAACTGCGGTTCTGTGCTTCATCTTAAATACGTCCATGAACGCATATGCCGGCGGAATTACGTTAGACGCAAGGTTCGTGGATAACTGTGCCATAATAATGAAGCAAAGCGTTACTACAAGTACAATCTTACTGTCAACCATCTCATAGAATGCATTGATTGGGTTTGCAACGCCTGTTGCGGAGCATGCCATAGCGCCGATCATACCAAGAAGTACGGTTGCCGGAACCATAGCAAGGAAATAAGACACTCCACGGACAGGTCCTGAATAACCGTCTTTCATTTCTCGTGAGTAATCACCGGCATTCAGCATAACCGTCGTACTGTTTCCGAAGAATGCAATGATCGCCGCTACGAACGGCATTCCCCAGGTTCCTTCGATACCAAGAAGATTTGCAGAAATCGCATCCCACTGTGTCGTCACGCAGAGGTATAACAGGTAAAGCATTGCAATTGTAATAACTACGCCGCCGATGTTGCCAACCCATTTTGCTCCCTGGAATCCCTTTGTAGACAGATAGATCTGAATCAACTGGAACAAGATGAAGAAGATTACATATCCATACTGAATATCAAGCCCGAACGCACGGAAGATATTATTGATCGCCGTACCTCCAAGCCATGTCTGATAGCCATACCACACGATGGCAGGAAGACCTCTTATAAATACAGGAACGATGCTTCCCTTTGTACCAAAGGACATCTTAAGCTGTACGGCATAAGGCGCGCCTGTCACATAAGAAAACTGGTCGTTACACGCAATACCTATAACCAGAATTGTAGAACCTATCAATACTGCAAGGAATAACTGCAGTAAATTAAGTCCGTTCTCAAGCTGGGCCGAACCCATGGATAACGTACCGATGGAAATACATCCGCCGAGCCATAACATCGTGTTGGAGCCCCAGCTCATGATTCGATCTTCCTTCTTTATAGGGGCGATCGAACTAGCCTGTTTCTTGTCATTACTTACATCACTCATAATCTCTCTCCTTTTCTTTTACTTAATATAAAGATGTTGGGGTCAAAAAGTATTTTGACCCCATGATACTACGGATTGTTCCGCACTTTGTGCTCTCACAATCCTAAAAACATTCAAAATCCGCCCTAATCGGGCTACTTTTTCATGTTTTTACGGGTCCCAAAGTCATGCATTTTCATGCAAGCATGAAACGCATGACCTTTTGACCCTAGTATCATATAAAAAAAGGTAAACAGACGGCTCAGATGTTGTGAGCCGATCCATTTACCGTTCTCTATCATCTGCTTACTTTACCGGTGTGATATACTCTCCATATCCAACCGCTTCTTCCTTATACATACCATCAGCGGCAACAACCTTTCCTCTGATGATCGTACATGTCGGCGCGCCCTTTCCTTCCTGTCCGTCGAAGCAGGATACATGACCCTTTGTCAGAAGTTTTGTCTGATCTACCTTCCATGCCTTCTCCGGGTCCACGATAACGATATCGCCGTCAAATCCAAGTTCGAAAGCGCCCTTGCGTCCATACAGGCCGAAGATCTTAGCCGGATTGTAATCCATAACCTTGGCAATCAGTGTCGGGCTTAACCCTTTCTTATTTACAACCATATCGAACATCATAGGCAGGAAGAACTGAATTGCATTCAGGCCGCCCCATGCATGCCAGATATCCTTGGTTGCGTTATCCTTCTCTTCATCTGCCGCCGGTGAATGGTCGCTTCCCACACATGATAAGGTTCCGTCAAGCACATAATCCCACAGCTTCTCCATGTCCTCTTTCGTACGCATCGGAGGTGTGCACTTCGCCGGTGCGCCTTTCTCGAATACGAAATCTTCTGTGAATCCAAGATAATGCGGACAGGTCTCTGCAGTGATCGGAAGTCCCTCATGAATCGCATCCTTAACCACCTGCGCTACCATCGGATGGCTGACATGGCAGATATGTACACGTCCGCCTGTTGCCCTTGCCATATCGATGACATTCTTCGTAGCAACATACTCGGTCCATACATCATGAGAATCAAGAAAATCACGAATCTTCTGCTCGTTGGTCTGTCCTTCCTTCGCCTTCGCTTCTTTCTCTCTCTCTAATACCTGGCCAAACTCCTCACAATGGAATCCGCACAGTGCATTGTATGGCTTCAGAATCTCCAACGCCTTACGAACATTACCCATATTCACTGTCGGGAACAGATTACCGTTAGGACAGGTAAATCCCTTGAATGCCGCAACACCGCAGTTGTGCAGGTCTACCAGATCATTCATATTATTCTTAACAGAATCCGGCTTATCATCATAATCGCCTACAAGCCCTCCCCAAAGCGCATAGTCAATTACGGAATGCTTGCTTATCTTTCCCATCTTAAGATCAAAAATCTCTTTGTTCATCAAAGAAGGATCGTTGTTAAGCGGCATATCGATCAACGTCGTACAGCCCGCTGCAGCTGCTGCGCGGGATCCTGTTTCAAAATCTTCTCTGTATTCAAAACCAGGCTCGTTCAGATGCGCAT
Source organism: uncultured Dorea sp. (assembly GCA_947647815.1). Taxonomy (GTDB): domain Bacteria; phylum Bacillota; class Clostridia; order Lachnospirales; family Lachnospiraceae; genus Sporofaciens. The sequence continues at coordinate 1,582 of CANSLW010000039.1, read as the reverse complement.
GGCAGTCAATGATACCAGGGAACACATAATTTCCTTTCGCATCAATAGTCTCCTTCGCTTCTGCTTCCGTACCTGCCGCAAGAAATGCAGCATACTTGCCGTCCTGAATTGCGATATCCGCCTCGTAGATACGGTCCGGAGTCACAAGCCTGCCGTTTCGAATCACTAAATCATACATAACATAACCTCCTAAAAATTAAAAATTTACTGGTCAACCACATTTTAACTATCTGTCTTCTATTTTAATCCAAAATCACATAAATCACAATATCGCAAAACAGAGAATATCAACCTAGTTTTTTGTGCATTATATACAAAAATGTCGATTTTTGTCGTTATTTTATTATCACAATACGCTAAAATTCTAAACCAGATTTTAATTCTTTCTGATTGCATTTTTCTATATTCTCTGATACCATATATTTTGAAGCAATAAAATAATTTCCAATATCTTTTTTGAAACGGAGTACACTCTCATGGAATATAATATAAAGCAATTATCTCACTATGCCGAAGACATATTATAGAAAAAAATCTATCGTTCAGCAAATCATACCTATTCAGAAAGACAGTCTCTTAAACAGTCAACAATCGCCATACAATATGGAATATAAGAATCATTATCTTTCAACATAAAATTATAGCATAATTCTAATAAAAATAAACATAAAGCACCATAGAAATTATTTTGTTACCAAAGAAAGCAGACCGCAGCATACAAATTTTTTGTATACTTTCTCTATAAATGCTATAATACTTGCAAAAGAAGTAAAGAGGGCAATCATATGAAAATCATAGACGCACACATTCATCTCTGCCAGAGCCTGAACGGTTTCGGGGCAAAAGGGGAACTGCGCTGCATCGGCGGCGGATTTGTAGAATATGCGGATGGGAGCACTTTTCAGATGTTCCCCGCGGAGCTTGGCGAATACAACGTGACGCCGGAAGCGGTCCTTTCGCTGATGGACCGTGAGGGCGTGGAGAAAGCAGTGATGCTTCAAGGCAATTTTATCGGTCCCCAGAATCTCTATACATGGGAAGCGATGCAGAAATATCCGGACCGTTTCACCGGAGCGGCATGCTACGACCCATTTTGCAGAAAGTATCAGGATGTCCGCAGGCATCTCTTCGAAGAATTGAGATTTCCCATCGTAAAATTCGAAGTCAGCGACGGAAGCGGACTCATGAGCTATCACAGGGAGTTTGCGCTGGACGGGGAAATGATGGAAGAACAGCTTTGCTATGCGGAATCACTGGGACTGACAGTTGTCTTCGATATCGGCCGGCATGGCGGCTGCTGCTGGCAGGTACAGGGACTGGCTGCCGCGGCCAAACGCCATCCCGGACTGCAGTTTGTAGTCTGCCATCTCCTGGCCCCGCAGGGACGAAGTTACGAAAACGACTGGCGGGAAGCAATGAAGACACTGAACCTTGACAATGTGGTCTTTGACCTCGCCAGTCTAAGCAGCAACCAACGGCCCGAGCCATATCCCTATCCCACCGCCATATGGTTTATCAAAGAAGCGATGCAGGTTATATTGGTTCTCATACCGCTGTAGAACTTCTTGAATCAGGCTATGAT
>CANSLW010000038.1 GCA_947647815.1 uncultured Dorea sp. | reverse complement strand
CCTGCCTGTAAGGAACTGTTCCTAAGATAATAGTATGAATAAATACCTCTAAAGAAAGATAGAATAAAAATCTGCCTTCCTTTAGAGGTGTTTTTTGTACCGGAGGATACAGAAATACCTGGTTGTATAAAAAAGGTCCATAGAGCTTACAATAGAGATAAAAAATGATGATACAATATTGAAAATGTTGCCGGCTTCAATTATGATGTATGTAACTGCATGTACCGCGGCGGGTAATTGGAAACGGCAAAGGAGGCAAAGACCGGATATGGAAGATATCAGAAATTATGAATCAATGAGTGTACAGGAAAAATGGAATATGCTGGCGATGGTTGCGAATCTGTATTACAATTCAGAGCTGACCCAGAACCAGATTGCTGAGAGACTGTATACGTCCCGGTCAAAGGTTTCCAGGATGCTTAAGGAAGCGCGCGAACTGGGAATCGTGGAGATCCATATCAGGGAGCCGTGGGAGAGGCATCTGGAATATGAACAGAAACTGAAGCAGGATTACGGGATTAAGAATGTCAGGATTATCAAGCAGAAAGATATGGATACAGAGAAAGTAAGAGAACTGATCTATGAAGCGGCTGCATATTACCTGGATTCCATCATCAAGAAGGATATGACGGTGGGGATTTCCTGGGGAAATACACTGTATCATGTTGTCAAATACATTGCGGCGAATAACCATAAGAATATTCCGATTAACGTGGTGCCGATTATGGGGGCGGCGAATATCAACAGCCCGGAAAAGGACGGACTCGATTTGTCGAAGGATCTGGCATCTGCCTACGGCGGAAAATACCAGTATATCTATGCGCCTCTTTTTGTTAAGAACAGAGAAATAAAAGAGAGCCTGATACAGGATGAGAATATCGAAGGCGCTTTGAAGCTTGCGAAGAATGCGGACATTATCCTGACCAGCGTGGGGTCTATAGTCTACAAATCCTGGAGTAATTATCTGAGTGCGAAGACGTTGGAAACGCTGGAGAAAAAAGGCGTCGTAGGACATATAGGGGGACATTTCTTCGATATACAGGGGCAGGAACTGGAGACGGCGCTTTCAGAGAGGATGATAGGCATTGATATGGAGGATTTAAAGCAATGCCCGGAAACCATATGTATCGCTTTGGGAGAGAAGAAGGCGGAAGCAGTCCTTGGCGCAGTGAGAGGAGGCTATATCGGAGCCCTGATTATAGACGAGAAATGTGCAAAGAGAATATTCCGGTTACAGTAGTTTCAGTGTGAAAGCGGTGATATTTTGATAAAAACAGAGTATGAGATTATGCATGGGGAAAAAGCAGTCGCCCAGATTGATACACAGGGACATTGCAGGATTTATCATGAACAGTTTATGCCATATAACCTGTATCTGGAAGAGGATGATGAAGATATCGATACACTGGTTAATAACGTGACGAATTTCTATTACTGGTGTGCAACGAGACTATTGACTCTTGACCGCCAGTATGCCAAAGAGATTCTGAACAGTATCGGCGCCAGTCAGGCAGTCACGGATAGAGACAGGGCGGCAGTTGCGCTGTCCTACCGCTGTATGTCGCTGACAGATATTTACTGGGTAAGGCGGTTGAAAGAGTGCGTTACTTTTCAGGAGATTAATCTGTATGATAACCATATGGACAATGCTTTTGTAGACGTCTCGCTTCGGGGAAAGCAGATTACGGTACAGAATGACCGGCTGGCACAGGATCTGTCTACCAATGGATGCTTTCCGAAAGCCTGGGTGAGAACAGAGTCAGGATTCCTTCTGTATAAGGATGGAGGGGCGGATGCAGTGGAGCAGGAAGTTCTGGCAAGCCGTATCTGCCAGTGCTTTCAGTGCAGCCAGGTAGTGTATACGGAAGGAATCTATGATGGGGAAAAGGTATCGGTCAGTGAGATCATGACGTCGAAGGACTATTCGATTGTATCCAGAGAAGCCTTTGAGATCTATGCGGTGAACCACGAGACAGATGCGTCAGCCTATATCTTAGAGTTGGATGCATATGCGTATTATATGATGAATATCCTGGATTATCTGACGGGTAATACAGACAGGCACTGGGGGAACTGGGGATTCCTGGTGGACAACAGTAACAATCAACCGGTCAGACTTCATCCGCTGATGGATTTTAATCAGGCGTTCGGGGCGTACGATACATTGGAAGGCGCCAGATGCCAGACCGTACCGGGAGGCAGGACAACGCAGAAGGAAGCGGCGATGGAGGCGGCAGGGAAGGTTGGGCTGAATCAGCTAAGTGAGATTGATGCCGGATGGTTTGACGGCAGAGAGAAGGAATATGAGATGCTTGTGCGCAGACTGGAAATATTGAGGGCCATGGAAGAATAACTTTACACCCATGAAAATGGAGGAGAATGGATGAATGATATTATAGATAAATTGCAAGATATGAGACATTTGGACTGGGCGGTTCGAAAATTATCTCCCGGTACTCCGGGCTGTTTTTTGAAAGCATATGAAGAAGTAAATGGAAAAAGAATATATTATAAACTCTCCAATTATGACAGTTACCGAGGTGTATTCGGTCATGAGTGTATAAATGAATTAATTGTAAGCAGAGTAATGGATATATTAGGAATTACACATGTGACGTACAAATTAATTCATGCGCAGGTATTGATTGATGGAAAAGAAATAGAAACCTGGATTTCAGTTTCTGATAATTTTCGCAAGAATAATGAAGAAAAGCTGGCATATGATCTTTTTTATGATCTGAGGAAAAAGGAAAATGAATCGCCATTGGAATTTGCAATCAGGAATGGATGGGGATTATATATATATCAGATGCTATGTATAGACTATCTGACTGCAAATAGAGACAGACATGGAAGTAACCTGGAAGTTCTGCGAAATGTAGAAAACGAAAGTATAAGGCTGGCGCCGTTGTTTGATCAGGGTGTGTCGCTGCTATTTTCAACGTATGGAGATGAAAAAGCAATCGAGAGAGTAGATGTTATGCAGGATTTCCCGGTTAATAATTATATAGGAGCCAGATCTTTAGAATATAACCTGACATTGATACCAGAAACATTTGATTTGGAAATAAAGACAATAAACGAAAAAGATAAGGACTATATTTTTCAGGGAATTGATAAGATTCTTATGCCGGGACATATTGAAAAGATATGGGAAATGATATGGAAAAGGTGGTGCTATTTTGAAAAAATACGCAGTAAAAAGAATGAATCAGAATAAAACGATTGCTATTTTGAATTATGATGAAAAAAGAAAAGAATATACAATTGATATTCCAAAAAACGTGACAGAGAGGGAAGCCCCATTTATGATGTCATTGTTTTTAAAAGAAGGAATCCGTCACATGGATTCAGAATGGAGTATGAAGTGGGTGCGAAGCAGGGTTATTCCAAGCAGCAGGCAGAATATTGGGGAAATTCTTCGTAAAAATGGGATGACTACATACGATGAACATCAACTTCTGATAAAAAATGAAGGAAGATGTTGTCAGGACGAATGTTATATTGTAGAGATATAAGACCATTTTGCCAATAATGACAAAATGGTCTGGCTGCTCATGAGGACATAAAAAGAAGGAAATCAGAGAATATCCTTCTTGCAGTACCGATAAAAACCGGTCACAATTCCAATTAGCATAAACACCATGCCAACTGCCAAATACTCTGTTTTAAGGTATCCGTCGGCAATAATGTCAGCACTCTCTGTATAGCCGAAAGGCGTGATATATTTTAAGAATTCGGCATCTTCGGTTAGATTGGCGATGATATTAAGAAAATAAAGAAGCGCCGCCATACCCAGTCCGATTCCCAGGCCGCCGTGGCTTAAGAAGGCGGACATCCCAAAGCATACGGCGGCAATCTCAACCTGAAGGAGGAAGTAGGCGAGGAATAATAAGAGGAGAGGGCGCACTTCTGGTGTTTCTTTGATCGCGTATATGGAGATTACCGTAACAGCGATGACAATAAGGTTCAAGAGGACGATCTGTGCTATCATGGCGATTAATTTCCGGATTACGATTTTTCTGCGGCTTATGGGGTGAGTGAGAAGAAATTCTGCGGTTTGCTCTTTCTCTTCTTTCGCCAGGATGGAGATACCAAGCAAGGCTGTGAAAAAAGCGCCGCCAAGGCCCAGGACATTGCCGCATTCCACGCCGAAGAAGCCCATGAATTCTCCGAAGTTCAGGCGGTCCATTCCAAAAGCGGCAGAGAAACTTCCCATCTCTGCGAACATGGAACCAACATCGCCCATCTGTGTCTCCATCTCCGGATAGATCAGGATGCAGACTGCCAGCATGAACGCAATTACGGAGGTCCATATAATCAGTGTGGTTCGCCCTTGTCTTAATTCGTGTCTAATTAGCGTCATTATAAATCCCTCTCTTCTAAAAAAATATCTCCTAACGGACGAAGTCCGCCTGGAAGGGCATGCATTACGGTAAACTCGAATGGGTATAGGTATATCGGGCATGTATTACGGGACATGCTTCTCGGTTACTGTGTCAGCATAGTAATGCATGAATATCTCTTCCAGGTCTGGTTCGGTGATATTGACGTCCGTTAGCGGAAGCGCAGCCAGAGTACGCAATAGTTCATGGAGTTCTCCGCCGTACAGGAAGCTTACAGAACTTCCTTCTGTCTGTACATCCTTGATATGCGGTAGATCAGGCGGTGTCCCGACTCCGCTTAACCGGACTCTCTTCGTATCGGTATGTCCGAGATTCTCGGTACTGTCCAAAGCCAGCAGGCATCCTTCCCTGATAACGGCTGCATGACGGCAATAACGCTGGATTTCTGAGAGGATATGGGAAGATACGAAGATTGTAGCGCCTTCCTGATTGCGCTCTTCCAGTATCGTGTAGAACTCCCGCTGCATCAGAGGGTCCAGTCCGCTGGTAGGCTCATCCAGGATACAGAGTTCAGGCTTATGCTGTAGGGCGCAGACGATGGATACCTTTTTACGGTTGCCAAGTGACAGTTCACGAATCTTCTTATGGGTATCCAGTTCCAGGCGCTCGCAGAGATGATCTGCTTCTATACGGCAGTCCTGTCGCCGAAGGTCTGCGGAGAACCGAATTACATCCTTTACCCGCATATTGCGGTAGAAAGACGCTTCCGAAGGCATATAACCGATGCGGGTGAGAATCTCTTCCCTTTGTCGGGCAATATCCATTCCAAGAATCTGCGCGTAGCCGCTTGTCGGGGCAATCAGTCCGAGGAGAGTCCGGATGGTGGTACTCTTTCCAGCGCCGTTTGGTCCGATAAAACCGAAGAAATCCCCCTGTTCTACAGTCAGATTCATGTCCAGAATCCCTCTTGACTTGCCATAATATTTTGTAAGAGAAGTTGTTCTGATCGCATCCATTTTTCTAAGGCTCCTTCCTCAAGTACACATTCTTCCAGAATGACAGCATTTCTGAAAAGTCTTTCATCAGTATCTCGGCATCCAGGGTCTCGCCGCGTTGTGAGATTTCCCACATATAACCGACAGACATCAAATACATCTGACGATGCATCATCCGAAGATCCAGTCCGGGAATAAAATCATCCGGATTCAGGCGCATCAGGGCATTTGTTGCCTTTCGGTTGAAATGGAGCTGATAACTTTTCTGAATCTCACCGCAGATTGCCGGGTCTTTCTCATAGAATGCTTTCATAGCAAATGCAGCCATATCCGGGTAGATGCACATGAGCTGGATCTTTGCGTGCATGCCCCGCTCCATCATCTCGAACAGGTTCTCTGCCTCATAACAATGCCACAAAGTAAGATATTCTATAGTAAGATCTGCCGCTTTGTCCCATAGAAAAAGATAGAGTTCCTTCTTATTCTGAAAATAATGAAAAAGAAGGGATTTGCTGATTCCTGCCTCGTTGGCAATTTCCTGCATGGGGCTCTTCTTATAAGAGTTCTGTGAAAATATACGGAATCCGGCATTGGTAATCCGTTGCTGCTTTTCGGAAGGAAGGGTATAAAATTTTTCATTCATGCAGACGCCTCGCTGACTAAAACGGTCAATAAGTTATAGTTAATATTATAACCCATTGACCGTTTTTGAGAAGACTATATTTCTATTTTTCGACTTTCTTTTTCTTCAGAAGTTCTTTTGCTGATATCCCGGGTTCTGTCATATGCGACGGCTCCAGAATCTCATCCAGTTCTTTCTCATCTAACAAATTTTCCTTAAGGATTAAGGATCTTACAGACTCTCCTGTCTTCATGGCGGCCTTTGCGATGTCGGCAGCTTTCTGATAGCCGACATGGGGGCAGATGGCGGTGATAATCCCCACGCTGTTTTCAACCAGGTAACGGCAGCGGCTTTCATTGGCGGTGATGCCGGTGATACAGTTATCCACAAAGGTCTGTACTGCATAAGCCAGTGTGTCGATGGACTGGAACATACAATAGAAGATAATTGGTTCGAATGCGTTCAGTTCCAACTGACCGGCTTCGGCAGCCATAGTGATGGTTACATCATTTCCGATGATATTAAATGCTACCTGGTTCACCACCTCTGGAATGACTGGATTTACCTTGCCCGGCATGATGGACGAGCCGTTCTGGCGGGCGGGCAGGTTGATCTCGGCGAATCCGGCTCTCGGACCGGAAGACATGAGGCGGAGGTCATTGGCAATCTTTGATAAGGTCACTGCGCAGGCCTTGATGGCTCCAGATACGGCAACAAAGGAATCAAGGTTCTGGGTAGCGTCGATCAGGTCAAAAGCCTGTACCAGTTCCATGCCGGATAACTCGGCAAGATTAGGGACGATTCGTTTCAGGTAGGCGGCATCTGCATTGATTCCAGTTCCTACGGCAGTACCGCCCATGTTCAGTGCGCACATCTCTTCCATGGCTTTATCCATACGTCTGATATCACGCATGATTGCAACAGAATATGCGCGGAACTCCTGTCCCAGGCGGATTGGTACTGCATCCTGCATCTGTGTACGTCCCATCTTGATTACATGGTCGAATTCTTCTGCTTTTGCAACAAGTGCTTTGTGGAGGCGGAGCAGCTCGGCTTTCAGGTTTTTGAGCAGACGGAGAGAAGTCATCTTCCCTGCCGTGGGTATTACGTCATTGGTGGACTGTCCGCAGTTCACATGGTCGTTGGGATTGACGATCGAGTAATCTCCTTTCTGCCCGCCAAGAATCTCGATGGCGCGGTTGGCGATGACTTCATTGGCATTCATATTGATGGAAGTCCCTGCACCGCCCTGTATGGGATCTACGATAAAGTCTTTATGAAGCTTTCCGTCTAAGATCTCGTCGCAGGCCTTGGCTATGGCGTCGGCAATCCGTCTGTCCAGGATTCCGACTTCGCAGTTTGTGACAGCGGCTGCTTTCTTGATATATGCAAGGCTGTTAATGATCTCCGGATGCATATTCAGTCCGGTGATGCGGAAATTCTCAGCGGCACGCAGAGACTGTACTCCGTAATATACGCCTTCCGGAACATCTTTTGTTCCGATAGAATCCTGTTCTGTCCGGTAATCTTTCTTTTTCATATCTGTTGATACTCCTTTGTTTTTATTGTAGTCAATTATTCATTATAGAATTTTAGATATCAGATAGATAATGTTCCGGGCGCCCGTGCCAGCATGGACGCTTGTTGGATATCCATCCTCTTGTATGGGTTTATTATAGGAATACATGATGAGAAAATCAAATATTTATATATATATATTTTATATAATTTTTTACTTATATAGTGCGAGTAATATTCTTAAAATACAGAGGGTCGTACTAATACATCAAATAACCAATAACTAATATTATTTGCGTACCTATTCCTGACAGCATAGAGAAAAGCCATATCACAACTTAAGCCCTTATGATGTTTCAATTCTAATTTCTTCGATAGTGCAAGTATAAAAAATCTCAGCATAACAGGAGAAGTATTTTATCTAATATAACTTTATAGTTATATATATTATTTTAAGCAATTTGAATAAATTATAGATAGTGATTGTAGTGTATATAAAAGCGGAGTATAATTAATAAAAGTACTTGTGTAGTTATTCTTTGTTATCTGAGGTGAAAATATGTTTCATGGAATGAATTATGTGATGGAAGTATATAAAGAACAGAGTTTTTCGAAAGCTGCGCAGAATCTCTATATCTCCCAGCCTGCCTTAAGCGCGGCGATTAAGAAGATAGAAAAGAAGATAGGCGCTCCGCTTTTTGACCGGAGTGTCAGCCCCATTCAGCTGACAGAGTGCGGGAAGGAATATATACGGACTACGGAGAAGATTCTGGATCTGGAGGAAGAATTTGCCTATCATGTGGGGAATTTCCAGGAGTTGAAGGCAGGGCATCTGTCTCTGGGCGGGACCTATTTCTTCGCTTCTTTCATATTTCCGCCGTTCATAGATCAGTTCAGGCAGAAGTATCCGCATGTGAATCTGGATTTTTATGAGGGATCGACGATGGAACTGGAGCAGAAACTGTTTAACGGAGAACTGGATATTGTAATAGACAACTATGACCTTAACCCACAGATATATCATAGTGAGATATGTTTCAAGGAGCAGCTTTTGCTGGCGGTCCCGGCTTCTTTTGACAGTAACCGCAGGGCAGTGAATTACCAGATGACTGCCGATGATGTGGTGAAGGACGTTCACCGGAATCCACGGTTTCCGGGAGTCCCGCTTAGGAAATTCAAAGATGATCCCTTTGTGGTGCTGCGTGCTCATAATGATACGCGGGAACGTATCGATGCAATCTGCCAGAGGGAGAATATCCAGCCGGATTACGTGTTGAAGCTGGATCAGGTTATGACTACATACCGTCTTACACAATACGGGATGGGAATCTCCATTGTGAATGATACATTGATTAAACATCTGCATCCAGATTCTTCCGTAATCTATTACAAGTTGGATGCCCCTGAGGCGCAGAGGGACGTGTACCTGTATTATAAGAAGAATGCTTATCTTACCCGCGCCATGCAGGAATTCATCCGGATTGCGCTGCCAGATGGCATGGTTTTTATGTAGACATGAGACGGTATTCCTTCGGTGAGCATTGATATCGTTCCCGGAACTTCCGGTGAAAATAGCTGCTGTTATCATAACCAATTGCTTCCATGACAGAATCAACTGTAAGAGAAGTCTGCTTCAGCAGGTAGACAGCCTGCTGAAGCTTTCTCTGTTGTAACAACTCTTTAAAATTAGCTCCGGTATGCTTCTTTAAAAGTCTGCTGATGTAATAGGTTTCCTGATTTAATTCATCTGCAATATCTGCAAGCGTTCCATTTTTATAGTGAGTTTCTATATATTTTAAGACAGAAAAAACAAGGGTCTGTTCATATTGATTCGGATAATTCTGATTAATATTTTCTGCAAATGCAGACAGGTTCATGAACAACAGTCCCATGGAGGTCTGGTTGATAATGTTTGTGCCGGTTTTATGCTCAATCAGAGTCCAGATCATATTCTCCAGCAGATTCTGTACAGGCAGAATGTCTTTTGCCTGGAAATGCAGATAATTCGTAAGAGAAGTATCCTGAGACAGTGTAGAGATTAAGAAGTCACGCAATACGTTCTCATGTTCTATCATCTGAAAAGTCCGGTCGAAGAACTCTGGAAGAATGATAAAATTGACTGCGATATCAGTTTCTTTGGCGGCTTCTATCTCCTGAGTGACGTTTTGATTCAGGAACAGCAAATCCCCTTCGCTAAGAATAATCTTTTCTGTATCATTGATGATGTGTGTAGTGCTTCCACAGCACATGTAGACCATTTCCACATAGTTATGGCGATGTTTGGGAAACGGTGCAAATCTGGTATGTAGTCTGATGTCTATGAGTTTTCCCTTTGACAGCAGAAACTGGCTGTCTACGACAAAGTCTTTTTTGTCGGTATATAGTTCTTTTTGAATATCAAGGCGTCCGTCAAGGATTGCCTGTTCTTCAGGAGTAATCCTGCGAAGTTTATTCAGTAATTTCTGGTTCATAAAAAGTCCCCCTGACAATGTTCCATAGAATATCTAGGCATCAGCCAGATTCCAATATGTTTATACTGTTTATTATATAAAATGAATTGTACGATAGCAATCACTATTCTGTTTGGTTGCAAATAAAGTCCCCTTTTTGAGAAAATACAGACCTTTTTTTAAAAAGAAAAATGGTCTAAAATTATCTGTGAAAAGAGAATATGTGGAATTTTCTGGTGAGTGTAGAGATAAGTTCGGTATTTCATTTGGATTAGGAGGAAGAGAATATGACGACATATTATCTGGCTGTAGATATTGGCGCTTCCAGCGGAAGGCATATGCTTGGGAGCATTGAGGATGGAAAGATTCAGCTTGAAGAGATCTACCGTTTCCCTAACGGCATGCAGAGTAGGGACGGCTGCCTGTGCTGGGATGTGGAAGCGTTGTTCTATGAGATTAAAGAAGGATTGAAACGATGTAAAGAGTTAGGGAAGATTCCTGGTTTTATGGGAATTGATACATGGGGTGTGGATTATGTACTGTTAGATGGGAATGACCAGATTCTTGGAAAAACTTACGGATATCGGGACAGCAGGACCAACGGAATGGATGCAAAGGTGTATGAGAAGATTTCACTGGAAGATCTCTATGCACGTACCGGAATACAGAAACAGATGTTCAATACTATATATCAGTTGATGGCAGTAAAACAAAGAGAACCAGGCCTCCTTGCAAAGGCGAAGAGCATGTTGATGATTCCGGATTATTTTCATTTCCTTCTGACTGGGGTGAAACGCACGGAGTATACCAATGCAACCACGACACAACTGGTAAGTCCTGTCACCAAGGACTGGGATTATGAATTAATTGACCTGTTAGGTTACCCAAGGGAAATATTCGGCGAGATCAGCAAACCTGGTACTCTGGTAGGGGATTTCAGCAAAGAGATCCAGGAAGAGGTTGGTTTCAATTGTCAGGTGATTCTTCCAGCCACTCATGATACAGGGTCTGCGGTGGCCGCAATTCCGACCATAGAAGAGGATGCATTGTATATCAGTTCCGGTACATGGTCTCTTATGGGGACAGAACTTTTGGAGGCAAATTGTTCTGCACAGAGCAGAATACACAATCTCACCAATGAAGGCGGTTATGAATACCGTTTTCGCTATCTGAAGAATATTATGGGACTTTGGATGATCCAGTCAATCCGGAAAGAATTTGTAGAAGAATATTCCTATGGATATATCTGCGAGCAGGCACAGAAGCAGACAATTCCTTCCATTGTGGATTGTAACGATGATATGTTTCTGGCGCCGTCAAGTATGGTAGATGCAGTGAAAGTATATTGTGAGAATACTGGGCAGCAGGTGCCGCAGAATGAATGGGAGATTGCAGCGGTAATCTATAACAGTCTGGGCAAGTGTTATGGAGATACTATAGGGCAGATTGAAGAGATGACTGGAAAAAAATATGACTGTATCTATGTGGTGGGCGGCGGTTCCAATGCAGAATACCTGAACCAGGTTACGGCAAAATATACAGGACGCACCGTCTATGCAGGTCCAGGAGAAGCTACGGCGATAGGGAACCTGTTAGTCCAGATGCTTTATAATATGCAGTTTGATGGGTTAAGAGAAGCGAGAGAGTGTGTAGAGAGGTCTTTTGATATAAAGAAGTATGAGGAATAATAAAGATTACAAGGAGGATTCATTATGTTAGTAGAAACAAAGGCAAGAATCGGTGTTTTTTCTATTGCTTTGGGAGCATATCTTCCGCAGTTTCCATCATTAGTACCGGAATTTGAATCGCAGTATGGTGCGTTCAAGAAGACGATTCCAGATACGGTGGAGATTGTGGACGGAGGAATCGTTACCACGAAGGAACTGGCGCAGGCAGCCGGAGACAAGTTTCGTGTGGCGGACGTTGATCTCGTGATCCTGCAGCTTCTGACTTATGCGACGTCTTATAATATGCTTCCTGCAGTGAGGGATCTGGACGTGCCGGTGGTACTGGTGAATGTCCAGAAGAAAAAAGCACCGGATTATGAGAACACGGATACAGAGGCGTGGCTGGGGGAATTGTATGCCTGCGGCGCTGTTGGCGAGATGGTGGCAGATCTTGAGAGGGCCGGTAAGCGTCATGCCGTGATTACTGGCGTTGTCGAGGGAGGAGACCCTGAGGTTCAGGCAGAGATTGATAGCTGGTGCCGCGCAGCCCAGGTACGCCGTCGTTTCCGCGATACCAACCTGGCGCAGATTGGCCGTCCGTATCCGGGTATGATGGATCTGTATATTGACGAAACCAATCTCTATCACAGGATGTTCCTTTACACCAAACAGTTTGACTGGGAAAAGATGTGGGCGATTGCCGACAATATTACGGATGAAGACGCTATCTGCGCGAAAGCACAGGATATTCTTGATACATTTGATATTGAGGGCGGCGGTACAGTTGAAAAGGTCTGGGAGATGGCAAAATATGTTGTTGCTTTCGAACAGTGGGTGAAAGACGAGCAGATTGCTTTCATTGCCTCTCATTATGACGGCTTTGCGCAGGGCAAGGCGGGAGTCCTGGACAGTATGCTGATTCCGGCTTTCTCCATGCTGATTAAACAAGGAGTTGCATGCGCGGTGGAAGGTGATATCAAGGTTGCCATGGCGATGAGTATACTCAAGACAATCGCAGGTGCAGGACAGTTGTCTGAGATGTATTCCATTGACTTCGAGGAAGATATCTGTATTATCGGCCACAGCGGTTCTGGAGATGCGGATATTTCAGATAAGAAGCCTACGATGAAGATTGTGCCAGTGTTTCACGGAAAGACCGGAGGCGGTTACCTGACCCAGTTCTATCCGCATCTTGGACCGGTTACTTATTTAGGAATTACCCAGGATAGGGACGGACATTTTAAATTCGTTGTAGCTGAAGGCATTAATGAAGAAGGGCCGATCTTTACCTTTGGTGATACTAATATGCGGACACGTTTCAGCTGCGGGGCAAGAGAGTTCTGCAACAGATGGAGTGAAGCAGGGCCTACCCACCATATGGCTGCGGCGTCCGGCAGGCATATTGATACGATTTTGAAGGTTGCGAAGATCTTTGACGTTCCAGTGGATATTATTACGAGGTAAGTTGATTTATTACAAGAGTTTTTGGTAGAAGGGAGAATTATAATGAGTATAACAGATGCAAAATTTGTACAGGGATTTATCCGTATGTGTAACGACGGATGGGAGCAGGGATGGCATGAGAGAAACGGCGGAAATCTGTCTTACCGTATGAAAGATGAAGAAGTAGAGGAGGTAAGGGAATACCTCAATGCAGACGGTGAGTGGAAAGATATTGGTACGAGTGTACCGCAGCTTGCGGGCGAGTATTTCATGGTGACAGGCAGTGGAAAATATTTCCGCAATGTCATCTTGGACCCGGAGGACAGTACCTGTATCATCGAACTGGATGACAAAGGAGAAAATTACCGAATCTGCTGGGGACTTGTAAATGGCGGAAGACCGACCAGTGAGCTTCCAAGCCACTTGATGAACCATGAGGTGAAGAAAGCGGCCTCTGGCGGAGTACACCGCGTCATCTATCATGCCCATACTACTAACGTGATTGCCCTTACATTCGTGCTGCCGCTGAAGGATGAGGTATTTACAAGGGAGCTGTGGGAAATGGCTACGGAGTGTCCGGTTGTATTTCCGTCAGGAATCGGTGTTGTAGGTTGGATGGTTCCGGGAGGAAGAGACATCGCAGTGGCAACCAGTGAGTTGATGAAGCAGTATGATGTGGCAATCTGGGCACATCATGGAATGTTCTGCTCCGGCGGGGATTTTGACCTTACATTCGGACTGATGCATACGGTTGAGAAGTCTGCGGAGATTCTTGTGAAGATGCTGTCTATGCGTCCGGATAAACTGCAGACTATTACGCCGCAGGATTTCCGCAGCCTGGCAGTGGATTTCAAGGTAACGCTGCCTGAGAAATTTCTGTATGAAAAGTAGAAATAGATAATTTTATTCTATTGCAATCTTATGACAATACACTTATAATGAAACTGTAAAATTTCATATTGAAAAGGAACAACAAAAGGATTAAGGATGTTCCTTACTGGGGAGCTGGCGAAAAAGCCGGCTGAGAGGAAGCTGATTTGCTTCGACCCATAACCTGATTTGGATAATGCCAACGTAGGGAGTGTATATGAAGCTGTAATGATGATTTTAAGAGATGCCCTGTGTGCATCTCTTTTTTTGGCTTGTCATGCATCTTTTCTCGTGAAAGAAAATGCTGTGAAAGAGTTACGCATCCGGGAATCTCGTAATACATGTCCTGCAGGCGGGTGGACTGTGTCCAAAAAGGGGAATCAAAGACAGACTAAGAAGGAGGAAATACGGTGAGAAATTACACAACACAGATGGACGCGGCAAGAAAAGGTATCGTAACGCCAGAGATTGAGACGGTTGCGAAGAAAGAACATATGCCGCCCGAGGCGCTGATGAAACTGGCTGCGGAGGGAAAGGTTGTCATATGCGCCAATAAGAACCATACCTCACTTGACCCGGAAGGTATCGGCAGTATGCTGCGTACCAAGATTAATGTGAATCTGGGTGTATCCAGAGACTGCAAAGACTATGATGTTGAGATGGAGAAGGTTATGAGCGCAGTTAAGCTGGGGGCGGAATCCATCATGGATCTTTCAAGCCACGGGGATACGCAGCCCTTCAGGCAGAAACTTACACGTGAGTGCCCGGCTATGATTGGGACGGTACCGGTATACGACAGTGTGATTCATTATCAGAGGGATCTGGCAACGCTGTCAGCAAGAGATTTTCTGGATGTAATCCGTATGCACGCAGAGGACGGAGTTGATTTTGTGACATTGCATTGCGGGATTACAAGAAAGACTATTGAACAGATTAAAAAACATAAGCGTAAGATGAACATAGTCAGCCGTGGCGGCAGTCTTGTATTTGCCTGGATGAGCATGACCGGGGAAGAGAATCCGTTCTATGAATATTATGATGAGATTCTTGATATATGCGAAGAATATGACGTGACCATATCCCTCGGCGATGCATGCCGTCCGGGATGTCTGGCTGATGCCGCCGACGTCTGCCAGATTGAGGAGTTGGTTCGCCTGGGAGAACTTACAAAACGTGCATGGGCACATAATATACAGGTTATGGTCGAAGGTCCGGGGCATGTGCCGCTTGACCAGGTTGCAGCTAATATGAAAGTACAGCAGACCATCTGTATGGGAGCGCCGTTCTATGTGCTGGGCCCTCTGGTAACCGATATTGCGCCTGGTTACGATCATATCACCGCCGCCATCGGCGGTGCGGCAGCGGCTATGAACGGGGCGTCATTCTTATGTTATGTTACACCGGCGGAACATCTGGCGCTTCCGAATGTAGAGGATGTCAAACAGGGAATCATTGCCTCGAAGATTGCCGCTCATGCGGCGGATATTGCAAAAGGGATTCCGGGCGCGAGAGATATCGACGACCGTATGGCTGATGCGCGGAAGGCTCTTGACTGGGATGCGCAGTTTGCCTGTGCATTAGATCCTGAGACTGCAAAAGCTATCCGCGACAGCCGGAGCCCGGAAGAAGATCACAGCGATACCTGCAGCATGTGCGGGAAATTCTGCGCGGTCCGGAGTATGAATAAAGCGCTGGCGGGAGAATATATCGATATCCTGTAAGGTGCTGCGTGAGATTCTATATTTATTGACTTAAAAGAGAAAAATCAGTATACTTATGTTCATATAGAAGAGTATTTGATGAGTACAGGAGGGATAGAACTTGCCAGGTTTTACAAAGCAGGCTATAAGAAATTCTTTTATCAGGCTCTTGAATGAACGGCCCGTTAGTCAGATTAAAATCAAAGATATTGTAGAGGATTGTGGAATTAACCGTAATTCCTTTTATTATCACTATCAGGACCTTCCTTCTATGGTAGAAGAGATTATCCTGGAAGAGGCAGAGAACATAATCCGCAGCCATCCTTCCATAGAGTCTGTTGAAGAGTGCCTGGATGTGGTGGTTTCTTTTGCGATGGAGAACCGGCGGGCTGCTCTGCATCTGTATAATTCATCTAACAGGGATTTGTTTGAACGATATCTGTGGAGGGTGTGTGAGCATGTAGTAGACACCTATTTTCAGACGGCATTTGCTGAGGATTCACTGAAGGAAGAAGACCGGAGGATTCTAGTCTGCAGTTATAAGTGGCAGTGCTTTGGGGCTGTGATGGATTGGCTTTCCGGCGGGACGAAGCAGGATATTCAGATGGACTTCCACAGGATCTGTGAGTTGAAGCAGGGGATGCTGGAGGAAGTGATACGTAAGAACAGTGGAACAAATTAAGGAATTATGTAAATAGACATTTTTTCTATTTTGCCTAAATTTCAGACATTTATAATCAGGTGTCTCATTTTAAGGCAGGAGAGGAAAGATGTCTATTTTTATTTGTATGAATTTTTATTATATTTAACATATGAGAAATGCCAGGGAAGGAGGGGGAATACAGATGAGTGAGATAACACACAAAGCAGGAAAAGATGCGTTTAGTAAGATCATCGATGTCGTATTGAATAACAAGGATAGAGAGTGGGAAAAAGATGTAGAGCGGCTTATCGATTTGATGGAGAAATATATGCGGGGTGTGAAACTTGAGTTTGATTATGCACATGCAAAGAAGCTGATCTGTAACAGAGAAGGAGCTCTTAACCAGTATATACGGCGTGTGTTTGATGAGGTGGATCCGTACGTACTTAAGACGACAGCGCTGAATTTGGGTTTTGAAGCATTTCTTCATGGAACTAAGACTATCCGCAAGATGCGGAATATCTATCAGTGCAATGTTCCGTGGCTGATTTTGATGGATCCGACCAGTGCATGTAATCTGCACTGTACCGGCTGTTGGGCGGCAGAATATGGCAACAGGCTGAATCTGTCTTTTGATGAAATGGACAGTGTAATCTGTCAAGGGAAGAAATTGGGAATCTATCTCTATATGTTTACCGGAGGGGAACCACTTGTCCGCAAATCAGATGTAATCCGGCTTTGTGAGAAACATGATGATTGTGCCTTTCTGGCATACACGAATGGTACGCTTGTGGATGCGTTATTTTGTGAAGAAATGAGACGGGTAGGGAACCTGTATCTGGCAATCAGCCTGGAAGGGTTTGAAGAAATCAACGACTTGCGCAGAGGAATGGGGGTATATGGAAAAGTACTGCATGCTATGGATATTCTGAAGGAAAATGGGCTGATATTTGGAACCTCTATATGCTATACGTCAAAAAATATTGAGACAGTTACGAGTGATGAGTTTGTAGACTTAATGGTAGAGAAAGGCTGCCGCTATGCATTTTACTTCCATTATATGCCGGTTGGAAATGATGCCGTTACGGATCTTCTGCCAAGTGTGGAACAGAGAATCTATGTAAAGGACAGGGTTAGGGAAATTCGGAATATGACTGTCGGAAAAGGGTTATTCACCATGGATTTTCAGAATGACGGTGAATTCGTAGGCGGCTGTATTGCGGGAGGAAGGAATTACTTCCATATTAATGCAAATGGAGATGCAGAGCCCTGCGTATTCATCCACTATTCAGGAGCTAATATCAGGACTCATTCTTTGATTGAAATATTAACACAGCCGTTATTCATGGCATATAGGGATAACCAGCCGTTTAATGATAACCACCTGCGCCCATGTCCAATGCTGGAGAATCCTGAGATTCTTGAGAGGATTGTAGAGGAGACGAATGCCCAATCTACGGATCTTCAGTCTCCGGAAAGTGCAGAGCATCTGTGTGCAAAATGTCACGGATATGCAAAAGAATGGGCATCGGCAGCAGATCAGATATGGGAAAATGAACAATATAAAAAGCATAAATACGAAAATTATAAAATGACACTAGGCCAGTAATTCTGCCATGCAGTGCAGAAGTCTTGTGTTATCTTCCGGGTTCATAATGCAGAACCGGACATATTCTCCCGGAAGTCCTTCAAAAGAAGAGCAGTCCCGGATCATTAAGCCTTGTTTAATGGCATGTTCGAATACATCGAAGGAAGACAGGCCTTCTTTCGTAAGTTTTAGCAGAATAAAATTACCAAAAGCAGGATAAACCTTTACATAGCGGAAATCCTTCAATATGGCCAGACACTTCTTTCGCTCTGAGAGTATCAGTTCTCTTGTGCGATGAATATAATCCGTGTCCTGAAGCATCAGTTCCCCGGCATAAGCACCAAGGCTGTTTAATGACCAGGGGTTCTGGTGCTTCTTTAGATTGTCAAGGAATGCCTGATTACTGGTTATGCCATATCCAAGACGGAGGCCGGGAGCGGCGAAGAACTTAGATACCCCCCGGATGATCATCAGGTTGTCATATTCAGGGTAATCTCTCCCCCGTCTTTCGCGCTGATTCTGCTCTCACTTTTCGT
>CANSLW010000037.1 GCA_947647815.1 uncultured Dorea sp. | reverse complement strand
CGCACCGATGATAGATACAGAACCTGTCTCTCCGTTTAACGTCTGCATCATGCCTGCTCTCTCATAGAAGGCTGATAAGCGGGACGCCAGATATGCCGGGAACCCTTCTTCCGCCGGCATCTCCTCCAGACGTCCGGACAATTCACGCAGCGCCTCTGCCCAACGGGATGTAGAATCAGCCATAATCGCAACATCATATCCCATATCACGGTAATACTCTGCCAGTGTAAGCCCCGTGTAGATAGACGCTTCACGGGCAGCAACCGGCATGTTCGATGTATTTGCAATCAGTGTCGTCCTGTCCATCAAAGGATTACCTGACTTTGGATCCACCAGTTCCGAGAACTCCTCCAGAACCTGTGTCATCTCATTACCACGCTCACCACATCCGATATATATGATGATGTCCGCATCTGCCCACTTGGCAATCTGATGCTGGGTCATAGTCTTTCCTGTTCCGAATCCCCCGGGGATTGCCGCTGTTCCGCCTTTGGCGATCGGGAACATGGTATCCAGGATACGCTGTCCTGTCACAAGCGGCACACTCGCCGGGAAACGCTGAGCCACCGGTCTCGGTACACGAATCGGCCACCGTTGGGTCATAGTAAGGTCTTTCCTGCTGCCGTCTGCAAGCTCCAGTGTCACAAGTACGTCTGTAATCGTATATTCTCCATCTGGAACCACAGATACCACCGTACCCTCAACATCTGGCGGCACCATGCATTTGTGCAGGATTGCCTGTGTCTCCTGTACTTCCGCAATCACGCTTCCGCCATGAACAGGGTCTCCTGTGTCTACCGTAATGTGTGTCTCCCATAATCTGTTCTTATCCAGAGAGTCTACACTTACACCTCTGGTGATAAATGCTCCTCCGCTGTCAGCAATCCGTTCCAGGGGACGCTCAATTCCGTCAAATATATTATTCAGGATTCCCGGCGCAAGAGTTACGGATACTGCCGCCCCTGTAGACTCTACAATCTCTCCGGGACGAAGTCCTGACGTCTCCTCGTATACCTGTATAGTAGTCAGATCCTTATCCAGAGAAATCACTTCTCCTACCAGCTTCTCTTTCCCTACATATACCATTTCTGACATCTTAAATTCTGTCTTGCCCTTGATATAGATTACAGGTCCGTTGATCCCATAGATCTTACCAGTCGTTACATTATCCAACCTGCACACCTCCCTTGAACACGAACTTCTTGTATTCGTTTTCGATCGCACCCTTGAAGGCATGGTCGATCAGTATATTCTTCTCATGGATTACCGCACGCACACCACCGATAAAGTCTTCCTTACTTACAGTCAGAGTCATGCCAGTATGTTCTTCTAAATATCCCTTCTTATCCGCATCTGTCGGATTGATATAGATGGTCATAGCCGAACCGTTGGCAAATCTTGCCGCTTTCTCAATATAAGCCACCAAGAGACTCGTATATTCATCTGTCTTCATATACTCGTCTACCACTGCACGGACTTCCTCGAACAGCTCTTTCTTAAGTTCCTTCTGTGTCTTACTCAATTCCCGCTTCAATTCCAACTGCGCCTTGGACATCGCCATATTGAGCTGCTGCTGTGCATTGACACGCTCTGCCTTTACCCGTGTCTCTGACTGACGGAGAACCTCCGCTCTGTGCTGTTCAAACACACCGAGCAGTGCATCCTCATGTTGCTTCATGATCGCATTCCCCTCCGCCCTGGCTTCCTCCATCGCTGCGGCCTGCAAATGTGATATCTTCTCTTCTATATTCAAGTATGTCACCCCATTCTATAATTTCAGGCCAATCGCCTCATTTACATATGATGTGATAAAGTCTTTCTTACGTCCGGTTCCGTGCCTGTCAGGAATCTCGATAAGCAGCGGCATAGTCCGTTCCAGTTTAATCTCATCAATCAGATCCGGAAACTCCCTGCCAAACTTCTCCGTCAGCAGGATGATGCCCACCGTCTTATCATTCATCGCGTTTTCAATCGCCGTACGCAGCTCCTCCCTCTCGTGAACCACGATACCGTCTACTCCCGCAAGCCGCATTCCTGTCAGTGTATCGACATTATCACTGATCAGATACATCTTCATCTTACAATCTACCTAAGATCATGAAGGAGATGATTAGTCCGTACAGACATACACCCTCTGCAAGACCTACAAAGATCAGGGACTTACCAAGCGCACTTGGATCCTCACTGATTGCACCAAGCGCAGCGCTTGCAGCGCTTGCTACGGCAATACCACCGCCGACACATGAAAGACCGGTTGACAGCGCAGCGGCAAGATATCCGAATCCGGCAGCATTAGAAGCAGCTTCAGCGGCACCCTCGGCAGCCTGCACCGGCGCTCCGCCGAACATCATGATTGTCGCGATTACAAATGCTCCAAAATAGAAAAATGCATTTGCTCCGATTGCTCTCTTATAACGTCTCTTTGTCTTCTCTCCGATCAGATAATATCCGAATGGAATGATGATGCTAAGTACCAGTGTTGCAACAAGTAATAATTTCACGGTTAAAGTCATGACTATAATCCTCCTCGTATATGGAATTTTATTTTATTATATCTTATCTCTCCGGCAGCATGGCCATTCCCAGGCCACCGTTTCTTTTATCTGTTCTGCTTATTAAATGGTTTAAATTCCCGTCCGCTTCCTTTATAGAAACGGCTGAACATCTCATAATATTCCAGACGCAGTACCTGGATTCCTACGATCAGGCCTTCCAGCGCACACACGATCGCATTGCCGATTACCACGCCGATTATATTCGGGCTTCCGCTCTCCGCGCCCGCAAGCATCAGCACCACTTCCATAATCGCCGCATGGCTGACTGCAAACGCCCCGATCCGCACATAAGACAAGGTATTGGAGAAGTAACTCAGCATTGTCTCGAACAATTCGAAGAATCCCTGAACCAGGAACATCCCCTTGCTCTCTTCCATCTTCTTATTGTTATGCTCCACCAGGTTCGTAAGAGGCTCTTTGAACACAAACAGCAGAACCGGAATCCCTAAGAATATTACCATCAGTATATTGCCTGGAACCTTGTGCCCTGTCATATACAGCACAATTGTCAATACGAGAAAACCGTAGAACACGAGTCCTGCCACTCCATTCGTCGCAAACCAAAGATTTCCCGTATCATGGGCTTTTGCCGCATTGATAATCTGGAAGATCATCACCAGGATGTTAAGCGCCATTCCAAATGCAATCGCTATGATGAATACCGTATTAAGCTGTCCGATAAACGGCAGCCTCGTCATCGCTTCCACAGGCCTAAGCCACAACGCCGGTATGATATCTTCGAATCCAAATATACTTCCGAACATTACACCGAAGATCATGGAGAAGATTCCTGCGATTGATATGATTCCCGCCAGATTCATCTTCTTCGTAAGATAGAGCAGGCCGCCGATTGCGAACAGACAGAATCCCTGCCCTACATCTCCGAACATCGCGCCGAAGATAAATGTATACGTAAGCGCCACGAACATGGTTGGATCCATCTCATCATGCGCCGGAAGCCCATACATCTGGATGAACATCTCGAAAGGCTTGAAGAATCTTGGATTCTTAAGCTTCGTCGGCGGATCCCCGAAGAATTTCTCCCGGTCTTCTTCTACTACAATGAACACCTTGTCATCGTCCTTCGACTCCTTAAGGAGCGCCGCCACATCGTCCTCTCCCATCCAGCCGCAGAGGATATAATAGTCTTCCTTGTTATCCCCCACGTCGGTCCTTGCCGCCATCTTACGTACATCAAAGTTATTCGATAATTCCTCCAGCCGCTTCCGGGTTCCTAAGAGCTTTGCGGAACAACCAGTCATCAGCTCTTCAATCTGCTGATCAATCTGCTCCATCTGCTCCCTTGCCCCATCAATGTCTTTCTGCATGCTGGCACAGGCGTCTTTCGGAGTTCCGACATATTCCGCCGGAATGGCAATCCTCTCAAAATGCAGAGAATTAAATGCCGAATCTACTCTGCTCGTATCCGCATTTGACACGAAGTAACATCCATAGACATAGTTCTCATTCCTGATTCCCTCAAGAAACACTGCCTTCAAATCATCAAACAGATATTTTTCAAGCTTCTTATAATGATCTACCCGGATTCTCCCAAAACGGACCTTCATATATTTATACCGTGCCGTCTTATAGAGATCGAGTTCGAGAGGAGCAAACGGCTCTAAGACATTCAGTCTTTCCTTTACCTCATTCTCCTTCTTATTCAGCAGCTCCTTCTTCTCCTGCAATTCCAGATAATCGTGGTTGATATCCCGTATGAAGGCTAGCATCTCGTCTTTCGACATGGATTGATCCAGTTTCGTGCTGCCTTCCGGCAGAAGCGCCGCAAACTGTTCTGCCTTTGCTAACGCGTCTTTATACGGATTCACCTCCACAAACGGCAGAAGATTGTCTGTCGTCTTCAGTTCAGTGACTGCATTCTCAAGCTGCATCTCATATTTAGACAAATATTTATCGCACACGCGGTCAATATCAACTCTCGGACCGCTGATGCTCAGAAACTTCATCTTTACAATCATTGAATCACACCTCCTAAGTATCCTAACGTCTCTCTTGAAGATAAGCCGTAACGGATACATTCAAGGGCCGTAGTTAATTTATAGATCTCTTCTTCCTTCAAAAACAGATAGGTATTCACCGTCGCAATAGAATACGGATTCCGTCTCCTGTCACTGATATATAACTGCTTTAAGCACTCCTTATACATACCCTCCAGCGTCTTCCCGCTAAGATCTGCATACCTTCTGGCATAATAATTGTTCTCCAGACGTTTCTCAAATTCCTCCACCGTAGGAGTCTCCACCAGATTCTTGAATTCTTCCACACTGATCCTGTACTGAATCGGGATCGTCAGTGAATAGATGTCCGGCGGAAGCATATTGTAATACTTCTTTGCCCGGTAAATCCACTGGATATTCAGAAGATCAATCTTCGTGCCGCAGTCCCGGACATACATCTCACGCTCTTTCCCTTTGAGAATCCGCCTGTTCTTTCTCCACATTTCAGAAAAATAATACAGATCCAACACCAGATCGTAGTCAAACAAGGTCGTGCTTTCAGAATCCCTCAATGCCTGAAGCGGAGCATAATACTCCGTATCCTTCAGATTCTCAATCAATTCATCAACATTTCTTGATGTAATCAGCTTATCAATAGATATCTGGGAATATTTGTCAAAAATTTCCTTCTTATACTCTATATCAAAGGGCATGTCATAATGGTTGAATACAATACGGAGACAATAATTAATCAGGTCAATCTCGTACCGTTTCCAATAGATCTTCAGGAATTTCTTCTGCTCCATCCCTGCAAACCGAAAGATTCTCGTATAGTCATCATACAATGACTGATACAGAATCTTCTCCATGTTCCCCCTGTGATACAGCGATATATCCATCTGCTCTACATATCTTGCATAGGCAGGCTTTTCTTTCAAGTATTCAATCGCTTCCGGCACACTTCCTAAGTTCGCCAGATTCTCGTAATCCCGCTGCGTAAGAAGCTTCGCCTGCATCGCCCGTACCTTCGTGGTGAGCCCGCTGTATGACATCACATTACCCATGTTCTACACCTCTGTTATATGTTCTAAGATCTCATGGGCATAAACAGTATGATAATCTTCGAACTCCTTCTTCAGGTTATCAATCGCTGAATGGTTCTTCTCCCTTTGTTCCGTGAGGATCTGTTCCATCTTCGCATCTGCATCCTGCCTGATCTTCGATAGCTGCTTCTGAGTCTCGTCCTCAATCGCCGCGTCAAAACGGTCTCTCTGAGACTGGATCTTCTTTTCGATCTCACTCTTTTGAGCCTGCGCATGTTCCACAATCGCTTCAGCCGTTGCTTCGATATCTGCCAATTTCTTCACAACCGTGTTCATTCATCCGCCTCCATTTCTCCACTATTTTCAATTCTTTTTGTACACAATTATAATATACTCCGATTTTTTCAAATTTCCATAGTAAAATTCACCAAAAAAACCTGTATTTGTTATGATTTTCACATACTTATTTTTAATTGACTTTTTTATCTCTGCACGATAAACTAAAAAAAGTATAAAAATACCTGAAAACAGGGGGAAAAATGCACATGCGGCTTAGAAATATACCACGCGCGGAAAGCGTATTAAAAGTGTGTAAAGAAGTTGTTAAAAATGAGTATGATAATCGCGGAAATTGGCATAAGGTATTTAACAATAATAACCCTATCCACATCGAGATTGGTATGGGCAAAGGACAATTCTTGTTAGCCCTTGCCAGACAGAATCCGAAAATCAATTATATTGGTCTGGAACGATATTCCAGCGTCCTTCTGCGGGCTGTAGAGAAGTTCCAGAAAACAGGCACAGATGTCGATACTGCAACTGGTGATGCCGGGGGCGTCACTCCCAACATCCGCTTTATATGCATGGATGCGCATAACGTACCAGAAGTATTTGCGCCAGATGAGGTCGGCTGTATCTACCTAAACTTCTCCGATCCCTGGCCCAAGGCAAGACATGCTCCAAGACGGCTTACATCCCGACAGTTTTTGGAACAATACGATAAGATACTGGCGCATGACGGCACAATAGAATTCAAGACAGACAACCGCCAGCTCTTCAACTTCTCCATTACAGAAGTTCAGGCTTCACCGTTCTTTGAATTGAAAGGCTGCACCTACGACCTGCACCATGACCCTGCCATGAATGAAGGAAATATTATGACAGAATATGAGGAGAAATTCTCTTCCCTTGGGAATCCCATCTATAAATTAATTGCCAGACGGAGATAACCGCATCTCTATCTGGCTTTTTTATGCACAATCTATTAAATTCCTGCATATATAGTATAGAAGAACTTATGTCTGGATATATGCATATGGGACGCAAAAAGAAATGCAAAAAAAACATGCGGCAGAAACTTTGTGAATTCACTTATCGCCGGAAAGGACTGCACAAGAAACTGATCCGCCTGAAAAATTCTATGGACGAAGTATACCGCACATTGAATCCTGGCTGCTAATCTCCGGGCGGAAATAAAGAAAGGTGAACGCAATGCTGCATTTAACAGTGAAAAATTTTACAACCGAGACAAAACGCGGTCCCCTTCCGGTTGTTGTCATGTTCTATGCCGTCTGGTGCGGAAAATGCGCCATGATGAAACCGTTTGTCGAAGAGATCGAGCAAAAATACCGTGGACGAATCCGGTTCTGCGAAGTAGAGATTGACGAATCCCCCTTGCTTGCCGCAGATTATGAGGCAGATATCGTCCCGACATTTGTCTTTTTCCAAAACGGACGATTTCTCGGCAGTATGCAGGGTATCATAGATGAGAAAGTATTTGAGCGCCGTCTACAAAAAATCTTTAGAAATTGTTAAGGCTTATTTTATTTGCAAATACTATAGAATATGTTATATTAGGTAAGACTTAGGAACTGTTCCGTTATAACTTACGGACGGTTCCTTAAGAAGAAACACAGGCAGATTCAGTATTCCCGGCAAAACTTCCGGGAATGCGCCTAAGTAAAAGGGGGTATAGGTGATTACACACCAGACACTATGAAAAACATGAAAAAAATCATACCAGTTATGATGGCGGCTGTATTGACATGTACATGCCTTCCCATAACAGCAAAAGCTGACAGTTCGAAAGTCGTCACTCTCGGCGCAAACCTGACAGAAGAACAGAAAAACTCCATGTACAAGTATTTCGGCACGACTGCCGACGCAGTAGATACCATAGAGGTTACCAATGCTGACGAGAGAAAATACATGGAAGGAATTGCTTCTGAGGCTCAGATTGGAACACGTACCTACAGCTGTTCCTACGTAGAGCCAACTACCAGCGGCGGCATCCAGGTGAAGGTCGGCAATCTTACCTTCGTTACCAGCTCGATGATCGCCAGCACACTGCTGACTTCCGGAGTAGAGAACTGCAACGTTGTTGCTGCCTCCCCGATTGAAGTATCCGGAACCGGCGCGCTGACCGGTATCATGATGGCTTATGAGAAAGCAAGTGGCAATACCTTAAGCGAAGAACAAAAAGCTGCTGCCACAGAAGAACTTGTAACCACAGGAGAACTTGCTGACTCTTTAGGCCAGAAAGATGCTACGGACCTGATGAACGAAGTAAAACAGGAAGTCATCAAAGAAGGCCTGACCGATGAAGGCGAGATTCAGGATGCCATTAACGATGCGGCAAAGACCTATAATATTACGCTTACAGAAGAACAGATGTCAAAAATTAATTCTCTGATGCAGAACATTGCCCAGTATGATTATGACGTAAAGTCCCTTCAGAAGACTCTGGAAAATCTGGAAGGCAAAGCCAGTGAAGGCGGATTTTTCTCTAATCTGTGGACCTCTATTAAGAATGTCTTCACCGGAGGCGGCGATGACAGTGACGGCGGTATCATCAATGACACCAACGATGATATTCTCGGCGCAGATGCCATTATTGACAGCACGCTTGAGGCAATAGACAATGATTCCGAAGAAGAAGGCGGATTCTGGGATAAAGTAGTTGGATTCTTTAAAGGTATCTTCGGTGGCAGTGATGAAGATGCTGATGATGAGGAAACCACCGATGAAGAAGATGCTGATAAAGAGGATGAGGAAGATCCGGAGAATCCTGACGGCACAGATAGCGACGATGCGGACTTAAACGATGGCACTGATACGGACGGGACGAATCCAGACGGTTCTGCTGATGATACTGCGGACGGAACGGATGTTAGTTCTACTTCCGATGGCTCCGGAATGGATGCCGAAGGAGAGTCTGATATTGTTCCGGCAGATGCCGGCAATTCGAACAGCACATCCGACGCTGGCGCGGCAGATTCTGTTTCCGGCACAGATACCGCACAATAGATATAATTGACTTCTACAAATTAACGAGGGCTGTTTTGACAGCCCTCGTTAATTTTACTAAAATTCAAAGATCGCTACTCCATATGGCGGCAGTTTATATGCAAATGAGAATGGCCTTCCGTCGCATTCCTGCTTCACTGCCTTATACACAACAGGTCTTTCTTCGCCTTTTCCACCGTATTTCACATCATCACTGTTCATAATCAACTTATACTGCTTCTTTCTCGGAACTCCTACTCGGTAATCATCCCTTGCCATCGGAGTAAAGTTGCATACAAACAACAGATTCTTCTTATTCCCTTTGGAATGTCTCACAAAACTAAAAATACTTCTGCTTGCATCATCTGCATTAATCCATTCGAATCCTTCCCAACTGTCATCCAGCTCATAAAGCGCCTTATTCCGTTTATACAGATGAAGCAGATCTTTCATCCAGTTCTGAATCTGCTGATGCTCATCTTCCGCCAACAGGAACCAATCAAGCTCCCGCTCCTCACTCCATTCCCGAAGCTGTGCGAATTCCTGACCCATGAACAATAACTTCTTTCCGGCATGTCCCATCATGAACGCATACCCAACCTTCAGATTCGCATACTTATCGAATCCCAGACCTGGCATCTTATTCAGCATAGAGCACTTCAGATGAACCACTTCATCATGTGACAGCACCAGAATATACTTCTCGCTGTACGCATAACTCATGGCAAATGTCATCTGATTGTGATGATCTTTTCTGAAATAAGGATCCAGCTTCATGTATTCTGTAAAATCATGCATCCATCCCATATTCCATTTCAGACTGAATCCCAGACCGTCGTCCTCAACATTACCAGTCACCATAGGCCATGCTGTCGATTCCTCCGCAATCATAAGTGCTCCTGGATTCCTTCCAAGCACCACTGAATTCAGATGTTTGAAGAATTCGATTGCCTCCAGATTCTTATTTCCGCCATATTTATTCGCAATCCACTGTCCGTCCTGTTTGCCATAGTCCAGATAAAGCATGGATGCCACCGCATCAACACGCAGCCCGTCTACATGGAACTGCTCAATCCAGTACAATGCATTGGAAATCAGGAAGTTACGCACTTCATTCTTCCCATAATCGAATATCTTCGTACCCCAGTCCGGATGCTCACCTTTCTTCGGGTCTGCATACTCGTAAGTAGGCGTTCCGTCGAAATCAGCCAGCCCATGGATATCTCTTGGGAAATGTGCCGGCACCCAGTCCAGGATAACGCCAATCTTATTCTTATGGAGATAATTAATCATCCATGCAAAATCTTCCGGAGTTCCGTATCTTGATGTAGGAGCAAAATATCCTATTACCTGATACCCCCAGGATCCGTCAAAAGGATGTTCCGCAATTCCAATCAACTCTACATGCGTATATCCCATATCTTTCAGATATTTGGCAATTTCTTTTGCAAACTCTCGATAATTATAGAACCCTTCATCCTCACTTCCAGGATGACGCTTCCAGGAGCCGATATGCGCTTCATAGACGGACATCGGCTGTTCTGTATGTTTCCATTTCTTCCGATTCTCCATCCATACGTCGTCACTCCATTTGATCTTCGTCAGGTCCGCAACTCTGGAGGCTGTCCCGGGTCTCAACTCCGCATAAGTTCCATATGGATCCGCTTTGAATACATATTCTCCCGTGTAAGTCTCTACACAATACTTATACAATGCAAATTCTTCGATATCCGGAATGAAACAGGTATATATTCCCAGAGGCTCCCCCCGCTCCATCGGATTCGCTTCCATATCCCATTCATTGAAGTCACCCACCACAGATACCGAACGTGCATGCGGCGCCCATACTGCAAAGTATACACCTTCTTTTTTCCCTTTCTTTACCTTATGAGCTCCCAGTTTCTTGTATATCTCATAATGGGTACCCTGTCCAAGAAGATAATGGTCTAATTCTCCTATTTCATATGGTTTTTTCTTTTTTTCTGCCATATCTCTATACCTCACATTCTGTTACGATATTTATTATTATACTTTAGACTGACACAAAAAGAAAGAGTTTTGAGCAATCTTATCTGTCAAAACTCTTTCTTTTCTGTCTTTTGTCTTAAATCTTAAAATCTTCTTCTTTTAGGATGATTCTATCGGACTCATCTGTACTTCTTCCGAACACTCGTCTTGCAAGATGCTTCACATTCGCTTTCTGTGAATGTTCAATCGCTTCATCCATGATATCCTTCACTTCCGCAACTGATACGGCATGATCTTCCCTCTGCATGACATCAATTCTGCTATACAGCGCAAGGATACCCATCTCATCCAGCTTATAACCATTTTCCTTCGCATATGTCTGGCCGAATGTTACCAGTTCATCATTGATAAATACCGGCAACTCCAGCCTGGAAGTGAATTTCTTTCTAAAATCAGGATTCGCTGTAAGAACGCGCTCCAACGGCTTTCTCTGATCCTCCAGCACAAAGAGCAGTTCTCCTGTTTTCTTCTCCATCAGATGATTCAGCTCTTTGACCGTTCTAGAATTCAGTTTACCCGCTTTTTCAATAATAATTGCACCGCCTCGAAGCTTCTGGATAATATTTGTCAACTCCTTCTTATTCAGAGATTCTCCTGTAACAATAGCCACTTTACCTTGCTTTAAGTTCCTCTGCTTTTGAATAGCTTTCACAATATCTACCGCCAGTACCGTCTTTCCTGAACCTTTACGGCCGACTACCAGAAGGTTACCTGTCTTAGATGTTCCTTCTTTTCTGGCTCTTCTGTCATTATCCAGTACTTCTACAATCTGTTCGCTCATTCCTCTTACCGGTACAAAGTACGAGAACAACTTCTTCTGTTCTTCTGTAAGTCCGGCTTTCAGGCCAATCTCACTGGTTGCGCTGAGATCATATCTTCCCGTAACAACAAATCCGGTATCAAAAGGAACCCCGCTGCCCTTTGATTTCTTAATTCTTGCTTGTATCTCTTCTTCAGAAGGCTCTTCTATCTCCAGATCTCCATCTTCGAAATCTTCTTCCTCTTCTAACTCGTCTTCTTCGAAATCCTCTTCCTCTTCTAGCTCATCTTCTTCAAAATCGTCATCTTCTTCGAAGTCATCCTCCTCGAACTCATCTTCTTCGAAGTCATCCTCAAACTCATCCTCACCTTCTTCTATATAATCTCCTACATCACCAAAGTCATCTTCTTCAAAATCCTCTTCCTCAAAGTCTTCTTCTTCAAAGTCCTCTTCTTCGAAATCTTCTTCCTCAAAGCCTTCTTCAGGATTCTCTTCCTCAAAGTCTTCTTCCTCGGGATTCTCTTCCTCAAAATCTTCTTCTCCGAAATCTTCTTCCTCAAAGTCTTCTTCTCCGAGATTCTCTTCTTCAAAGTCTTCTTCAAATCCCTCTTCTTCTGCTAATTCTTGCTCTTCGAAATCTTCTTCCTCTTCAAAGTCTTCTTCCTCAAAGTCCTCTTCCTCAAAAGCCTCTTCCTCAAGTACTTCTTCCAATCCATCTCCCTCAGAATCTGCTTCTTCAAATCCCTCTTCTTCAAGCTCTTCTTCCGTCGACTCTCCTTTAGAATCTTGCAATTCTTGAAGCTGATATCTGCTTGCAATAATATCATTCACAGATTCTTTGTCATCAGACTGTTCACCGGAAAGCAGCTCCCGTCCCTCCGGTACATCATTCCCCAGTTCTTCCATAAGACGTACTATGTCATCCGGAATTCGTTTTGTCTGGCCAATTGCTTCAACATCTTCCTTCACATCATCTGACTCTATGGAAATATTTTTCTTAGTCGTCTGCTTAACCGGTTTCTTGCTGACTCTTTGAACTTCAACTTCTTCTGCTTCTTTAGCATTGGCTTCTTCTGCCGCTTTTTTAGCTTCGGCTTCTTCTGCTGCTTTTTTAGCTTCGGCTTCTTCTGCCGCTTTTCTTGCTGCCGCTTCTCTCGCCTTTGCTTCAGCTTCCTTTACTTTTGCTTCGGCTTCTTCTGCCGCCCTTTTTGCTTCGGCTTCCCTTGCTGCCGCCTGTCTTGCAGCCTCTTCTGCCGCTTCACGCGCCGCTCTTTCTTCTGCCAGCCTACGTTCCACCTCAGCTTCCACGGCCCTCCGGATAGCCTCCTCTTCCGCCGCCTTACGCGCCGCCTCTTCTTCCGCCGCCTTACGTGCCGCCTCTTCCTCAGCAGCTTTACGTTCCGCTTCTTCCTCAGCAGCTTTACGCTCCGCTTCTTCTTCCGCCGCCTTGCGCTCTGCCGCTTTCTGCAGTGCTTCTTTCTCTGCAAGCTTCTTATCAGCCGCTTCCTCAGCTGACTTGCGTTCTTTCTCTTCTTCCACAGCTCTGCGCTCTGCTTCCCGGCGGTCTAATTCCTTTCGAAGCTCTATTTCATCTCTCTCCCGGCGAAGCCTTTCGTCATCTTCCTCTCTCTGCCGCTCTATAGCTTCAGCATTCGCTCTCTGTTTCGCTTCCCATTCCTGAAGAATCTCTTCAATACGCATCTGACCGGTTGCCCGTAAAGCAGATGTCTTCTGATCCGCTGCAAATACCGTTCTTCTTCTCTCAACGGGTGCTGGTTCCTCAGCCTGTGGAAGTTCCGGCTCCTCTATCGTCAATTCCTCTTCAGCAGCTTTTGCTTCCCCAGCCTCTTCTTCCTCATCGGCATTCGCAAACAAAGTATCCATATGTATCTGCCCGGTAACCTGACGTATTCCTTCCTTCACTCTCTCTACAGTCTTCTCTACAGTACGAATCCCGTTAGCAAACGCCATGCCGCTGGCAATAGCTTCCTGCAGCGTTGCGCCCTTCACGACTCTTGTAATAGAAGAGCCTTGTTCAAATTGCGGTTCATTCTCCTCAGATGCACCTTCCGCATCCGACATATCAAGATCCACAATCTCAGACTCACCCACTTGTCCTTCCGATTTCTCCCTGTCCGTCTCTGTGTCAGGTTTACTATCCGCCTTCTTTTTGACAGTCTCTTCTTCCCTGATCACTTCATCTAATGGAACAGGGACTCTCGTTGAAGTATCCCGCTTTATAGGACGAGATTTCTTGTACGAACCTGGTCTGGCATCGTATTTCTCCTGCTGAAGCGGAGTCAGCGGTTTATACTGCATCTTTAACTCCATTGCCTGATAGACATATTTCCCTTCGCTAAACCAGAGAATCAGGTCATCACACTCCTCGAGACATTCCGCCGTCATCCCTGCTTCATGATAAAGTCTTGCTAATTCATATGCCCACTTTTCGATATATTCTGCCTTCTTAAATTCTTCCAGCGCTTCAATCTGTTCACTTATCGGCGCTCCCTGTGCCCTCAATATCCTGTACTTTAATATATACTGGTTCGGATCCTTTGGCGCCAGCTTCACAAATTCTTCATAACAATCCGCCGCTTCTTCTATATCATTGATTCTCAATGCCAGAAGTCCCAACCTGTACGCAATCTTTCTGCTCCCCGGAGAACGATCAAACGCAACAAATAAAATATCACGGCTCTTTTGATATTCACCATTATACTCATAGATCTCACTTACCGTATTCAGTGTACCTACGTTCTTGACTCTGCGCCAGTCAATCGTATCGGCAATTTCCATCGCCTTTTTATACTGCTTTTTTTCCAGATGTTCCTGCATCTGTTCCGTTTTCACCCTATATTCATACTTATCCAAATTACTCACCTCAAAAAAATTGTTAAAAACGTATAAATCTACATTTTTACATATATAATTCTATCATACGCCATGTATAATGTCAAAAATATACGTTGAAAATTGATGGCAAATTGTCAAAAAAAAGCATCTGGCTATTACCTGTTACTATATAATATGCATTCTCTCTGCCAAAGTGTAGACGAAAGTTTTCTATTAGAATAAAAATAAGGCGGCTGCATCTATTGATTTAATCATCAGATCCACCGCCTTGTATTTTTATGAAGTTTTATTCTATTTTTTCAATCGGAGGGCTCTTTTTCGATTCTTGATATTCCCTTCAGCCTTATTCTTTCTCATCCCTTATCGGAAAAATCTTTCAATCCGTCAAGGTTTTCTATAATTGGCCACTGTTCTAAATAACCCCTCTAAATCTATATAATCCGCTTCTTAAGTGATACATAGGTAATGTTTCTTCACACATTGTCTATTCACACTGAAACCTTATATAATGTGGTATACATTCTCAATATGTCTGCAGATCTTAATCTTTTCTTTAATATCCGGTTCTTCTCAACTCCGACTCTTTATTTCATTCAATATACCGGCTTATCTATCCTCTATGGTTAAGGCTTACTCTATGGGAACATCTCTCTGCCATACCACTAACATATTGAATTGTTGATTCTTTTATATTGTCCAATGGATTAAGCCTCCTTCTTACAATTATTTCCATCATCCCTACTCCCTTTCTCGTCAGGAGTTATCTCTGATATGGGATTTCTTTTGGATTGGTTATATAATACCACTCGTGTTTTTATTTGTCAATACTATTTTTGTTTTTTATTCTAATATTTTAATATAATTTTGTTTTTCAATTAATTGTCTGATTTTTATATATTATTCTTAAAATTCACACAATCCAGCCATTTCATATTGTTAACTTTTCACTCGTTATAGTTGACAAATATTATTGTTCCCTTTATACTTTCCATATACCATGCAGGACAAAAAATCTCCCTGCACATATAGGATACTTCATTGACCTGAAAGGAGTCTGCAAAATATCATGAAAAATATCACATCAGCTAATACACAAAAAACAACCGGACAGTTATCTACGCGCCGCCTGGTACTGATTGCGCTGGTAACCGCTGTCACCTGCATCTTTGCACCCTTATCCGTGCCGATACCGGTAAGTCCGGTCCCTATCTCACTTACGAATCTGGTTCTGCTCGTCAGTATCTATGTTCTCGGCTGGAAAGATGCAGCCATAAGTTTCCTTATCTATCTTCTGCTGGGTGCAATTGGTCTTCCGGTATTCTCCGGATTTGCCGGAGGTGTCGGCAAACTTGCCGGTCCTACCGGCGGATATCTGATTGGTTTCATCTTCATGACCATACTTGCAGGAATCTTCGTAGAACATTTCAGCAGTAATCGTTGTCTCGTCATCATCGGAATGGTTCTTGCAACTGCTGTCGCCTATCTCTTCGGCACGGCATGGCTGGCATTCCAGATAGAACTGTCTTTCACTGCGGCACTTTCTATCGGTGTACTCCCATATCTGCCTGGAGACACTGTCAAGATTATTATCGCCGTCATTGTCGGTCCTGTCTTAAAAACCCGGCTTAAAAATCTCAGATAGCCTAGTGTACTGACACATCCAGTTAGTTCAAAAATGGATGTGTCAGTACACTAGGCTGCTAAAAGAGTCCGGAGAACTCTGTTCTGATTCTCCGGACTTCTTCTTTTACAATATCAAGTCTCCTACCTTCTTATAATCTTTCAAACTGTATGCTTCAATGATATTTCCCTTTACAACATATAATGTATCGTCTATATAGAGCCCTCTCGTATTCCTCATGCTGTTTCCATTAATCTCTTCTTCCATATTGCAGGCAAAACCATTACCCTTGTCATACTCAAAGAGATAATACTTCTGTCCGCCCTCCGTATCTGCTGGAAAACCAATAATATTCCGTCCCGGATCAATCAGCGCTGCTTTATAATCATAAGAAACATCCGTATTATATACATTTTTCAGCACATAGGTATCTGCTTCCTTAACATCTGTCTTATCAGAAATATCAAACATGGTAAGTTTAACCCCATTCGTCACCAGAGTCTCTTCATCCACATCCATCCCGATACCAAGCAGCTGATCTTCCCCATAAAAATGAAGGTAATCCGAGAATCCCGGTATCTTCAGTTCTCCTATGACTTTTGGATTCTCTGGATCTGACAGATCAACACTAAACAGTGGATCCGTCTCGCGGAATGTAACAAAATACCCGACATCCCCCATGAATCTTGCCGAATAGACTCTTTCGTCCTTAGCAAGTTTCTCTATAGCGCCAATCTCCTCAAGTTCTTCATCCAGTATATACACCGCATTCGAATCATTGTCCGTCGTTACCACCCTGAGATTCCCTTTATATTCATCTATCGAAAAAGAATCATTCAGATATCCGTCGAATTGTCCCTGTGCCTTTGCTTCTAATTTACCATCCTTATATGCGACCTTCCGTATTGTAGTAATACATCCTCCGGAATATCTGCCCCATACAGTCTCATAAAAGTAAATATTCGAATTACTTACATAGATCTGTCCGCCTTCCGAGAATATCGCTTTGCTGTCTTTCGTCTCTCCTGGCTTTTCTAGATCTACCGATGTGATTACCTCATACATATAGGCCTTGCGTGAAGGAGGAAGATAGATATCATCTGCCTTCATCATCTCCCCATTAATGAGTGGTATATACTCTCTGGGCTCCATATCATTATTAATATACATATACAGGCTCCACTCTGTAAACAGATACAGGTGACCGTCCGCCATACGGGATGAACTGTAATTGCCGCTCTGGCTTACCCGCCCTTCTTCTGACGGATTCTGAGGATCCTGAATATCATAGGTAACCGCCATCGTTGCCGCCTGCATTCCGGAATCAGGATAGCCCGAATATACATCCCTCACCAGATCTGGATCTCCTTTGCTGCATATCACCACCAGCTTTTTACTGTCTGGCATTACATAGAACTCATAGATATAACTATCCTTTTCATTATCTTCCACATTAACTGCGGCTACTTCTTTCATTTTCTGATCCTTGGTATCAATAATAGCAATCTTATTACCATTGTCCTCCAACACATACAGGTATCTTCCATCTGTCTTGACAACGTCCCCTTCATCCACGCCTTCCTGACGCACATTTGTCTGCGAATAATCCCCTGCCGCCGCATCTGCCACTGGCATTGCCTCATCTGCCATGTCCCTGGTTTCCATCAAAGGCTCACTGTTCATCTCTGCCGAACCACTGTCCATACTTTCTTCCATAACCTGTACCTCTGATCCTCCCGTCGACTTCGCCGTATCCGAATAACGTAACGCTCTCTCATCCAGATATTCCTTAATATATCCATAAACCTGTTCATAACTTTCTGCCCGGGCAACCGTCTTACTGCTGCTCACCGCTTCATCTATATTGGAGGCATTATCTGTACTGCGGGAAGTCATTGTTCTTTCTCCCGTTCCCGATAGCCCCCATACCGCCGCGCCAAATATCACTGCCACACATGCCGCAGCAAGTGAACCCATTTTCCAGATGTGAACCTTCCTTTTTCTGTCCATCTCTGGTTCTTTCTCTTCCAATATCCGGCGGATATGCTCCGGTTCAAGATTCTCCGGAACTTCTGCATCAGCCGTCTTCTCTCTGATCTTGTCTAATACTTCCTGCTCTCTTCTATCCATTCTGCCGCCTCCTTTGACTCATCTCAATACACATTCCATCTTCTGAAGCGCACGGCTTCTCTTCGAACGTACGGTATTTGGATTCAATTTCAGCGCCTTCCCAATCTCCTGACTGTTATATCCTCCGAAAACAGACAGCCCTACTATCATCTGTTCTTCATCTTCTAACAGAAAGAACGCCTTCCTCACATCCACCGCCAATCCCATATCCGTCTCTTGTAATGGGATTCGTGAAAATACATCCTCTCCCGAATGTTCCTGCTCTTTTGCAGCTTTCTTCAATCTCTTCTTACAGATGTTTGATAATATGGTAAATATCCAGCTTCTGAATGCCCCTTCATCCCGCAGTTTTCCGATATTTTCATAAGCTGCTGTCACTGCTTCGCTGACAACATCTTCGGCTTCCTGCCGGTTCTTCATCATACACAGGGCAAACCGGTACATATCTGCATAGATATTCTCATACATCTGCGCAAATAACTTTGCGTCGCACTTCATCGTCTCTCCTCCCCACAGCATATCTAAATCACACATTTACATATATCACCATTCGCGAATAGTA
>CANSLW010000036.1 GCA_947647815.1 uncultured Dorea sp. | reverse complement strand
AGTAATCAAGGATGTCCTAGAACACTGGGACGAAGCAATAGGCAAAACGACGAATGGGACAGGAGGAAGCGAAGATGAGGCTGATTAACGCGGAGAAGCTGATAGAGAAGACGGAAAGAGACTTCTGTTATCCGGAAGCATACAAGAAGATGGTTGAGGAAGAGCCGACAGCTTATGATCTGGATGCAGTTATCCAACAACTGGAAGGCTTAAGGGATGAACATATAGACATGCAATGTTGTCCATATGTGGATGATGACGAAATGTCTTGTGTGCAATGTTACATGAAGAAAGCAATTGAGATTGTAAAGAGCGGAGGGCAGTTATGTGGAGAAGGAAGTATCTGAGGTACATAAACGAGATCCTGGAAAATACAAGCACGGCGGGATTAAAGAGGATCTATGATTTCCTTTCCGGATGGGATGATATAGCGGTTACAGGCAGGAAGGAAAAGCGGAGAAGATGGCCATGATGAAACAGCTGATCAGAAAGCTGTCCGGGACGGGATGCCAGGAGGAGGCAGAGGCTTCCTCCGAAGCGGCCAGGGCATTCATCCGGAAGAACTATGAATGTTATGACGTGCTGGGGTATATGGCAAAGAAGTATGATATAAAAGGGGCGGTTAGTATTGGAGAAGAGGACATCGGAGCAGATAGAAAGTTTCCTTGATTTCGTGAAGGAATGCCAGGAGTTAAATTCCATGGCATATGACGGAGTCGGGGAAGAAGACAAACGGCATCAGGACCTGATCCACGCGATTGAGTTTGAAAACAATCCGGACAGGATTGCCCAGTTAGGGATGCGGATCCATCAAAACAGGGTAGAGCGAAGGGTGTACAAAGATATGTTTGCAGTCACAGAGCCGGTCGTTCAGTTTGCGCGGGATTCCCAGAATAAGAAGACTCTGGAACAGATGAGGCAGGTTCTGGGGAAGGTGCGCAAGGAGGAGAAACATCAGGAAAACCGGGTGTACATCCCGAGGATTAAGGAGGACAGCTATGGATAAAAAGATACTGAGTGATTACATAGATGCCTGTGCCGTGGTCAAAGAAACTGAGGCGGAGATCCGGAAACTGGAGAAGAAAAAGAAGCAGGTGCAGGATAAGGTCACCGGGAGCAATCCCGAGTGGCCTTATGAGCCGAGGTCCTTCTCTCTAAGTGGAACGACGGAGACTGTGAAAGATGCGGGCAGGCTGAATTTTGAAAGGCATATCCTGGAGATGCAGAAAGAAGAGGCGGAGTCGCTGAAGCTGTTAGTGGAAGAATGGATGCAGTCTATTCCGTTCCGGATGCAGCGGATCATCAGGTATAAGATATTTAAGGAGTTGACCTGGGAGGAGGTTGCGACTCTGATGCATGCAAAATCTGGAGAGAGTATCAGAATGGAATTTAATAGATTTATGAAAAATAATTAAAGTTTGTTCGTTTTGTTCGGATTGTTCGCTTTAAAAATGCTATAGTATAGACTGACAAAAGTGTATAGTAGTTCACTTGAGTTCCTCCAATACTTAGAAATGGGCGCTTTGCTTTGGCAGGGCGTCTTTTTCGTGTGATAGATTAAACCAGAATGAAGGTGGTGACGGTTGAACAATGAAAACTTAGTACCCTTTACAAGCAATCAAAGCCGTGAGGAAGCCGTGAAAAACGGAAAAAAAGGCGGTAAGAAATCTGGCGAAGTAAGACGCCGTAATGCAAATTTCCGAAAGACTTTGAATATGCTTCTTACCGCTGAAATAGATAGTAAAGAGTATGGTCCAATACTAGAAGCGTTAGGTGTGGACAGTACTCTGGAATCAGCCATGTTAATGTCAATGATTAAGGCAGCGCTTGAAGGAGATGTCAAGGCTGCTTATTTTGTTGCACAGTATTCTGGCCAGTCTGATAAAGCGGAAGAAGATCTGCGTAACCGTGAAGCCGATACAGATCTAAAGCAGGCAAGAAAGCAAGCTGTTACGGGAGAAAATGAAACCGAAGAAGCTCTTGAGAAACTGGATGAAATTTTAAAAGGAGTCTATGAGAATGCAGTTAAGCAGGAAGCAGAATGAGTACATTGTGAATGCAACGCATCGTTGGAATATTAAGTCCGGTGCGGTACGTTCTGGTAAATCGTATGTGGATACTGCCTTTGTGATTCCTTTTAGGATTCGGGAGAGAGCTGGCAAACCTGGATTGAATGTTATCCTTGGAGTGTCTAAGGAATCTATTGAACGTAACGTTCTGCAACCGATGCGGGAGATTTATACAGATACACTGATCGGGACAATCAATAACCGCAACGTGGCTAAAATATGCGGAGAAGATGTTTATTGTCTGGGTGCTGAAAAGATCAGCCAGGTAGCAAAAATCCAGGGTTCTTCCATCAAATATTGTTATGGAGATGAAATAGCAAAGTGGAACAAAGAAGTATTCCAGATGCTGAAATCCCGTCTGGATAAACCATACAGTTGTTTTGACGGATCTTGTAATCCAGAGCATCCAACACACTGGCTGAAAGAGTTTCTGGATAATCCGGAACTGGATATTTATCTGCAGAAATACACCATCTTTGATAATCCGTACCTTCCAGATGAGTTTGTAGAACAGTTATGTAAGGAGTATGAAGGAACGATTTATTATGACCGTTTGATACTTGGTCTTTGGAAGAGGGCGGCGGGAGCTATCTACAAAAAGTTTGCTGACAATCCGGAATCCTTCCGCTGTGAGGTGGTGGATAATTTATCGCCAGACTCAGATTATAAGCAATTCCGTAAAGAAGATATTGTGTCAATAGAACTGGGAATTGATTTTGGTGGTAATCAGTCCGGTCACGCATTTGTTGCAAGGGGATACACGGATGGGTTTAAGGAAGTAATCGCGCTGAAATCCAAGCGCATCATGGCAAGAGATGAGAACGAAGAAATAGATAGTAACCGGCTTGATGAGTTATTTTGTGGGTTCGTACAAGATGTAATTGATAAATATGCTGTGGTATCCAAACATAGCGGATACGTGGAGTACTGTAATGTGGAATCTGTATTCTGGGACAATGCGGAGACGGTTCTGGGTAATTCTATCAGAAATGCTGTGGACAGGCGATTTCCATGGATGTCGGTCAGACCAGCAAAAAAGAAACAGATTAACGACCGCATTCGATGTACAGTGCGGCTTATGGGTGCAGGAAGGTTCTTTATAACGGATGATTGTGAATCATTGCAAATAGCTTTTTCGGATGCTGTCTGGGATCAGGAAAAGAAAGATAAGGACGAGCGTCTCGACGATGGCAGCACAGATATCGACAGCCTGGATGCATTTGAGTATACAATAGAGC
Organism: uncultured Dorea sp.; assembly: GCA_947647815.1. Lineage (GTDB taxonomy): Bacteria > Bacillota > Clostridia > Lachnospirales > Lachnospiraceae > Sporofaciens. The sequence continues at coordinate 16,191 of CANSLW010000036.1, read as the reverse complement.
GTGATATGAGAGATCTGATACAAGAGGTGGAAGATGTTTGATGTGTTTAGAAATTTATGGAAAGGGATAAGGCGTATGTTTGGATATACGACGATTAAAGCTATAGTCGGTAAAGATATTACTCTTTCGGATACTATGATTAATGCGATTAATGATTGGAAGAAGATGCTGAACGGACAGGCTGACTGGATCACGGATTATGTGAAGTCGTTGCGGATTGAGGAAGGTATCTGTAGGGAATTTACGGACGCGGCGTTGGCAGAGATGGATACCAGTATCAGCAATGAAAAGCTGAATAAGATTTATCAGAAAAGTATTTTGTCTTTAAACGAAGAGCTGCAAGATGGCTTGGGGATGGGATCTATGATTATAAAACCGCTGGGACCAGACAAAGCGGAATTTGTTACCGCCGATAATTTCATCCCGATTTCTTTTGATGATAACAAAAAGCCTGTTGATGTAGGATTTCTTACGGTCAGAAGAGTTGGGGAAAGCGATTATTACACAAGATTTGAGAGACATTATTTTACGGATGGAAATCTTACGATTGAAAACAAGTGTTATCATTCACAGAGTAGGGAAGATATTGGTATGTTGTGCAGTCTGGACAGTATACCGGAATGGGCGGGCATCAACCCGGGACCAGTTATTTATCCTGGTATGACACAGATGGATTTTGGATATTACCGGAATCCGGTCAAGAATAAGGTAGATGGTTCAGCCTGTGGCGTTTCTATATTTGAAGCGGCTATTGAGCGGATCCAGAAGGCGGATATTCAGGGAGCACGTCTTGACTGGGAATATGAGTCTGGAGAGCGTGCGGTTCATGTAGATAGCAGGGCTTTAAAGCAGGATATGAATACAGGACGCTTTGGTATGGCTAAGCTTAATAAGCGGTTATATCGTGGACTTAATATTGAGGATGGCAAAGATAAAGACCTGCTGAAAGAGTATTCTCCAGAAATGCGGGATGAGGCATACAGCCGGGGAATGGAAGAGTATAAGAGGGAAATAGAGTTTGTGGTTGGGCTTGCTTATGGGGATTTGTCAAATGTTCAGTATGTGGAAAAGACGGCTACGGAGATAAAAGTGGCCAAGATTCGAAAATATAATCGTGTGACAGCAATCCAGGAAAATTTACGGGAATGCTTGGAAGATTTTGTTGCAGGGCTTGCATTTTATAATGGACTCTTCACCTCCGGGTACGAGTTTAACTGTGAGTTCCATGATTCGATTTTGATAGACGAAGAGACGGAACGTCAGCAGGATCGTCAGGATGTGGCGATGGGAGCCATGCCGTTATGGGAATATCGTATGAAATGGTACAGTGAGGATGAAGCAACGGCGAAAAGTGTAGTAGGAACACCAGCAGAGGTGATTGAGTAATGAACCAGGGCAGATTGGAAGGGATTCCACTTCCTCTGGAGAAGACGATGTCTGATCTGGAAATGCGTATCATGTCCGATATTGTCCGGTCAATTAAGATTAATGGATTTTCCACTGCAAAAGCTGACCAGCAGATACAGAGCATGATCCAACTTGGAGAGTCTGAGAAGAATATCAAGAAGTGGGTGCAAGAGGCACTGGAAGCCACAGACGAAGAGATTGAGAGAATATTTTCGGATACAGTGTACGAGCAGTACTATGGATATAGGAGAGCTTACAAAGAGCGACATGTGGATCAGGTTTCCTTTTTGGATAATTTGGAATTGCAGATGCTTCTGGCATCAGTAAAATTGCAGACAAAAGAGGAATTTCGGAATATTACGTCTTCACTGGGTTTTGCTATCCGTAATCCTGCTACTGGGAAGATTTACAACAGTCCATTAATCCGGTTCTACCAGGATACTCTGGATAGCGCGGTGATGGATATTATGTCTGGTGCAGTAAGCTATGACGTAGCAATCAGCCGTGCAATCAATGCCATGACGAACAGCGGATTACGAACGATTCATTATGATACGAGACACAGTAACCGTGTGGAAGTGGCTGCCAGAAGAGCAGTTATGACTGGATTCCGGCAGGTGCAGGGAAAGATTAACGAACAGGTCGCGAAGGACTTGGGAACAGACTTTTATGAGGTTACATATCATCTTGGGGCAAGGCCGGAGCATCAGGTGTGGCAGGGTAAAGTTTATTCCTATTCCCAGCTTGAAAGTGTGTGTGGGCTTGGCACTGTGACAGGGCTGCACGGGGCAAACTGTTATCATGACTATAATGCTTTTATTCCCGGTGTATCGGTAAGGACTTATACAGACGAACAGCTTGCAGAAATGATGGAAGAGGAGAATACTCCAAAGGAATACTTCGGGAAGGAGTATACGGCCTACGAAGCATTACAGAAGCAGCGCCAGATGGAACGGAATATGCGAAAGACCAGACAGGATATTGAATTGCTCCAGGAAGGCGAAGCGAGTAAGGATAGTATTATTATCAAGCAGGCAAAATATCAGGGACAGATGCAGCAGTACAAAGCATTTTCTAAGGCGATGAAGCTGCCGGAGCAGATGCCGAGGGTGTATCAGGATGGACTTGGAAGAGTGGGAAGTACATCGGCGTTGAAAAAATGGGAGAAGATTCAGGCTGCCCAAAATGAAGAGAAAGCCAAAATGAATGAGGCAAAGATAAGATTCTCCAAGTTTTCAGATAGATTCCAGACATATAATAATGGGCAGAAGGATATCATTACATATAGACGTTTGCTGAATAATCTGAATAAGACAAATATTGGAAGGGAGACAGTTGAGTATATCTTGTCTCATCCAGAGTTGGAGCTTCAGATGTGTTATGGTATTGACCATAGAAAGGGGACAGACGGAGAACAATTTGGAAATGTGATAAGAATCTATGCTTCTGATACGAAGACTGTACAACGTACATCAGAAGTTCTTATTCATGAAGTTACGCACCATAAATATGATATTGGTGGTAGTCGATGGGCAGAATGTGTATGCAAAGCACAGGAAATGAAGCATAAAAATGATAAGGACAAGTTGACTGGTACTGAATTGAGAAGTATAATTAAAGACATAGAAAAACTTTATTCAGAATTGCCGTGGAGGTGATAATAGATGAATCCTTATGAGTTTAATGATATGGTGAAAAAACTGAGAGACGGAGAGAACGTCACGTGTCCACTTTGTGAAAAAGGAACGCTAGAGCCTGTTGGTGCATGTGAGACGACACATTGTTTTATATGTGACAATTGCAAAAAAAAGTTAAATATTGACTAGATACCGCACATTCTTCGGAGTGAGGCGGTATTTTTATACATATTTTTAGGAGGTGGTCTGAATATCTCCCTTTGAGGCGCAGGGAAAGCGTCTTATTTTTGTGTCAGCAGATAGACGTAAAATAGTCTGACTTACTTGAAATCAGAGGGGCAACCTCGTACAAAGCGTAGATGAAAGGAAGGTGTAATTATGAAAAGAGAAGATCTTGAAGGACTGGGGATTGAGAAGGACTCCGTTGATAAGATTATGGAGTGGAATGGGAATGATATTGAGGCAGAAAAAGCAAAGACGGTGGCTGCGGAGGGTGAACGTGATAATTATAAGTCTCAGCTTGATACTGCTACGACTGAACTGGATAAGTTCAAGGACATGAAGCCGGAAGAAATGCAGGCAACAATCCAGAAACTGCAGGGAGACTTAAAAGCAAAGGAAGATGAGTATGCGGCTAAGGAAGCTGATCGGATATTCACAGATACTTTGAAGGAGGCAATCAGGACTGCAGGTGGACGTAATGAGAAGGCTGTTATGGCTCTGTTAGATGTAGATACTCTGAAAGCATCAAAAGACCAGACCGCAGATATCAAAAAAGCGTTGGATACAACAAAAGAATCTGACGCTTATTTATTTGGAGCAGATGAACCAATCAATAACCCGGTAGGACCGACAGGCGGCGGAGCAAGCGGAGACAATCTTGCGTCCATCCGTGCAGCTATGGGACTTCCAGCTGAGAAAAAAAAAGAAATGAGGTAAATGATTATGGCAAATGTAATTGCATTAAGAAAACAGTATTCTACACTGCTGGATGAGGTGTATAAACTGGCATCCTTAACGGCGGTTCTGGATGGACCGAATGACCTTGTAAGAGAAGGCGCTAATGCTAACGAGATTCTGATCCCGAAAATGTCTATGCAGGGACTGGCAAATTACAGCAAACAAACGGGCTATGTAGCAGGTGACGTCAGTTTAGAATACGAGACCAAGAAGTGCACATATGACCGTGGTCGTATGTTTACTGTAGATGCAATGGACAACATTGAATCCGCTGGTATTGCGTTCGGGCGGCTTTCTGGGGAATTTCTCCGTACACAGGTTGTACCAGAGCTTGATGCATGGCGGCTTGCTTCTTACGCGCAGCTTGCAGGAAAAACGGTTGCATCTGTGATTGCAGATGGAAAAGCTGGAATTGTTGCGATTCGCGCGGCGAAGACAGCTATTAAAAATGCAGAGGCGAAACCGGAGACCTGCTATCTCTTTATCTCGACAGCTTTAAAGGGGATGATTGAGGATCTGGATACAACTGCTTCTAAGAAAGTAATGGAAGGATGGGCAGGTACTATTGAAGTTCCAGAAGGACGTTTCTTCGATAAGGTTAATCTGACAGCTACTGGTACAGGCGGATTTACAACTACTGGTGGAAAGGCTTTGAATTTCCTTGTTATTGATAAGAATGCAGTAATTCAGAACCAGAAGCATACGGTATCTAAGATTATCACTCCAGAGGCTAATCAGGATGCAGATGCATGGAAATTTGGATATCGTACCGTTGGTATTGCAGAAGCAAAAGATAACAAGAAAGTTGCTATTTATGCACATACTGTAGCAGCGTCAGAGTAGTTGGAGGCTGATAGTGATGCTGAAAGGATATGCGGATTTTGAATTCTATAAGAATCGGTATCTTCTTGGAAGAACGCCGAAGATTCCAGATGCAGATTTCTCGTATTGGGCGATGCTTGCATCTGGAGAGATCAGGCAGCGGACATTTGGAAGGATAGATGCTCTGGATGAGGTGCCGGAGGAAGTCGGGATGTGCTGTTGTGAGATTGCAGAAAAGATGTATTCCGTTGAGTCTGCCAAGGATGAAAGCGGAATGATTCTGCAGAGCTACGGCAATGACGGAGAGACCGGGACTTATAAGACGGATGAACTGTCAGAGTCGGGAGTCCGGCGGAGTATCTCGAAGGCGATCAGGAAGTGGCTGGGGAATACTGGTCTTCTGTATTGTGGGGTGAAGTGATGAACCCAAATTACAACCAGACCATTACGTTATTCAATTGCTTCCGGGCAGAGGATAACTCGGACAATAAGAAGGATATCTGGCAGAAGACAGTGCTTCATAATTGTTTTTACAAGAATGTGATTGGGCGGGCGGAGTACGCAGATAAAGAGCCGAAGATGAGCAATACTTATACGGCGCGTATTCCTGTGTCTGAAAAGTATATGCCTTATCATGAATGGATTCGGCTTCCAGAAGAAGAGCGCAAGGAATTCTTTACTTGTAGCCAGAAAGATATCGTGGTCAAGGGGGAATGTAAGGACGAGATTACCGGCGTTTCCCCTGACACGGCGTCTCAGGTATTATCCAGGCATAAGCCGAATTCTTTTGTTGTGACTGCATTTTCTGATAACACGTCACACAGAACGGCAAAGCATTATAGACTGGGAGGTTAGAACTATGGACAGTGATTTTAGGTGGAACAGGCCGATACCGCTGATCACACGAGAGGCATTAGGAGGAGACCGGACATTGCTTTTTATGGCGAATGAGGCGAAACGGCTGATGGACCCTTATGTTCCTGCATTGAACATGGGATTAGCACAGAATATCAGGACTTATGTGCAGGGGGACAGCGGTGTCGTACACTATATGTCTCCATATGCACGGTACCAGTACAAAGGAATACTTATGGTATCCAGGATTACTGGAAGTGCCTGGGCGAGACAGGGTGAGAGTAAGGTTCTGACTGGCAGAAAGCTTGATCATAAGAAGTCCAGGAAACATCCGCTCGCTACATCTGAATGGGATAAGGCGATGAAAGCGGCGAGGATGGGCGATTATGTAAAGGCGGTGCAAAGATTTGTGAACGGAGGATGACAATGACAAAACATGAGATCATGAAGGATTATGTAGAGGAAAAGGTGGCGGAACTGATGGGTTCCCTGACTTCTTTTAACTTTGCAAATGATTCGCCGGATTCTGTGTCGTTCCTGACGAATTATTCCGGAAAGATTGTTAAGAAGTACCTGCGTGCTGCAGATAAGGAGTATGCGTTTGCCATCGTGCTTACCTGGCATTATTCCACGGAGACGGACGACCTGAACATGCAGGCAATGAATCTTGCGCAGAATTTCATGGACTGGATCGAGGAGCAGAACCGGAAGAGGAATTTTCCGGATTTCGGGAAGAAGTGCCAGGTAAAGAAAATAGAAAACTTACAGAACATGCCGAACCTTGCAACGGTGGACTGGGAGAATATGACCGCCCAGTACATGATCCAGTGCAGGGTTCTTTATTTTGAAAAAGATTGAGAAGGAGTGAAGATTATGAAAGTCAGCGAATTGATGAAAGATTATACCATAAATCCGGATTATGAAGGATGGGTAACTAATGATGATTATGTGTTTGCGATCGATACGGCGCCGGGAGGAAGTGAGGCAACCAAAGACGGTGATTTTGAGGTCGTGGAGATGGGAATCGCAGGGCTGGATTCGCAGATGAATCCGGTAACTCAGGATAAGCAGTATATCCGTTCGGGGCAGAATACCATGAAGACTGGAACGCAGCGTTCGTTTTCAGTGACTGGTGATAGGTATGCTGGTGATCCGGCTCAGGATTACTGTCTGTCCCATAAGATGAAATACGGTACTGGTAACGGTGTGGTTACGAGTTATCTCTATTTTAACATTTTGAATGGAAAAGGCGAGAAGGGCAAGGTATCTATTATTGTAAACTCTGACGGTTCCGGAAATGCAGGGGAATCTTCTGCGATTGATATTGAATTCAAGAAGATTGGCTCTAATCCAATCGAGTATGCATATACACCGGCTGAGGTGCAGACGGCAGATGAACCGAGACAGGAGGAACCGTAATGAGGCAGATAAGAGTAGAGATTCTGGGGGTGGGGCTGGAAGCAGCCCTGCTGAATCATAAAGTGGCAAGAAAGTATGAAGAAGGGCTGAAAGAGGTCGCAAGGATTGCCGATCAGGCGGCGGGATGCGCGAATGGGTCAGACGGGATCGAGATGGAATGTGATGCTGTAATCCATTTTATTGACGATATCTTCGGGCAGGGAAGCGCAAGGAAGGTCCTGGGAGAAGAAACAGATCTGTTGACCTGTCTGGATGCTTTTGATGAACTGGCAGATGTGTATGAGAAACAGGTGACTCCAATCCTGGAAGCACGCAGCAGGAATGCGCTGGAGAAGTTGCAAAAGAATGGTGATGTACAGTGAAAGAAGATTTCATTACAAAGGCGCTTCCGGAAACTGTTGTGATTGACGGTATGGCATATCCGATATACTGGGATTTTCGTATCGGGATGCAGTTTGAAAGGATTCGTAATGGCAAGATGTCTGATGAGGAACGGATTATCAAACTTTTACAGCTGTACTATCCGCAGATTCCAGAGAATATCAGTGAAGCGATTAACCAGATGCTCTGGTTCTATCGATGCGGAGAACCAGAAGAACAGAAGGAAGATGAAGACAACAGAAGGCAGAGATATCAGCGCAGGACTTCAAATGAGCCTGCGTATTCTTTTGCCCAGGACGCACCATATATCTATGCGGCGTTCCGGGAGCAGTACGGGATTGATCTGACGGAAGTAAGTATGCACTGGTGGAAGTTTGTAGCCTTGTTTGATTCGCTGAATGAGGAAACGAAAATGCACAAGATTATGTACTACCGGAAAGTGAGCACATCCGGCAGACCGAAAGCGGAGAGGGCCTTTTTGAATGAAATGAAAAAGCTGTATAAGATTACAGATGTTTCGGCAGTGGAAGGTAAATTGTCACTGGAAGCCCGTAATAGGAAGTGGAAGAACTATGTGAGGGCAAGGCAGACAGAAGCTGGGATGGTGAGATAATGGCAAGTGATGGCACAATTATAATCAATACGGAGCTAAACAGCTCGAAGGCACAGTCTGCCATGGCGAAGTTCTCTGGGACAGCTAAGAGCGCGCTGAATGGTATTAAGATTGCAGCCGGCGCTGCCGGTGCGGCAATTATGGCAATGGCAGGATATGCGATCAAAGTGGGTTCCAGTTTTGAAGAAGGAATGTCGAAGGTATCCGCCATATCTGGCGCGGTAGGCTCTGACCTTGAGAAACTGACGGACAAAGCAAAAGAGATGGGAGCAAAGACCAAGTTCAGCGCCACGGAAGCTGCCAGCGCATTTGAATATATGGCGATGGCAGGATGGAAGACAGAAGATATGCTGAATGGTATCGAGGGTGTTATGAACCTTGCAGCGGCATCCGGGGAAAGTCTTGCAACGACTTCTGATATTGTGACGGATGCGCTTACCGCTTTTGGCATGTCGGCTTCGGAAAGTGCGCATTTTGCTGATGTACTTGCAAAGGCGTCTTCGAGTTCTAATACGAATGTAGGGATGATGGGGGAGACGTTTAAATATGTCGCTCCGGTTGCTGGCGCATTGGGATTCAGTGTAGACGATTGCGCGGTTGCGATTGGTCTGATGGCGAACAGTGGAATCAAGGCAAGCCAGGCAGGTACAACGCTCCGTCAGATATTCACAAATCTGGTCAAACCGACAGATAATATGCAGGTTGCCATGGATAAACTGGGAATCTCGTTAACTGATACGGAGGGAAAGACAAAGAGCCTGGATACTCTGATGGGAGAACTTAGAAATAGTTTTTCCGGACTGACGGAAGCAGAGAAGGCGAATTATGCGGCTACCATTGCGGGACAGGAAGGAATGTCTGGTTTCCTGGCTATTGTTAATGCTTCGGATGCGGATTTTAATGCCTTGAGGAACTCGATCAGTAATGCGGAGGGCGCCGCGGAGAGTATGGCGGAGACCATGCAGAACAATCTGAAAGGAAGCCTGACAATCCTTGGATCTGCAGTGGAGGGCTTCGGGATTCAGGTCTATGAAAAGCTGCAGGGACCGCTTAAGGCTGCGGTAGATGAAGGAACTGCAGACGTCAACCGGCTTGCAAGGGCTTTTGATTCGGGCGGGCTGAAAGGCGTGGTACTGGAAGCAGGAGAAATCTTCGAAAGGCTTGCCGATAAGATAGAAGGAAGCAGTGAAGCGGCAGAACAGATTATAACGCCCTTGAGGAATATTGCAAGTGCGGGGATGAATCTGGGTAAAACTGTGATTCCGCCTGCGGCTAAGGCGTTTCAACTCCTTGCGAAGAATCTGGATGTCGCGGTTCCATTACTGATATCGGGAGTGGCGGCAATCAAAAGTTATACTGCGGCAAAAGCAGCGGCAAGTGTGATCAATAAGCTGTCAAAAGCATATAGGGCCAGTGCATTGGCTTTGGATGCGTTTATTGCAGCAAATGGAGCGGAGGCTGTTGTTACGGCGGCTTCTACAGGTGCGATTACATTGAAGCAGATAGCGGTAGGTGCATTGAGTAAACAACTTCCTATTGCGACAGCAGCGCACGCTGCATTTAATGCGGTGGTCAACGCGAATCCAATCGGTTTAGCTGTGACGGCTGTAGCAGCACTGACGGCGGGATTGGTGGCGTACACAGTAGTCTCAGAGGATGCGAACAAAAAGACGTATAAACTGACAAATGCTGAGAAAGAGATGCTGGATTCCTGCAACGATCTGACGGATTCCCTGAATGACCAGAGAGATGCACGGGAAGGGAACGTGCAGTCCATAGATATGGAATATGACGGTTACCAGTCTTTGATTGCTGAACTTCGATCTATTGTAGATGAAAATGGAAGGGTAAAGGATGGCTATGAGGAACGTGCCCGTGTGATTGCAGGGGAACTGTCATCTGCGTTGGGGACAGAGATTGAACTGACTGACGGCGTGATTCAGAACTATCAGGAAACTGTCAGTGTGCTGGACGAAGTGATTACAAAGAAGAAGGCCGAAGCTCTTTGCGCATCACTGCAGGAAGAGATGGCAGCGGCTTATAAGAACAGTCGGGAAACTCTGGTTGCTTATAAGGATGCCGCGACAGTAATGGAACAAAAAGAAGCTGCACTTACGGAAGCACAGAATCATTTGAATGAGGTTACAGAGCTATACGGGAATAATAGCGGCCCTAAAGCAATGTCAGCTATGAATGAAGCAAAGCAAGCTGTAAACGAAGCACAAAGCGCATTTGATGAGGCTTCAGATTCTGTTGATAAGGCAAGGACTTCTCTGAATGAATTATCTGCAGAAGTCAATAATTACGATGCACTTGTGGAAGCAATGCAGAGTGGAACAGTTGCAGAGATTGAATCTGCCATGAATTCTTTAGTAAGTGGTTATCAGGAATATACCTCTGAGATGTTAGAAGCATCACAAACTGCAAGGAACGAAATGTTATCCCAGGCACAGGATACGACAGGCGCGTTGGCTGTCCTTGTAGACGAAGGCGGGCAGATGTACCAGGCTTTCGGTGAAGATGCGGCAAATGCAGCAGCGAAGGCAGTATCCGAGTTCCAGAAACTGCCTGGAGGGATTAAGACGGCCGTGGATGAGGTCGGGACAGAAGGCGCAGCCGCTATGGTGGCGGCTCTTGCACAGGCCGATTTTGACGGAAAACTAAGTGAGGAATCAATAGCTTCCTATGAAGCGTTTCTGACAGGTTTGGCGAATCTCCCAGAAGGAACACGTCAGGCACTTTCTGATGCGGTTGAGGGCGCAATGCAGGGGATGGAAGGTTTTGACGAGATATCCCAAAAGGCAGAGGAAGAGGGGATTTCTTTTCTGGATGCACTCAGGGCGGCACTGGATGAACATTCGCCGTCTAAGGCAACGGAGGAGATTTTCCGGCTTGCCATGGAAGGCGCCGCGCAGGGAATAGACAGCGGTAAAGAAAACGTGCTGACCAAAGCGGGTGAATTTGTTACATCATTTCTTGGAAAATTCACGGAGTCTGATATGGGTGTGGCGCTGCAGAGTGTCGGTGCAAATTTTATGTCATTTTTTGGTGTCGGTATTTCCTCCCAACAGGGTAATTCTGAGAATGCTGGTAAACTTAATGCGGATGCTGCGAAGTCAGGGGCTGGCTCTGTAAATCCTTCTGGTACAGGTAAGGCATTCGGTACTATGCTGGGAACCGGGATAGGAGGGATGGCGGGTACATTAATCCAACGAGGAAAAGAGATTGCAGATAAGGCAAAGACAGGAGCCAGTTCTGTAAATCCGACTGATACAGGCGGAAAATTCGGTTCCCAGTATGCGTCAGGAGTTGGCAGTAAAACAGGCGAGGCAAATGCAAAAGGACGGACACTGGCAAACAATGCGGAGTCCGGCTCCGGATCTAAGACTGGATATGCTTCCGGCTCTAACTTTGGAGCGGGTTTCGTCAATGGTATCGGGGCATGGCTGGGGAAGGCGGCTTCTGCGGCAGCGAATCTTGCATTGTCTGCATATAATGCTTTGCGGAATGCCTTGTCAGAACATTCTCCATCAAGGAAAACAAAAAAATCAGGTAAGAATTTTGATCTTGGACTGGGGATTGGTATTGAAGAGAATGCGAAGTATGCCGTTGCTTCTGCAGAGGAATTGTCCAAAGATACGTTGAAGGCGATAGATCTGGAGGCGGTTTCTGAGAAATTAAAAAAAATTGATATACCAGAAACCATGGCGAGAGTGAACATGGCAGTGGATGACAGGCAGTTGAAGGCAGTGAAGAGGATAACAGGGGATGCTTTGGCAAGGGACAGGAGTCTGACGGTAGAAAAAAGCGCAGATTCCAAGGTCTTGGATATTGATTATAAACGTCTTGGGCAAGAACTGTCTAAACGACCAGTGGTCGTATCTGTAGGGATAGACAAAAGACAGATTGTGCAAACACTAGCAACGCCTATGGAACAGCAGATTAAGGAGAATGGCAACTTGAAAACGATGTTGAGTGGAGGAACGATATGAGTTTATCTGTAAAGTTTAATGGGTATGAATTGAATAAATATATAGATGTGCTGACAGGATTCACTCCGTTTTCGGGGGCGGCATGGTCTCCAGAATTATTGTCTGCTGCGGGGGTAAGGCGAGGTGTGGATTTTGCGTATACAGCATATAAACAAAAGGCTATACCAATGCCATATACGGTATTGGAGAATGTTAAGGAAAAACATGACGAACTTATGCGCATTTTGAATGTCAGTGAACCGAAGGAGCTGATATTTGAAAATGCCCCGGAACGGGTATTTTATGCAGTTCCGACAGGTGATCTTGAGTTCGACGATCTGGAATGTTTTGGAGAAGGCATGATTACTTGGTTAATTCCAGATGGGCTTGCGCATTCTGCAGCAGAAAAAGAATTTCAGGCAGGCCTTAATGCGGAAGGCATCATGGAAGCTGTGATTGTAAACGGTGGGACGGAATCTGTGCCTATCAGTTACGAGATTGTGCATCATCATGAGAACGGCTACATCGGCATTATATCGGAACACGGTGTCATGGAGTATGGGAGGATTGCCGAGCGGGACGAAGAGACCAGGCAGAAATCAGAGATCCTGATCGATTATCATACCGGACGGGAGATATATAATGCCCTGACAAAAGGCGGGGTATATATTTCCCCCTATCTGAATAATGGATCGTTCCGGGTCAATACGGTCGACGGCGTGGCTTACCTGGAGATTGACCAGAACCGTGTCGGGGGAGGGAATTACTGGTACGGCGCCGGGGGATATGTGAGGATTCCAGCGGATCTGAACGGGCATGTGGGCGCGAAGAACTGGAAAGCATCAGCGAAGGTCTGGTTCCAGGGGACTGCGGCCAGACAGCAGGGGGATATTGATTTCTGCATTTCAAGAGGAAATGAGATCATCGCATCCTTCCAGATCTGGGATGGCCAGACAGGGGCATACCAGTCTTATGTTGACATGTTCATTGGACGGACGAAGAAAGGCCGGCTTACCTACAATGCAGATGCATCCGGATGGTCGAACAGGAATGACGGTTTGATCTATATCCAGAAGAGCGGGGAACTGTTTACTTTTGGGTTCGGTCCACACAGGTACCAGTTCAGGGAACCATCCATGAGGGATGTGGAGGCAGACCAGGTGAATATTTTTCTGTCTCTGGCTCCCGGGGATGGGTATTGGCAGATGACCTGGGCGTGCGTGGAGAAACTGAGTTTTCGCACGGACAGCGTGGATTATAACTATGATATCCCCAACCGGTATCCGGACGGCACAGTGATAGAGATCGACGGTGAGGCGGGAAGGATCCTGGTAGACGGCATTCCGCATCAGGAGGATGAGATTACAGGGACAAAATATTTTAAAGCGCCGCCGGGGATAACAACCGTGCAGTTTGCGTATTCGGATTTCTGCGATCCGCCGCCGATAATAAAGGCCAGGATAAGGGAGGCGTATCTGTAATGGAAAATGTGAGGATTGCAATATTAAACCCATACGGCCAGGTGTGTGCATTTATGGATAACGGAGTGCCGAAAGCGCTCCATTTTTATTCTGATGAGCTGCATTCTTACCGGGAAGGCACGGCGAATACATTCAGTTTTACGGCGCCTGCCAGGCACGAAGACGCAAGGTATCTTGTGGAAGGGAATAAATTATCCTTCTTTTATCATAACAGGGGGTATTATTTTAATATCGTGAAGTCGGTCCGCACGGAGTATACAGTGGAAGTGACCGCATACGCCCTGATGTTTGAACTGCTGAATGATGAAGTGGGAGAGTACAAGGCAGGAAGGGCAATGACATTTTCAGAGTACCTGGAAGCATTCGACACGAGCGATATTTTGGAACTAGAACTGAATGAGGTGTCTGATAAGGCAGTTACGAATGAATGGACCGGAACGGCAACGATCCTTGCCCGGATTTTTTCCCTGGCAAATGTCTTCCATGCGGAAGTGGAGTTTGTGCCGGAACTGAACCGGGATTATTCCCTGAAAAGGCTGGTATTGAATGTCTACAAGGAAAATGACGGTGAGTGCCAGGGTGTCGGGAGAAGGCGCAATGATATCACCCTGAGGTATGGAGTGAATGTGAAAGGCATCACCAAAACTTCGGATATCATCGGATTGCGTACAGCAATACGTCCGGCAGGCACAGACGATCTTATGGTCACCAGCCTGGATAAAAAGGAATATGATTCCGATGGAAATCTGGAATTTGTTTCCCCAGTGGGGGATGGATGTATCTATGCGGTGCAGGCCCGTGAACGGTTCCCCTCGAACCTCTTAAATAATGGCAGTGACGGATATGTGGTAAAAGCGTGGAGTTATGATACCGACAACGTGAATGTATTATATGGTCAGGCGCTTGCGGAACTTAAAAAAGTCTGTGTTCCGCAGGTGAGTTATGAAGTGGACGGGTATTTCGATACGGACATCGGGGATACGGTCACCATTACGGATGAGGAATTTTCACCGGAGCTGTATCTGGAAGCGAGAGTAACCGAGCAGGTCAGGAGCTTTACGGACCCCGGCCGGAATAAAACAATGTTTGATAATTTCAGTGAACTGCAGTCCCAGGTAGATGCCTCTCTTCTGGATAAGATGAATGAACTGATCAAGGCGAATAAAGTGTATTCCTGTATGATTTCTTCTAACAGCGGTATCGTATTCCGGAACGGAAAAGGCCAGACCACCCTGACAGCTAATGTGAGGAATGTGGGAAACGACGTGACGGACTTATTTGTTATCCAGTGGAAAAAAGATGGAGTGATAGCAGCGATCGGGCGCACGCTTACAGTCAATGCAGAAGATATTGACGGGAAGGCAGTCTTTGAGTTTGAGGCATGGGATGCCAGCAATATCCTAAGAGGTTCTTATGAAGTCACAGTGACTAATGTATCAGATGGTACGGATGGGAAGGACGGAAAAGACGGCGAGGATGGGAAAGATGGCGCTGACGGGGTCGGGATTGTCTCTGTAATCAGCAAATATGCGGTATCGTCCAGCAGCAATATTGTTCCGACAGAATGGCTGGATATTGTGCCGACAATGTCTCCGGCTAACAGGTTCCTGTGGAATTATGAGATTATAACTTATTCTGATGGGACTGTGCATGAGACCGAGAAGCGGGTGATCGGAGCCTATGGGCACACGGGGGAGGACGGGCCGGCAACCGGAATCACGGTATCGGAAACGGAACCGCCTGAAAAGTTTATCGGGATGCTGTGGAAGCATACGGGCTCTGTCTCGGGGCTGATACGGAATGCGACGTACCGTTGGAACGGCTCGTCGTGGGAATTGTATATATTTGTGGCGGATAATATCGATGTGAACAGTATTTTTGCAAAAGATATCACCGCGACCGGGACGATCAGAGGTGCGGAGCTGGTAGGCGCAACTGGAAGCTTCAGCGGAGATGTAAAATGCAATGGCGCGATATACCTGTATTCGGCTGTGTATGGAAGGGAATTTAAGTTTGCGGAAGTAGATTACTCGCCAGAAAATGTCCAGGTAAAACTATTGGATTTGTTCGGTAATGTTTTTATGCAGTGGGCACAGGAAGATCCGCCAGGGGTATTTTTTCCACAGGGTCTTATTGGGAGATACATGCAGACACAAAAAGGTGCAGATCTTGATGCACTACAGGCAAGAATGAATGAACTGAATGGCTTGAAGGTGATAGACAAAGGATCGGCTGTAGTAAATCCAGGTGGGAATAGGTATGTGGTATTCAAGACTTTTCCCGTTCTCTCGGCAAGACCGGCATATACGGCAGCTGTTACAAACGGAGATCAGAATTCAAATCCTGCGATACCAATAGCAACAACACTTTGGCGAGAAAACAATGGGACTTGGAGTTTTTATGTGTATTTTGACGTTGCGGTTTCGGGAGCAATTAGGATAAACTATATCATCTTTAGTGACACTTAAGCAAAGGAGGAGGTGGACATAACATGCCTGATACAGTATTGGTAGCTATTCTGTCATTGGTTGGTACGCTGGCAGGAAGTTTCGGCGGTACACAGCTGATCAAGTACAGAATAGAACAATTGGAAAAAGAAGTTGAAAAACATAATTCTGTGGTAGAAAGGACATATCTTCTGGAAG
>CANSLW010000035.1 GCA_947647815.1 uncultured Dorea sp. | reverse complement strand
ATTCAATTAGAAATATTGTATAAATTCTATTACGAAAACCTATAGGTTTTCGTAAAAATTTCCATGGAAATTTTTTGTACATATATCACAATAAAAGAGGATTAAGTTTATTGACTTATTGTCGATAGTATATTAGAATAATTAAGAATTTACATCAGACTTATCATTACGAAAACCTATACATTTTCGTAATAGTAAAATAGGTTTCTTGAAGTTGAAAAACTGATAATCATAAGGTTCTCAAGTTGTAAGCGTTTCAAAATGCAAAGAAGTAAGTGCTTCTTAATCTGATGTTACACATGATACAAGTTTATATATTTTATTATATATATTAATGTCGCTATGTGGAATTTATAGAAAGATATCGCCAGGAAAAGCATTATGTCAACAGAAAAGGTATGCAAGACTGTCCGACAATACAATAAAGAGAAGCTGGCTGTAGATGAGATGCAGAAACTCTTAGACATTGTGGAGGATTATAGGAAGGTGAAAAATTACGTATATATCCGGTATGGCGGAATTGGCAGTTTGTCAAAGATATATCCGGGTTATACGGTTCAGAACGAAATGACGGAAAGTGGTTTTAGAGAGCAGTTGGCTATGCCGTCGGTATATTTTTACCTTGCCGTGTTTGATGCTCTTGCAGATATCAAGAAACAATGGACAAGAACGAAATCCAAAGTATCCGATTTGCTTAACAAGAATGAGAATCTTACGCAGGAGGATAAACATTACCTTCGTTTCCTATTGAAAGTGAATAATGCTTTCGAAATGGTTTTGAATCAAAAGCCTGTAATACTGGCACAAACATTACAAAAGCAATATGATATGCTGGCGGCACAGACGGATGAAGAGAAGATGCATCGTTACCTGTGCAGACAGGTGAGAAAGCATCATGTGAAGCTGCACTCTGAGAAGGCGGACGGATTCACCATAGCAGAACGGGCGTACCGATATGCCGATCATGGGATTTATATTTCTATAAAGGAAAAGAGGAAACGGATTTTCATCCCTCTTACAGATAACAATCGTTATAAAACTCAGTTGTATATCAAATTATATCCCGAGGAACGTAACATAGAGATTAATGTTCCGGTTTATGTGACAGTACGAAAGCATGAGGATTATATACAGCAGATTGGAGTTGCCGTTGGGATCAATACGATGCTTACAACAGATGCAGGACGTCATTATGGAGAGAGACTTGGGATGTATCAAAAGGAGTATGCGGAGTGGATTCGTATCCAGACGGGAAGATATAACACGAATCGCAGCGATAATCCAGGACGTAAAAAGTACTATGCAAAAAAGAAACGGCTAGAAGAGCAGATGCATAGTTATATCAACCATGAACTGAACCAGTTTTTACAAATAGAAAAACCGCAGACAATTTATATAGTGAAGCTGCCTAAGCCGCAATCGGGGGGAAACAGCAAGAAAACGAACCACCTGAGGGCACAATGGCAGCGGGGGTATATCAGAAACCGCTTGCTTCAGAAATGTAAAGAGCAGGCAGTAGATGTGGTAGAGGTGTTGGGGAAGGATATAAGTAATGAGTGCAGTAAATGCGGCGGTCTTGGTAAAAAAGCAGATGGAATGTTCAGTTGCTCGGTGTGCGGGAACTATATGGAAGAGAAAATGAATACCGCCCGTAATATCAAGAAACGCGGGCAGGGAGACGGAGTAATACGCTGAATAGACTCATTGAGGTCATAAGAACGACTGTTCAGATGAGCGCTGGTGAGAAACCGGAGTTTTACCGAAAGGACTGGAGAGTGGGTTCATGATATATAAAATAGCCAGCGTATTGTCTGGTTAAATATAAAGCAGGCAATAAACGGGATTAAACGGCATTAGAAGGTAGGAATTCAGACAACTGAAGGAATACGTATTGGGTAGGCCAGGACTCTGTGAACATGAGAAGCATGACGTAGCAGAGAGCGAAACAAAAAAGCAGAGATGCTGATTTGTATCATTCGGAAGAATGACCAATATACCATATTTGATTTTTCAGGACATTATAGTGAAAGGGAAAGCAGCAATATGTATGAATACTTAATTATAGGAGCAGGTGTTACAGGGATAACTTTATGTAAAAAATTTAGAGAAGCAGGAATTGACAACATTCTTGTGTTAGAGGCGGACGATAAAATAGGAGGGCTTTGTAAAACCGAAGAGGTAGAAGGGCATCAGCTTGATATAGGAGGCGGACATTTTTTTCATACGAAACATCCGGAAGTCTTTGAATATGTGTTTTCACATCTTCCAGAGAGTGAGTTTCAGTATTATAAGAGGGTTTCTAAAATTGAATTAGAAGGAAATACAATAGATTATCCCGTTGAATCGAATGTATGGCAGCTGCCGTTAGAGCAACAGATTAAATATATAATTTCCATAATCCGGAATGGTGAATCACAAAATAAACCAGAACCGAAAAATTATGAAGAATGGATTCGCTGGAAGCTAGGAGATAGAATCTGTGACCACTATATGATTCCGTATAATGAAAAATTATGGGGCGTTAAGCCTGAACAGATGGATTGCGACTGGCTTTATAAAATTCCGCAAGTGAATGTCGAAGAAGTTTTGCAATATAGTCTGGAACGAGAGGCAGATGTAAATAAATTCCCGGCACATATTCATTTTTATTATCCTGTTAAGGGCGGATTTCAGAGAATCGTAGAAGCATTAGCCGAGGAGGAACGGGAATATATCTGCTTAAATACGCGTGTTAGTGATTTGGAATATCGGGATAGCAGATGGATTGTAAATAAAGAATATGAAGCGAAACATGTTGTTAATACGGTTCCTTGGAACGATCTTTACAAAGCTTTGGGAGAACCTGCAAAGCTTTCTTTTGATTTTGAAAAGATTAAATACAATAGGTTAATGATTTCTTTGTATGAGAAAGAATACGATCATGATTGGCATTGGAGATATATACCAGATATTCAGAAATGTTACCATAGAGAATTTTATATCCATAATTTTGCGGCAGACAGTAAAGCAAATGGAATTTATCTGGAATCAAATCTGAATAGATACAAGCAAAAGAAACTGAAGTATGAAGGAAAGCTGCTTTATGAAACAGAGACGGAAGCGGCGTATCCGATTCCTGTAATAGGACATAAAAAAGCAATCGAACATATCTTGGAATATTATGAGTCTCAAAATTTATTCGGCGTAGGAAGATGGGGGCAGCATCAATATCAAAATGCAGATGTATCTATGTATGAAGCAATGAAATTTGTGGAAAAACGGATAAAAGAGGATGGTATATGTTAAATAATTATGAAGTATATCGTAGAGTTGGTGCGATGAATATGTCGGAAGAAGACGGTAAACTATGGATGGCGTTGCTGAACAGGAATGGGATCTGCGAAGTTGATACTGCAAAAAAAACAGCCAGAATATGTAGGCTGTTTGATGATGAGCCATTGTCCAAAGAATGTTTATATAGTCATGTAAGAAAGGTGAATGACTATTTGATTTTTGCGCCTGCCAGGGCAGAAAAAATTGCTGTTTATAATCTGAGAATGGATTCTGTGGCTTACATCCCATTAAAACCATTAGAACAAGAGGGGAAAGAAAATAGCGGGGAGGCTAAATTCTGGAATATCATCCAATATCAGTCTGAGGTGTATTTGTTGGGATATTCTTATCCGGCAATTATCAAGATAAATGTAGAATCTATGGAAGTTACATATATTTCTGATTGGGTTGAGACGGTTGAGGAGTACATTGAATATGGAGATATCTGCGGTTATTTTTCAGAAGGGTATGTTTTTGTGGAGGATAAAGTTCTGATTCCTGTAGGATGCATGAAAGCAGTATTGAAATTAGATTTAAAAAAAGCATGTACAGAACTTATCAAACTGAACATATCCATGAGCGGAATCGGCGGAATCGCTTCATCGGATGGAAAACACATATGGATGGTCGGGAAAGGGAGTAGGACAAACCGAGTATCTTGTTGGAACATGGAAACTGATCAAATTATAGAATATAGATTAGACGATATAGATGAGAATATGTTAGAACCATTCCATGCGCCGATTTGCATTGGTAATAAAGTTTTTCTATTGCCGATTGCAGCTGAATGTGTCTATGAAATTAGTATAGATAGAGGAATGGTTAAGAAAAACACAACTTTGGAAAGAAGCCTTAAAGACGTACAGAATTCTATATGGCCATGGTGGAAAACCATGGCGCAAAGATTGAAGGATAATGTATTGATGTTTGTAACATGCGGTGATTTTAAATGGCATGAATATAATATAGATAGGGATGAAGTCCAGAGCTATTTTGTTCATTTGACTAATGAAGATGAGGAGATAGAACGTTATTTTTCTGCTATATACTTAGAAAAGAAAAAGGAAAAAGAGGCGCTTGTAGAGTCGGAAATGGCGTTGAAGTGCTTTGTATATCAAGTGTGGAATGAAGTCAATAAAAATCGGAATACAAAAAATGAAAAATTAATTGGTGGAAAAATGTACCAACAAATAAAAGGAAATATATAAATGAAAAAATTTGAAGAAAGACTACAACAGGCAGCAAGAGGAAAAGAAATCTTCGGAAAGATGTTTGATGTTGATAAACT
Source organism: uncultured Dorea sp. (assembly GCA_947647815.1). Taxonomy (GTDB): domain Bacteria; phylum Bacillota; class Clostridia; order Lachnospirales; family Lachnospiraceae; genus Sporofaciens. Next base: position 14,905 of record CANSLW010000035.1, on the reverse strand, counting down.
CAGTTTGGAGGATACGTTTCTCCTGGTTTTGACTGACAATGAAGAGTGTATTCGTTACGGATTCAAATATCTTCCGGATTTTATTGAATTATATCAACGGAGAGATGTCTATATTTTGTTGGATGATATTCGACTTTCAGACTTTTTTTCGAGAGCCGGTGGGAAGGTGAAACTTTGCGGTGGCAAAGAATTACAATATTTAGCGGCATATCTTAATATATTTCATAACAAAGAAGGCTTGGACACCAGGATTATATTTCTAACTGAAAAAGAGGGATATAGTTTATCAATAAAAGAATTACTGCAAAGAAAGGTGTTTACTTTGGAAGAGTATGTTGCAATTTCATTATATCAGTTAGAAAAGTTAAAAGAGGTCTAATTGAGGTACTTTATTATTTTAGAGAACTGAGAAGGGTAAGAGTATGCCTGAGATTAAAGCAAGAATTCGGAAAAGAATCAAAGAGATTTCTGATAAGAAAATATTATATAAAAAGCAACTATTTATATTTGGTCATAATATATATACAGATTATATTAATAATCTTTTGCATGAAGAAGGATATATTTTAAGTGGAATTATAGATAACAATAAAGAGAAACAAGGAAAGAAGATTTGTAATACTATAATATTTTCTCCAGAAGAGATTAGTTGGGGGCAAAATACCCTGGTGTTAATTGCGTCTAAACATGAAGAAAGTATGAGAGAACAGATTAAAAATATCTCGGACGAAGTGGAAATTTATAGTTTATATGATTTCTCTGAAATGGAAAGAATGAATGAATTCTGGAAAAAAGAAAATTATGAAAAGGAGATAGAAGTAATAAATCAAGGGGCATTGATTTATGAAAAGTTAAAACAAAAAGAGAGGTTGATTATTTTTCCGCCGCCGGCATTAGGAGATATATTTATTGGATGTTTGAGTCTTCAAGACTACGCAAAGAAAATCAAATCTAAAAATCTAAAAATTGTAGTTTCTTCTAAAGGCGCTTATAAAGTTACGCAATTATTTGAAATAAACAATGTTGTAATAATTTCTGAACGGGAAATGGACGCCTTAGTTAAGTTCACAGATTTTTACGGAGAAAGCGGAGAAGATATTATATGCAGCTGGGGAGGAGCTTTTTGGCTTATGTCCATGTATCAAAAAGTTCCTTTTGCACAATATTGTGCGAAATATTTTTATGGGCTGGAGCGATATAGTATGCGTTTTCCTTCTATATGGGATGAAGATATAAAAGATGAGTTGGCGAGTCTGGGATTGGTGGAAGGCAAAACAATTATTTTGGCTCCGTATGCGAATTCTGTGGAAGAATTGCCAATTCAATTTTGGGAGAAATTAACTGAAAAATTATTAAAAATGAAATATTGTGTAGTTACTAATATTGTGGGGATGCAAAAGCCTGTTAAAGGGACTATGGGAATACAGATTCCGCTTAGGCAAATAGGAAGTTATTTGGAGTTTGCAGGCTGTTTTATAGCTTTGAGAAGCGGACTGTGTGATGTGGCAGGGCAATCAAGATGTAAACAGATAATATTCTTCAGGGATCAGCAATGCGGTTTTCATACCTCGGTACTTGAATGCTATGATATGCATGCAGAAAATATATCTGCGGATGCAATACAATGTTTATATGACGATGATTTTGAGCGGAGTATAGATAGAGTTGTCAATTATTTGAAGAACGAATCCTAGTTAATGATACTGCTAAGCAGTTACAAAAATGTTATAAATGATTGGAGCAAAATTATGAAATATATATTGTTTGGCGCAGGTGAATATGGAAAGGGAGCCGTCATTTTATTGGGGAGAGAAAATATCAGATTTATATTTGATAACGATCCGAAAAAGTGGAATACAAGATTAAATGGCATACCTGTTTTGAAGTTTGATGATACTAAAAATCTTATAAACGAAAAAATTGTTATTACTGTTGCTCCGGATAAAGCAGAAAGTATCGTTAGGCAGTTAGAAGATAATGGAATCTATAATTATGTTTTATATGAAGAGATTGCAACACAGATTATTAAGAAGAAGATCTTATCCAGACCGGATTATATCAGCATATATAAAAAGGCGGTTGGATGGATAAAGAAATATTCTCTGGAAGGAGAAGGCATTATCTGCAATACGGGTTTACCTAAAAGCTATCCGGAAGTTACCGGCTATTATATTCCGACACTTTTGAAATGGGGATACAGAGAGTTGGCATGCTCTTACGCCAAATGGCTCTGTTCTGTTCAGAAAGAGGATGGGTCTTGGTATGACGCAGAGAACAAAGCACCGTACATCTTTGATTCAGCACAAATATTGAAAGGATTATTGGCAATCAGATCAATTATGCCGCAGGTGGACAAAAATATCCAGGCAGGATGTGAATGGATTTTTGAACAAATGCGGGAGGACGGAAGGCTTATTACTCCGGTGACAGACGCCTGGGGAACCGACCGTGATACTTGCGATGAGATTATTCACATTTATTGTATATCGCCGTTGATAGAAGCGGCGAAAGTGTTCGGCAAACCAGAGTACAGAGAAAAAGCATTAAAGGTCTGGGAATATTACAAACAGAATTATTATGAAAAAATCATGAATTTCAGTCTGCTGTCTCATTTTTACGCATATCTGATGGAAGCGTTGTTAGACATTGGAGAGACAGATATGGCGAAAGAGGCAATGTCCAGGATGGAAAAGTATCAAAAACCAAGCGGTGCTGTTCCGGCATATCATAATTGCGACTGGATATGTTCCACGGGACTTTTTCAATTGTCTCTTGTATGGTTCCGGTTAGGAGATATTGACCGAGGAAGAAGAGCGTTTGAATATGCCTGCAAACTTCAGAACGAGACGGGAGGATGGTTTGGCAGTTATCAATCGGAGGAGAATCCGAAGGAGAGTAATACATATATTCCAAGCAGCGAAATCAGTTGGGCTGTAAAGTATTTCTTAGACGCTTTGTATTATAAGAATCTGGCTGAGTTTGAAGCATCCTGCAATGAATTCCTTCCGCATATTGACAAGGCAGACGGCAGATATCAAATAATTCTTGGAGAAATGTGTACTTTGAAACAGGAAAAAGGAAACAGGATTCTGGACGTAGGTTGCGGAAAGGGAAGATATCTGAAAAATCTGGCGGAAGATATGCCGGAAAACCAGTATGCCGCGGTAGATCTGTCAGAGGGCGTAATGGAATTCTTTGATTCGGATATTGCGGAGAAGAAGCAAGGTGCACTGACAGATATTCCATATAAAGATCATTTTTTCGATCTGGTCTATGCATGCGAATCCCTTGAGCATGCGATTGATATAGAAAATGCGCTGCAGGAAATGGCAAGGGTGACGAGGCCTGGAGGGAAACTGATTATTATAGATAAAAATCTTAAAGCATTAGGCCGGCTTGAAATTAATCCATGGGAACAGTGGTTTGACGAAGATGATTTAAAGAAAATGCTGAATCTGTATTGTACGGATGTAACGGTATACAGCGATATCTCATATGACGGGAAAGATCCGGACGGACTTTTCTGTGCATGGGTTGGAAAGGTTAGATAATGCGTAAAGTTTTAGTTGTATTTGGTACACGGCCGGAAGCTATTAAGATGTGTCCGCTTGTACTTGAACTTCAAAAAAGAAAAAATATAGAATGTGTCGTTTGCCTGACCGGGCAACATAGAGAGATGCTGAGGCAGGTAATGGAAGCATTCCATATCAAAGAGGATTATAACCTGGATATTATGAAACAAGGGCAGAGTCTTTCATCTATTACGGTAGACGTGACGGGAAGATTTGACCAGATTTTGAGAAAAGAACATCCCGACATTGTGCTAGTTCACGGAGATACAACGACTTCTTTTGCCGCAGCATTATCGGCGTTTTATCTTCAGATTCCGGTGGGACATGTAGAGGCAGGCTTGCGTACTTATAATATGGAATCGCCATTTCCTGAGGAGTTTAACCGTCAGGCAGTTGATATGGTCAGTTCTCTGTACTTTGCGCCGACTGAAGCGGCGAAAGATAATTTACTCAGGGAAGGAAAGAAAGAGGAAAACATCTATGTAACAGGAAATACAGTTATTGACGCTCTTAAACTTACCGTCGACCGCAATTATCAGGACGAACATCTAAAGTGGGCAAAAGGCAGCAGATTACTGCTTCTGACTACCCATAGAAGAGAGAATCTGGGCAAACCGATGGAGAACATCTTTAAAGCGCTTTGTAGAGTGACCGAAGAATATAAGGATGTAAAGGTTCTCTTTCCGGTACATAAGAATCCGAAGATCCGTGAGATTGCAGAGGAGTATCTGGGAAAAGCGGAGAGAATCCGAATGATTGAGCCGCTTGATGTACTGGCTTTTCATAATTATATGTCAAGAAGTTATCTGATACTTACCGACAGCGGAGGTATACAGGAAGAGGCGCCGTCTCTCGGCATTCCGGTTCTGGTTTTAAGAGATACGACAGAAAGACCGGAAGGGGTGGAAGCGGGTGTTTTGCAGATGGCAGGAACAGAAGAAAAGTCTGTCTATCGGTCGGTTGTCAGTCTACTGTCAGATAAAGATAAGTATCAGGAAATGAGTCGTTCGGTAAATCCATATGGAGATGGAAATACTTCTCCAAGAATCGTAGATATCCTTGTCAAAGAGAAGTGGAGGAAATAGATATGCCGACAATATCGATTGTTTTGCCAACTTATAATGGAGAAAAATATATAAGAGAGTCTATAGACAGTATATTAGGACAGACCCTTGGTGAGTGGGAACTAATTATTGTTGATGATTGCTCTACAGACCGTACATTAGAAATTGCGAGCGAATATGCAGATAGAGACGCCAGAATTCAGGTGATCCATAATGAAGTAAACAGGAAACTGCCCGAATCTCTTAATATTGGCTTCGAACATACGAAGGGAAAATATCTTACATGGACTTCTGATGATAATATGTATCTGCCGGAAGCGTTAGCTGTCATGTCAGAAAGATTGGAAAGATTAGATGTACCGATGGTTTGCGCAGATGAGTATGTGATAGACGAAGAGGGAGAGATTAGGACAGACATTGTACGGCAATATAATGATGAAGAACTTTGTTTACATAATATGGTGGGGGCATGTTTTTTGTATCGGAGAGAAGTTCTGGACAGCGTAGGGGAATATGATACGGAACTGTTCGGAGCGGAGGATTATGATTATTGGCTTAGAATTAAGCAGAGATATGGAAAGATAGAGAGAATAAAAAGAATATTGTATAAATATCGTTGGCATGAATCCTCTTTATCTGTTTCCCAAAGCGGTAAGGTTCTTTCGGTGCTTGTAAGGTTGAGAAGAAAGCATTTAAATTTCATATTAGCAGATTTAAAAAATAAGAAAGAGATTTTATATAGTTTTTATTATAAAGTGTTGGAAACATATTCGATAGAAGAAAAGGATATCTTAGAAAAGCTTTTGTTAATGCTCCCGGAACTGAAAAATGACAGGATGGGAATGAAGGGAAAGTATATTGTTTTTGGTGCGGGCGATTATGGAGAAAAGGCGTTTCACATCATGAAAGACAGCGTGTGTTATTATGCAGACAATAACAGGGATAAGGTGGGACGATATAAAAATGGGAAAAAAATTATGTCATATGAAGAACTGATATCCAATTCCGGACAGTTCGATATTATGCTTGCAGTTCGTTATGACAGAATTTATCAGTTAGTCCGGCAATTATCAGAGAGCGGGATCTGTCAGTACTATACCTTACAGACATATATGGCTGAGCAAGGGGAGGGATTATTGTGGCAACATTGAATATTGTAATGGCAACAGATGAAAACTATATATTGCCAATAATGGTAACAATCTCTTCGGTGTTATCCTCTTCAAAAAGTAATAATTATTTTAGAATATATATTTTATGTACGCATGAATTAAGTTGGGAAAGCAGAGAGAGATTAGAAAGCCTAAGGAAAAAAGAAAAGCGACTTGAGATCAGTTTTGTAGAAATTGACGATCCAAAATTGAAAACGGCAGCTACTACTGCGCATATTGCAGTGGCTTCTTATTACAGACTGTATATAAGTCGGCTGATTATGGAAGACAGATGTCTGTTTCTTGATGGGGATATGATTATCAGAGAGGATTTAACAGAGGTATATAATACAGATATAGAAGGTTATTATGCCGCTGGAGTGAAAGATTTGGGAATTCAAGTTAATATGGAGGCATATGCAACATATGCGGATTATTTGGGGATTCCGTCCATGGAGAGCTATGTTAACGCTGGATTCATGCTTTTTAATTTGAGAAAAATACGGGAAGATAACATAGACAAACGGATGATAGAAGCCATAAGTGATGGATATAAGTATATGGATCAGGATATCATTAATAAATATTTCTATGGGAAAATTAAACACCTTCCTCTAAGGTATGATTTTTTTACAGAATATTATGGCAGCATAGATGTGGGCAAAATGCCTGGTTATTCGGAAGAAGAATTAATTGATATTGAGAAGAATGCAAGTGTTCTTCATTATACAGGTTTCTTTAAGCCATGGTTGTGCCGCAGAATGAAAGTTAATCAGATCTGGTGGAAAGAAGCGGAAAAAGTATTAGATAAAGTTACATATGACGTTGTGAAGAAATTGGCAGAAGATTTTGAGAGAAAGAGTGATTGGAAGTATATATTGGAAGAAATAGACGGAGCAAAGAAGATTATAATATTCGGATATTCTCAAATCGGCAGGGAGGTTGCAGAACGGCTGAGGAAATATAGAGAAGGCGCTGTTGTTGCATTTGCAGATAATGACAGAGGGAAAGTTGGGGGTTGCTATCAGGACGTTCCGGTGGTTCCGGCGAAGGTTCTATGTGAGAAATATCCTGAGGCGGTATACATTATTAGCAGCCAGAACGGTTATGTCCACATAGCAAAGCAGCTGAATGAATTAGGCGTAGACAGTCGTAGAATTATCAGGTATATCCATAAGGATAAGTATTATTACGCGAGATTAGACGAAGAATATACAGAATAAAAATGACGCAGTGTGAACAAGAATATGGGATTTTGGGAGAACGGAGGTATTACAGATGCTCAGCGTTATAGTGCCCATATACAATGCGGCGCCCTATCTGAAAAAATGTGTAGATAGTATTTGTAATCAGACATATACAGATATGGAGATTATTTTGGTAGATGATGGCTCAAAGGACGGAGGATATGAGATATGCGAGAGATATGCGAGGGAAGAGTCTCGGGTCAGAGTTATACATAAGGAAAATGGGGGCGTGGTCAGCGCCAGAAAAGCGGGTGTATGCGCGGCAAAAGGAGATTTTATTGGCTGGGTAGACAGCGACGACTGGATAGAAGAAGATTATTTTGAAAAACTGGTGGCAGTGCAGAGAAAGTCCGGAGCGGATATTGTTGCGGCTGGGCATTATCATGATATCGGCAAGAACAGCATTAAAGTGTTTAACAATATCTCATCGGGATGCTATAGCAAAGAAGAGATTTTATCAAGGGTAATATATTCTGGGGAATTTTTTGAGTATGGCGTACAACCGCATCTTTGGAATAAGTTAATCCGCCGTGACATTATGGAATCCGTGGGAAAACGTATTGATGATTCTATAAGCATAGGAGATGATGTGCTGTTTGTTTATCCGGGGATTAAGGAAGCTAAGAAGATCTGCATAACAGATATATGTGCGTATCATTATGTACAGCATGCAGATTCCTTGACTAAGAAGCGCCAAAAGCCGGAGCAGATGAAACTGAATATTTTGTTGGAAGGCTTAAGGAACATGAAAGAAAACAGTATGCCGGAGTATCGCTTGGATTTTCAACTTATACAGTATGAAAAAGCATATAACTTATTGCATCAATACTCGGTTTTAGAAAAAAGTAAATTTCCCCCATATGGAAAGATACCTGACGGCAGCAGGATTGTAATCTATGGAGCCGGAGCGATGGGAAGAAGCGTGTATCAATATTATTTATATAAAAAAGAAATTCAGATTACCGCTTGGATTGATTCAAATTGGAAAGATTATAATGATCTGGAATTTGTTGTCCGGCCACCGGGATATGTTAAAGAACTGAACGATAAATATGACTTCATATTGATTGCAAATACACGTAAAAAGGCGGCGGAGAATATGGGAAAGTATATAGAGTCGCTAGGGGTGAGCAGAGATAAAGTCAGATGGTTGACATCAGAATTTATTGATAATCCGAGGGCAGATTGGAAAGTGGACGAGGAGTCGTAAAGGGGAGAGTGTTTTATGGATTTGGCAATATTTGGTGCACAGGGAATCGCGCTCGGTCTTTGCAAGGCGATACAAAGCTGCTGTCTGAATCGAAACATACGGTGTTTTCTTGTGTCAGAAAGAGGTGTGAATGCGTCCGTTTTGGCAGGCATTCCAGTATTACAGATAGATTCCTTTGCAGATAATCTTTCACAGGAAGAGAAAGATAATACAGAGGTTCTGATAGCTACGCCTGAGAATATGATGACAGAAGTAGAAAAAATACTTGAATCACATGGACTGCATTATTTTATAAGAATGGATTCTCTAAGGTGGGCGGAATTGATGGGATATTACCATATTCAAAAGAAGTTGTTCCTTCCGCTATCGGTACTTCCAATCGGATATCACAAAGCGTCTGTTATCGCATATATGGCAAAGTTTTATAAGGACAAGCCCTTAAGCGGCAACTATAACCTGCCGGCATGGATTACACCGATTCAGGTCGGGGCGGCGCTGTGTGAAGAACGGGTTGCGGACGTTCTTGACTGCCGGGGCGAGGGAATATCTGAGAAGAATGTGAATTACTGCGAACTGACCGGCTTGTACTGGATCTGGAAGAACAGATTGTGTTCAGAGGCAGAAAATGATCGTTATCAATACTACGGCCTGGTTCAGTACCGGAGAATATTGAACCTGAGTGAGGACGATATACTGCGGTTGGCGGACAATGACGTAGACGTAGTGCTGCCCTATCCGATGCCGTACGAGCCGGATATAGAAGAACACCACCAGAGATACTTAAAAGATGAGGACTGGCAGGCAATGCTAAGGGCGCTCAAAGAGATCCATCCGGAATATGCAGAAGCTTTTTCGCAGGCGCTTAAGCAACAGTACCTGTACAATTATAACATCATACTGGCGCGAAAGGATGTACTTCGGGATTATTGCAGCTGGCTGTTCCCCGTTTTGGAACGTACAGAAGAACTAAGCGCACCCAAAGGAAGCGAACGTGCGGACAGATATATCGGGTATATGGGAGAGTCGTTATCTACATTATATTTTATGCATAACCGTGAGAAACTCCATATCGTACATGCCGGATGCAGGTTTCTAGCTTGATTCCTGCGGGCGGTGAGCCAGGTGAACGCCAGCAGTCATGTGACCGCTGCAACGAGAGCTTTGAGTGACGATAGGCTGGAGCGAAGAATGAAACGACAAGGTTTTCGGGGACTTTGAGGGAGGAACAATGATGGTTGGACAAAAGGAGATAAAAAGGATCTATCAGGCGATTGCTGACGATATGTCAAAAGATATTTTTTGTTCTCGTTTTTTATATAGTATGACAGGAGATGCGTCACATATCGAATGGATGGCGGAGGAGTTCATGAGGACTTCCGAGTCAGATGCAGGATGGGCTGCATTAAAAGAGCAGATATCAGGTCTGGAAGGAAAAGCATGGATATTCGGAGCAGGGGCATATGGAAAGACTTTGTATGAGAAGACCGGAGGGGCAAAGGCCTGGAAGGGATTTGTGGATAACTGGCCAAAGAATGATGCATATATGGGAAGTCCGGTGTTAAAGCCACAGGACTTTATGAATATATATTCGGGAGAGAAGATTGTACTTCCTTCGAAGTCTCTTCTCTATGAGATGCGCCGACAGTTGCTGGAACTGGGAATAAGCGAAGAGAATATTATAGATGGGACGGCATGGTATGATGCGACGGAAGGACGGCAGTATTTTGATCTTCCGTATCTGACTTATGGAGAAAATGAAGTCTTTGTCGATGGCGGAAGCTGCGATGGGACGTCTGCGGTAAGATTTGCGCAGCAGTGCGGCAAAAGATATAAGAAGATACTTTGCTTTGAACCGGACAGAAGAAATATAGAACGGGTTCGGCAGAATCTGCTGTCGAGAGATATCGGTGATTTTGAGATTATCGGCAAGGGGTTGTGGGATAGAGAACAGGAACTTTCTTTTGTTGCAAATGGGACGGCGGATTCCCATATCGCCGCAGGCGGGGAAGAAAATGCAGTGAAAATAGAAGTCACGTCACTGGATGAAGTCCTGTATGGAAGCGAGGCATCTTTTATCAAAATGGACATAGAGGGTGCCGAGAAGAATGCGTTAAAAGGCGCAAGAAATACGATTGTGAAGTACAAGCCCAAATTGGCTGTCTGCGTATATCATAAGCCGGAGGATATCTGGGAACTGCCGAGGCTGATCTTGGAGATGAGGGAGGATTACAGATTGTATCTCCGCCATTATTCTGCAGGAGATACGGAGACGGTATTATATGCCGTGTGATGTAAGCGCATGGGTGCGCCTATATAGATTATGATAAAATGCAAGACAGCAGAAGCCGTCCGGAAGAAGTGATTCTGGTTATATCTTGAAGAACTTTTAATTTTAAGAAAAGAAGAGGTAGGAGATATGCAGTTTGAACTTATGGCGTCTATGATGTGCGCTGATTATGGAAATCTGGAAAGGGAAGTAAGGGAACTTGCTGAAGGAGGCATAGATTCTTTCCATGTAGACATCATGGACGGACGATATGTCCCTAACTTCGCTATGTCTCTGAATGATATGCGGTATATAGCTGGTTCTACAGAGAAACCCTTAGACGTGCATCTTATGATAGAGCATCCGAACAACCGTATCCACCTGTTCCTTGAGCATCTGCGGGAGGGTGATACGGTATATATCCATCCGGAAGCGGAGTATCATCCGTCTACCACGCTGCAGAGCATCATAGACGCAGGGCTGATACCAGGGATTGCCATCAATCCGGGGACGTCGGTGGAGACAGTGATGGAGATGCTGCGCATCGTTAAGAAGGTATTGGTGATGTCTGTGAATCCTGGGAACGCAGGCCAGATGTATCTGCCGTATGTGGGAAAGAAGATCACGAAACTTCTGGCGCTTAAGGAAGACATGGATTTCGAGATCTATTGGGACGGGGCGTGCAGTGCAGATAAGATCTTGGAATATGCGCCGAAAGGTGTAGCGGGGTTTGTGTTAGGGACGACGCTTTTGTTTGGAAAACAACAGGCTTATAAGGAGACACTGCAGAATATCCGGGAACTTCGTTTCTGATAGATTCTTGTACGGATGGAGTTTGAACTGAAAAGAGACGCAGGCGGAGTCAGGAGGAGGCGGCCATGCAATATGAGAACAAGAAAACAGAAGTAGAGGATGCACATCAGAGAACGGTATGTCTTGTCATCATCTTTAATCATAGGTTTGATGCGAATATACAGAAACTAAAGGCCATATACCAAAAGCGGTTCCATAAGATACGTTTCCTTATGCCGTTTTATGAAGGAACGGATACGGACGTTATTCCAGTATATGAATCATCGTATCAGTTCCCGGGATTTTTAATCCAGGCGTATGCGAGACTGACGGACGTGGAAGCTGGGTATTATTGCTTTATTGGTGATGACCTAATCCTTTCTCCGGAAATAGATGAACATAATATTTTAGAACTTCTCAAAATGAAAGAAAAATCAGTATTTGTGAAGGATATGGTGCCGATTAACGGGCCAGGAATGTTTGAATGGCCTCATGCGAGATTTTCGTCATCCCCTTTCCTGAAAAAGAATCAAACTCAATGGGAGGGAAGTATTCCAAGGCATCAGGACGCATTAAAAAGATTTGATGATTTTTTCCGTATGAAATACCCAGAAGAGTATCAAGATGATTTCTTCGAGGGAAATTTTTATCAGGAGCAGCGGTTGGACAGAGCAAAAGAAATAGAAAACTTTATTATAAGAAATGGAAACAGCCGGAAGGTCCCGTATCCAATGGCAGGAGGATATTCCGATATTTTCCTGCTTAAAAAAGAGATATTATTTCCGGTAGCCAGGTTATGCGGTGTGTTTTCTGCGATGAACTTATTTGCTGAGATCTCGTTTCCGACGTCAGTTGTCCTGTCTGTAGACAGGAAAGACGTGGTCTTCTTGGAAGAAACCGGGTTTCAGTCCATAGAAACGTGGGAACAGAAAGACAGAGAAAGTTTTGAAGACGAGTGGAAGTATAACTTCGATTCGTTCTATCGGAACTGGGATAAGAGGAATCTGTATATCCATCCGGTCAAGTTATCAAGATGGAGGATGAACTTATGAAATATCTGATTCTTGGGGCTGGTCCGGCGGGGTTAACCTTTGCTAACCGGCTGAAACAAGCGGGAGAGACCAGTTTCCTGGTTTTGGAACGAGAAGAAGAGGCCGGTGGATTATGCCGTTCCGCAGAGGTGGACGGCGCTCCTTTTGATATTGGCGGGGGTCACTTTCTGGATGTTCGGGATTCGCAAGTCAATCAGTTTCTGTTTGACTTCATGCCTTTGGAAGAATGGAATCTATATACCAGGGATAGCCGAATCTTAATGGGAGAGACGCTGGTTGGGCATCCATTGGAAGACAATATCTGGCAGTTGGGTATAGAAGATCAGGTAGAGTATCTCAAATCTGTGGCATTAGCCGGAAGTAATACCGGGGCAAAGATGCCTGAAAAATTCATGGATTGGATTCATTGGAAGCTGGGGTCTAAAATCGCAGAGGAATATATGCTTCCATATAACCGGAAGATGTTTGGAAAAGAATTGAACTGGTTGGGCACCTATTGGCTCAAAAAACTGCCGGACGTAAGCTTTGAAGAAATATTGTTATCGTGTCTGAAAAGAAGAGCATATGGAAAACAGCCCGGGCATGCGCAATTCTATTATCCGAAGAACTATGGTTATGGCGAACTATGGATTCGCATGGCGAATTCTATACAAGGCCATATTGCGTACCATAATGCCGTAAAGAAAATAGATTTTGATAAGAAAGAGATTGAGACAGAGAACAAAGAAAAATACCGGGCGGATCACATCATCACAACCATTCCATGGATGGAGTTTGAAGAAGTCACAGGGATGCCGTATGAGATAGCCTGTTCGATTGAGGAGCTGAGATTTACATCTATTCAGACAGCATATCATCCGGAAAAACTCAATACGGACGCACACTGGATTTATTGCCCGGGAGAGGAATATCTGTATCACAGAATTTTGGTACGCCATAATTTCTGCCCGTCCAGTAAGGGATACTGGACGGAGACGAACACGGAATGGATTGATACAGATATGGCAGAGGATAACTTCAAATATACAAATCAATATGCATATCCGTTGAATACAATTGGGAAACCTGAGATTATGGAGAGATTGCTTAGTTGGAGTAGGAAGAAGGGGGTCTATGGACTTGGAAGATGGGGAGAACATCAGCATTATAACTCAGATGTAACTGTTCGATTGTCAATGGAACTTGCGGATAAATTTGCGGAATGATTTCCTGAAATTGATAACAATATGATAAAGGATAATTGATTTTGGGGTGACAAAAATAAAGAATAAGGAGTTGAAGAGTCACATGAAGAAAGCGTTGATTACAGGCATTACCGGACAGGATGGTTCTTATCTTGCGGAATTCCTGTTAGAGAAGGGATATGAAGTTCATGGTATCGTCCGCCGTTCTTCGGTAGATTATAGAGAACGCATTGTGCATCTGGAAGGTGATGAGAAGCTGCATCTGCATTACGGGGACTTGAGCGATTCCATGAGCCTCATGTCAGTTATCGCAAAGGTCCGTCCGGATGAGATCTATAATCTGGCGGCGCAGAGCCATGTGCAGGTAAGCTTTGATGTACCGGAGTATACGGCGGATGTTGTAGCGACCGGTGTGCTCCGGGTTCTGGAAGCAGTCCGCCTGTGTGGGTTGGCGGAAACCTGCCGCATCTATCAAGCGTCTACTTCAGAACTGTATGGTAAGGTGGAGGAAGCGCCGCAGAGTGAGACGACCCCGTTCCATCCTTACAGTCCTTATGCCGTCGCGAAGCAGTATGGTTTCTGGATTGTAAAGGAATACCGTGAGGCATATCATATGTTCTGTTGCAGCGGCATCTTGTTCAACCATGAATCAGAACGGCGGGGGGAGACCTTTGTTACCCGCAAGATATCACTGGCAGCAGCGAGGATTGCACAGGGAGTACAGGAGAAGCTTTATCTGGGAAATCTATCCAGCCTGCGTGACTGGGGATATGCCAGAGATTATGTGGAATGTATGTGGCTGATTCTGCAGCAGGAACAGCCGGAGGATTATGTGATTGCTACTGGAGTTCAGCATTCGGTTCGTGAGTTTGCACAGATGGCATTCCATTATGCAGGTATTGAGCTGGAATGGCATGGAGAAGGCATGGGTGAAAAGGGAATAGACAAAAAGAGCGGGAAAGTGATAGTTGAAGTATCACCGGATTTTTACCGTCCGACAGATGTTGTGAATCTGTGGGGAGATCCGGCGAAAGCGAGAGAGAAACTTGGATGGAATCCGACAAAGACGTCTTTCGAAGACTTGGTTCGCATTATGGTGGAACATGATATGAAGAAAGTGGCTCTCGACATTAAACAGGACGAGTGAGGAGGCTGTGCAATGGAGAAGAATTCTAAAATTTACGTTGCAGGACATCAGGGAATGGTGGGATCGGCAATTGTCCGGGAATTGAAACGGCAGGGGTATGAAAATCTGATAACACGTACACATGAAGAACTGGATCTTTGCCGTCAGGACGCAGTGGAGAGCTTTTTCGAGAATGAGAAACCGGAGTATGTCTTTCTGGCGGCGGCTAAAGTCGGAGGGA
>CANSLW010000034.1 GCA_947647815.1 uncultured Dorea sp. | reverse complement strand
GAGATTGGAAGAGCATCAGCGGCATCCATATTTTTGATGCTTATTATATTAGCAGTATCGGGCATCCAGTTTACCATATCCTCTAAAGTTGCAAAGAACGTGATTGATTAGGGGGAGACAGTTATGAGTAAAAAGAAAATTTCGAGAATAATAGTGATAGTAATTGCCATAGGGTTAGCCGTTATATGGTGGATTCCCATGGTATGGGCATTGATTGTTTCGTTAAAACCATTAAATTCAGTGGTTACAGATATAAGTACCTGGTTTGCCCCGCCGTTTACTCTGGATAATTTCCGTTATGTATTTACCAGTGAGCAGGCAGATATCTTTCGATGGCTTTTGAACAGCCTTCTGGTATCAAGCGTGGTGACTTTTGGCGGAGCTGTGCTGTCTATGTCGGCTGCATATGCATTTTCCAAATTTGAATTTCCAGGTAAGAAGATATGGTTCTGGGTCGTCATGGCAGGAATGATGATACCGATACATAGCCTGATGATACCGATGTATCTTTTGTTCCGCCAGATGGGACTTCTCAATACGTATGCTTCTTTGATATTGCCGGGACTTGGGTCATCATTTGGCGTGATACTGCTTAAGCAGTTCATGGACGGGCTTCCGACAGCGCTTTTTGAGGCAGCAAGAATTGACGGAGCGAATTCTTTCAGGATTCTGAGAAGTATTATCTTCCCGCTTATGAAGCCTGCGATAGCTTCCCTTATGATATTTACCTTTTTGCAGCAGTGGAATGATTTTGTGTGGCCTTTTATTGCGATTACGCAGGAGAAGATCATGACGGTGCCTGTAGGAATTGTTTTCTTCAGGGGGCAGTCAGACATGAGCATGGCTTATTCAATGGCGGCAACAGTGGTTGCAGTGCTTCCGGTGCTTATTGTATTTTTTATTTTCCAGAAGCAGATTGTCAAAGGAGTGGCATTTAGCGGAATCAAAGAATAGATTTTCAGATGTTCTTTTTTTCCTGAAATGGGGTATGGCCGTAATATTTCCGGTAAGTACTGCTGAAATAATTGGCGTCGGTAAATCCGCACTGCTCTGCGACTTCATAGATTTTAAGATTCGTAGTAGTGAGAAGGCTCCTGGCGTGTTCCATACGGAGGCGTTTTAGGAAATCCCATAGTCCTTCCTGGTATTCCTGGCGGAATCCCCGGCATAACGCGTATTTGCTGATAAAAAACTTCCTGGACAGATTTTCCAGGCTGATATTTTCAGTAAAGTTCTGCTCAAGATAGCTGTGGACATTCTGGATTGGCGTCTTTTCTGCAATATCGGATACCGCATTAAAGAATCTCTGCATGAGAGTATCCTCCATCAGAGTCCGGAGTTCACTTAAGGATTTGCAGTTTTTCATGTCGCTGTGCAGGTGAAATTCAATCTCAGAGTCCTGGTTCAGGATTACGGAGATGTTGTAATACAGAATATTAAAACAGATGTCAGTTAGTGCATCAAAATCAATCCTGTTCTGAGTGAATAATTCAAACATCTTATCTAGTATTCCGGGAATCTGATTTCTGCCATTGGCGTTAGTCAGACAGGAGTAGATGCGTAAGCGGTACTGAAGAAGAAGCGGCTGCAGGTCGTCCGATAACGGATGATCATGATATACAAAAAAGTCAGTACTGGAATAAAATTCATCACGGAGCGCCTTACGGCATTGAGCCAGTGCTTCATTAAGAAAAGAAATATCTTTTCCAATAAGGCTTACGGAGAATTTAAGACCAGTCCCTTCCATGAATTGGCACAGTTCCTTGTGCTGCTCCTGGACAGATCTAATAGTCTGCTGGTAATCATTGCCAGAAACAGGATACAGAATGAATAGTTCCGAATCATTCAAGGGGATGATGTATTTATAATATTCTTGCAGGTATTCACGAAACTGCAGGATGATATCAGGGGCGGCAGTTTCCGGGAAAACGCAGAGAATCCCCAGAAATTGCCGGATGCCCAGCCGGTCGAGCAGGTCCAGAGACAAATGGCTTGCGAAACTGTGACCGGATAACATCTTATAAAGACAGGTCATATAGGCGTTTGTCTGGGCCTTTAGCGCCCGGGTGAGTATCTGAGTCAGCCTGTCAGAATCAATTGGTTTCAACTCATAGTCAAAAGCGCCCAGTTTTAATGCTTCTTTTGCATAATTGAAATCACTGTATGCGCTGAGGATGATGGTGGTTGTGTTAAGATTTAAACAGGACATTTCTTTGAGGATATCGATACCGGTCATCTGAGGCATGCGGATGTCCAGAAGAAGAAGGTCAGGATGTTTTGAGTTTAAAAGCTCCAGACATTGGGTTCCATTATGTGCGTGAAAAATACTGGTAACATTCAGAGCTTTCCAGTTGATGGATTTTTCCAAAAAAGTATGGACGGATTTTTGGTCGTCACAGAATAATACAATCACGTTTTTCTCCTTATTAAAATATAACATTCATTTATTTATAACTAATATTAAACCAATAGAATTAAAAAAACAATAACTTTATGATGAAAGGAGCTGAGTAATCTTGGAAAAAAGAAAAATGTCAGTAAAGCTTGGTTTTATGCCGACAAGAAGGAATATGTATGGAGATAAAGCTTTTAATCCAGGGAGTGCAAAAGCGGCAAAGGAAGATATCGAAAGATGGATGAAAGACAGAAAAGTAAATTATGTCGGCCTTGACTTCTTAAATGACGAAGGACTTCTCTACCATCCGGAAGATGTTGATACTGTCTATAAATACTTTGTAAAAAAGGGAGTGGATGCGATATTCTGCCCACATTGTAACTTTGGGGCGGAGGATGCAGTGGCAAAGGTTGCGGCAAAGTTGAACAAACCAATCCTGTTGTGGGGGCCGAGAGAAGATATGCCGGATAACGAAGGATACCGGTACAGAGACAGCCAGTGCGGCTTGTTCGCAAGTACGAAGGTCTTACAGCGTATGGGAGTACCGTTTAGCTATATTACTAATTGCTCAATTAAGGAGCCAGTATTTGAAAGACTGTTCAATAATTTTATTTCGGCGGCAAGAGTCGTGAAGTATTTCCTGAATATGAGGATTGGGCAGATCAGTCTTCGGCCGGACGCCTTCTGGTCGGTCAAATGCAATGAAGGAGAGTTGTTGGAACGCTATGGAATTGATCTGGTGCCGCTTACTCTTACGGAACTGAAAAAGAGATATGAGCGAACTCTGGATATTAAGATGAATGAAGTGCAGGAGAGAGCCGAAAGCACATATGAGAAGATGCAGAGGATTCATTTCCCGAAGGAAAAACTTGTCAATGTGGCGGGGCTTGTCATTACATTAATGGATTGGGCAAAGGAACAGAATCTGACGGCGGCGGCAACTCAATGTTGGGGGCCTATGTTTGATACAGTGGGAATCTCACCATGTTTTGCCCTGTCTGAATTAAGCGGCCTGGGATTTCCTGTAATCTGTGAAGCAGATATTCATGGGGCAGTGAGCGCTGTTATGACGCAGGCGGCAGCAGGGGGCAGCTCGCCAATATTCCTGGCGGATGTGACGGCAAGACATCCTGAGAATGATAATGCGGAATTATTCTGGCATTGCGGTGTATTTCCGAAAGAACTGGCAAGAGAAGATAAGCCTTTGGAATTGAATATTCACTATAACCGGAAGGCGCCGGTGGTGGGAAGCTGGGAATTGAAGGGCGGAGATATCTCGATTGTCCGGTTTGACGGAGTCCGCGGAGAATATTCTTTGCTTATGGGACAGGGAAAAGGAACCGAAGGTCCTTATAATCACGGGACATATGTCTGGATTGAATTTAAGGATTGGCCGAAATGGGAGCATAAATTCATATATGGCCCCTATATCCATCATTGCGTAGGAATCCATGAAAAAGTTACTCCTGCATTGTATGAAGCCTGTCGCTATATACCGGGACTTGCGGCAGATCCTGTTGAGCCGGAGAAAGAGATGATAGAAAGATATCTAAGAGGCTGTGAATTGGCAGATTTTTAAAGACAGGGAGGATTCTTACAATATGAAGCGAGAGAAAATAATGGAATATTTTTTGGCGGCGGAAAAGGAAGGGTACGCCATTCCTCATTTTAACTTTGCAAGTTTTTTCGAGCTGACAGCTATCATGGAAGCAGCTGCAGAGCTTCAGACACCGGTATTTGCCGCTTCTTTGCCGAAGGTTGCCAGAATGTATGGACCAGCGGTACTTAGGGCGGCTGTGGATGGACTGGGGAAGCGTACCGGGGCTGTGGCATTTTTGCATCTGGATCATACCAATGATGTGAATCTGTGTAAAGAAGCAGTAGATGCAGGCTATGATTCAGTGATGATAGATGCGTCAAGGAAGCCGCTTGATGAGAATATTGCCGCAATCTTAGAGGTGGCAGGATATGCCCATGCTCATGACTGTGCAGTAGAAGGAGAAGTGGGGAAGATAAAAAGCCGGGGAGATGAAGGAGATTATCAGGGTGAGGACTGCCTTGTACAGACAGAGGATGCGGTATTGGCGGCAGAAAAAAGCGGTGTAGATTATCTTGCGGCTGCAATCGGTACAGCGCATGGTTTCTACCAGGGAGAACCAAAGATTAATTTTAAGCGTCTGGAAGAAGTGGCGGCAAATATAAAGATTCCGCTGGTGCTGCACGGAGGAACCGGGGTTCCCGAAGAGGATGTAAGGCAATGTATCGCAAGAGGAATCAGAAAAGTAAACGTAGGAACAATTATCCGATATACCTATCTGAACAGGATGAAAGAGGAGATAGAAAAGCAAGGCGCGCTTACACCACCGGTGGATTTGATTTACCCTTCTGTAACGGATTCTGTGAAAGAGGTAGTAAAGGAATGGATAAAAGTATGTATGGCGGAGGGTAGAGTAATATGTTAATACATGGAGAAAAAAGAGACGGGGACAGGCAGATAGAAGTATTAAGCCCATACAACGGAGAATTAGCAGGACGTGTGGCGAAGTGTGATTCGTCTGTCATACCTGAAGTTATGGAGACAGCCGAGAAGGGCGCCCGCCTGATGAAGAACCTGCCGGTAGAGAAAAGGGCGGAAATACTCCGGCTGGCTTCACAGAAATTGATAGAACAAAAAGAAGTATTTGCAGAAATGTTGACAAAAGAAGTGGGAAAAGTTATCAAAGATTCCAGAAAAGAAGTAGAGAGGGCGGCGAATACGCTTAAGCTGTCTGCAGATGCAGCAGGAGGAATCTGTGGAGAGGTAATCCCGATTGAAAAAGCAGAGAACGAGACAAGAATCGGGTTCTGTAAAAGAGTTCCTGTGGGAATCGTGCTTGCGGTTACGCCATTTAATTTCCCACTTAATCTGGCGTGTCATAAGATAGGACCTGCGATTGCGGCAGGTAATTCTATCATTGTAAAACCAGCCAGTAAGACGCCGATTACAACAATGATGCTGGGGGAATTATTCATAGCATGCGGTCTTCCGGCAGATGCTCTGACTGTGGTATGCGGATCTGGCGAAGAGCTGGGGGATGCATTAGTATCAGATCCACAGATACGCAAGATATCCTTTACAGGCTCATATCAGGCAGGGGACGCAATCTGCCGGAGAGCAGGAATCAAAAAGATTACCATGGAACTTGGCTCTACCGGGGCGGTAGTGGTATCTGAAAAAATGGATATGAAGATTGCGGCGAGAAAGATTTGTGCCGCCGGATTCGCAAATGCAGGCCAGGTATGTATCTCAGTTCAGAGAGTCTACGTTCACAAAAGCCGGAAGGAAGAATTGATTTCGGAAATGAAGAAGTATGCAGAGTCTGTGGTTTTTGGGGATCCTATGGACGAGAATACGCAGTTAGGGCCTATGATTTCTCATGATGCGGTGGTTAATGCAGCCAGGCGGATAGAAAAATCCATAGCGATGGGAGCGAAGCTTATTACCGGAAATGTTTCTGAAGGCAATATCCTGTATCCGACAATTCTGGCAGATGCTCCTTTTGATGCGCCTGTGGTTCAGGAAGAAATGTTTGCCCCAGTTATCGTAGTCAATGAATATGAGAACTTAGAGGAAGCAATTCATCTGGTGAATGGTACTCCGTATGGGCTGCAGGCAGGTATTCTGACAGACAGGATAGAAGAGGCTCTGCTATTTGCAGAAAATGTAGAATGTGGAGGAGTCATCATTAATGATACCTGCAATTACAGGGTGGACCAGATGCCATATGGAGGAGTTAAGAACAGCGGCATGGGAAAAGAAGGCCCGGGATATGCCATCAAAGAGATGACAGAATTGAAAATGATCGTACTAAACGGAAAGATGCAGGGATAAGATGAAAAATTTTAGAATTGCAGTGATACCGGGAGACGGAATCGGACCAGAAGTGATAGAGCAAGGGGTGCGGGTTTTAAGATGTGTTGAGGAGTTGGATGAAGATTTGGGCTTTTCTTTTACCTGTTTTCCGTGGGGATGCAGATACTATCTGGAAAACGGGTGTATGATGGAAGCAAACGGGATGGAAAAGCTCAAGGAGTTTGACGCCATTTATCTTGGGGCGGTCGGGGACCCAAAAGTTCCGGATCATGTGTCTTTGTGGGATTTATTGCTGAAGATCAGAAAAGGGTTCGGCCAATATGTGAATTTAAGGCCTGTGAGGCTGTTAAGAGGCGTGCAAAGCCCGCTTAAAGACGCTGACCCTGAAAAGATCAATATGATTGTAGTAAGGGAGAACAGTGAAGGAGAGTATGCCGGAGCCGGCGAATGGCTGTATAAGGGGGAGGCGAATGAGACTGTACTGCAGACAGGAGTATTCTCAAGAAAAGGAACAGAACGTATTATAAAGTATGCTTTTGAATTAGCGCGCAGCGAGAAGAAGAGCCTTACCAGTATCAGTAAAGGAAATGCGTTGAATTATTCCATGGTGTTCTGGGATCAGATTTTTGAGGAAGTCGGCAGGGAATATCCTGATGTAAAAACGTATTCGCTGCTGGTAGATGCAGCCAGCATGATGTTCGTTATGGAGCCGGAGCGTTTTGGAATCATAGTCACATCGAATCTTTTCGGAGATATCATTACTGACCTGGGAGCTGCAATCAGCGGCGGGATGGGGATTGCGGCAGGGGCGAATATCAATCCTGAGAGAACATACCCGTCTATGTTCGAACCTGTCCATGGGTCGGCGCCGGATATTGCCGGGAAAGGTGTTGCAAATCCTCTTGCCGCTATCTGGTCTGTGAGTCAGATGCTGGATTTTCTGGGAGAGAAAAAATGGGCGGAAGTCATCATTAAGGCTATAGAAGGAGTATTTTTAGAAAATAGAAACCTTACTCCCGATATGGGAGGAACAGCTGCTACAGAACAGGTGGGGGCAGAAGTAATAAGGCAGATTCATAAGATGTGGAAATAATTGGTTCAGCGGCCGTTATTCTGTTAAGGTTTATTTGACTGTAGATTTGACAGGATAGCGGCTGCTGATTCAAACCGCGTACACCAATTAATGTGCAGATGGCAGCTTATTTGGTAAAAAGCGTCAAAAATGCGTCAAAAATGCCTAAAAAGTTATTGACAAGACTGTGTGAAATATTGTATAGTATCAATGTTGCATATCGTATGCATGCTGCCTTGGCTCAGTCGGTAGAGCGTCGCCTTGGTAAGGCGGAGGTCGGCGGTTCGATTCCGCTAGGCAGCTTAAGAAGTCCTTGATTGCCAAGGGCTTTTTTTGCACTTTGAAAATTGTCCGATGAGGATAAGACAGAGGTATTTTCAGAGAATCGACAGTAATATTGGGGATGAATATCTTTGAAGATACCGAAGAAAGGAGAAGAATATGAAGGCATACAGTACCAAGAGTCTGAAGGATTATCTGATATCAGTAAAACCGATGGGCGAGATTGCAGGGTATCTTGTGAGGCCGGGGATGTTTGATGTCAACGGGGTGACCGTACTTCCAAGCGGCGTGAATTTTACGATTCATACACATTATGGTACTCATTGTGAATTACTTCTGTTTCACAGGGGAGAAGCAGAACCATATGCGGTGCTTCCATTTCCGGATGAGTATAAGATAGGGGATGTATACTCGATGATCGTGTTCGATCTGGATATCACGCAATTTGAATACGCATATCGGATAGACGGTCCCTACAGACCGGGGGAGGGACTATTATTTGACAGCAGGAATGTAATACTGGATCCCTATGCAAGAGCGATTGCAGGATGGCGCGGATGGGGTGACCGGAAGGTAGGAGCTTATCACGCAAGAGTGGTGGAGGATGTGTTTGACTGGGGGGATATGCCGCAGTCCAGTCAGGAGATGTGTGATTTGGTTATCTATGAACTGCATGTCAGGGGATTTACCAAACATCCGTCGTCAAAAGTAAAGCATCGGGGTACATTTGCGGGACTGATGGAGAAGATTCCGTATCTGAAAGAACTTGGGGTGAATGCAGTTGAACTGATGCCGATTTTTGAATTTGATGAGATGCGGGATGTGCGTGAGGTGGACGGGCAGCGTCTTCTGGATTACTGGGGATATAATCCGGTCGGCTTCTTTGCGCCCAATACCAGTTATGCAGCTACGGAGGAATATAACCATGAAGGAAGAGAGCTGAAGGAACTGATCAAAGCGCTTCATGACAATGAGATCGAGGTAATACTGGATGTTGTGTTTAACCATACGGCGGAGGGGAACGAGAAAGGACCGTCCTTCTGTTTTAAGGGACTTGACAACAGAGTCTATTATATGCTGACGCCGGACGGGAATTATTATAATTTCAGCGGTTGCGGTAATACGCTGAACTGTAATCATCCCATTGTAAAGCTGCTGATACTGGAATGCTTAAGATACTGGACGGTCAGCTACCGCATTGATGGGTTCCGGTTTGACCTTGCAAGTATCCTTGGGAGGAATGAAGACGGCTCGCCCATGAATAATCCGCCGCTTCTTCGAAGCCTGTCCTATGACCCTGTGCTCAGCAATGTGAAGCTGATCGCCGAGGCATGGGATGCGGGTGGCATGTATCAGGTGGGAAGTTTCCCGGCAAGCAGGCGCTGGGCAGAATGGAACGGGAGATACCGGGATTCTGTCAGAGGGTTCCTAAAAGGCGAGAACTGGGAATCCCGTAATGCGGCGTGGAGTATTGCTGGTTCCGGGGATATATACGGGGGAGGACATCCGGAGGATCCGGGAGATTATGCGGGATATAATTCCTGTGTGAATTTCCTGACCTGCCATGACGGTTTTACGCTCTATGACCTCTATTCTTATAATGAGAAGCACAATGAGAAGAATGGGTGGAATAACACAGACGGCGCAGATGATAACCGCAGTTGGAACTGCGGGGCGGAAGGGGAAACGGACGATCCGGAGGTCTTAAAGCTCCGTTACCGTATGATCCGTAATGCCTGCGCCGTGCTGATGTGCAGCAGGGGAACGCCGATGTTTTTCGCAGGAGATGAATTCGGCAATACACAGTATGGCAACAATAACTGTTACTGCCAGGACAATGAGACTTCCTGGCTTGACTGGGATATGCTTAAGAAGAATCAGGATTTGTTCCAGTTCTTCCGGTTTATGATCGATTACCGGAATAAGCATCCGATTATCCGTAAGAGGCTTCCGGACGCGGTGTGCGGCATGGAGCCGCTGCGTATCCATGATCTTATGGCGGAGAAGATGGATATCCCGAGTGATGCAAGGACGTTTTCGGCAAGTTTTGCCGGATATGATAAAGAGAAAGGCAGAGATGATCTCGTGTATGTGTCGGTGAATACCCATTGGGAAGACGCAAGGATCACGCTGCCGTATCTTCAGAATATGGCGGCGTGGCATCTAAGTGTCAACACATATGGCGACGGCGAAGGCCGGTATTGCTACGAAGAAGGGAAAGAAGTACGCATTGACAGGGAATTTATCATGCGTCCGCGTTCGGTGGCTGTTTTTACCGGACGTGAATTCTAAGGGAATCCCTGCATACAGGAGCAGTGGTGGAAGAGACAATCCGGACAGACGGGATAATCAGCGAAAAAAGTTATACGGTGATAGAGCAGGGGATGACGGCGGCAGACCATGCGGCCATCATCACCCAGGCGTTACTGGCATTGAAGGGACGGTTATAATAACTGTTTGAAACCGCAAGTGCAAAACTATCTTGTTTCGCTATGTTTTTTGTGATAATATGTATCTGTTTGGCACAGCGGCATCATGAGAAACAGACAGTGCAGGGTTTAGCTGATAAAAGCTGTATTAGATCATTATGATAATATGATAGAATTATGTATCTGCAAGAAGGAGGAGAAACATGGGAGAAGAGACAGTTTCCAAGAATTTTATTGAACAGGAGATCGATAAGGATCTGGCAGAAGGAGTCTATTCGGAAGTATGCACCAGATTTCCGCCGGAACCAAATGGATATCTTCACATCGGACATGCCAAGTCAATCCTTTTGAATTCAGGACTGGCTAAGAAATATAACGGAACCTTCCATCTTAGATTCGATGATACCAATCCGACGAAAGAGGATATGGAGTTTGTAGAGTCGATCAAAGAAGACGTACAGTGGCTGGGCGCTGACTGGAAGGATCATCTGTATTTTGCGTCGGATTATTTTGAGGTTATGTATGAGTGCGCAGTTAAGTTAATCAAGAAGGGGAAGGCATTCGTCTGTGACTTAAGTGCAGACGAGATCCGTGAATACCGCGGAACGCTCACCGAACCCGGGAAGAACAGCCCGTACCGTGACCGCAGTGTTGAAGAGAATCTTCAGTTATTTGAAGAGATGAAAGATGGGAAATATAAGGACGGGGAGAAGGTTCTCCGCGCTAAGATTGACATGGCGTCTCCGAACATCAATATGCGTGACCCGGTTATCTATCGTGTGGCACATATGGCGCATCATAATACGGGAGATAAATGGTGCATCTATCCAATGTATGATTTTGCTCATCCGATCGAGGATGCGGTGGAGAAGATTACCCATTCGATCTGTACGCTGGAGTTCGAGGATCACAGGCCGCTCTATGACTGGGTAGTTCGGGAGTGTGAATTCGACCCTGCGCCGAGGCAGATTGAATTTGCCAAGTTATATCTGACCAATGTGGTGACAGGAAAGAGATACATTAAGAAGTTAGTCATGGATGGAATCGTGGACGGTTGGGACGACCCGAGGCTTGTGTCGATTGCGGCGCTTCGAAGAAGAGGATTTACACCGGAGTCTCTGCAGATGTTTGTTGAGATGTGCGGAGTGTCCAAGAGCCAGAGTTCGGTGGATTATGCCATGCTTGAGTACTGCATCAGAGAAGACCTGAAGATGAAGCGTCCCCGTATGATGGCGGTGTTAGATCCGATTAAACTGGTGATTGACAACTATCCGGAGGGAGAGACGGAATATCTGGATGTGGAAAATAATCTGGAGAATCCGGAACTTGGTATGCGTAAGCTTCCATTCTGCCGGGAGTTATATATTGAGAGGGAGGATTTCATGATCGAGCCTCCGAAGAAGTATTTCCGGTTGTTCCCGGGAAATGAAGTGCGCCTGATGCATGCGTATTTTGTAAAATGTGTAAGTTATGAGACGGATGCTGACGGTAATGTAACGGTAGTGCATTGCACCTATGATCCTGAGACGAAGTGCGGCACAGGATTTACCGGACGGAAGGTGAAGGGAACCATTCATTGGGTGGCAGCGCCTTATGCCAAACAGGCAGAGGTACGCCTGTATGAGAATCTGGTGGATGAGGAGAAGGGCGTATACAATAAAGAAGACGGTTCTCTGAATCTGAATCCGAACTCACTTACGATTCGTAAGGAATGCTATGTGGAGGACAGTTTTGCAGATGCAAAGGGCTGTGACAGCTTCCAGTTTGTAAGGAATGGATATTTTTGTATCGATTCGAAGGATTCTACACCAGAAGAGCTGGTATTTAACAGGATTGTGTCTTTGAAGAGTTCATTTAAGTTACCGAAATAAGACAGTATGTTCAGAGGGGTTGTTGCAAGATGGTATGTCTGTTAATGTATGGTGATTTTACTTGATTTATCATCATGTATTAGATAGGGATAGTGTCTGCTCCAATCCCTTTGTTTTATGTATCAGGAGTTGAGCAGGCTTTATGAATGAATTGACGATAAGTCTAAAGAGCAGTTCGAAGATTCCGCTCTATGAACAGATCTATAGTTATATCAAGGCAGATATCCAGAACGGAAGGATGGGATACAGAGAGAAGCTGCCGTCAACCCGGGCGTTGTCGAGATACCTTGAGGTCAGCAGGAGTACGGTGGAGCTGGCGTATGAGCAGCTTTTGTCGGAAGGGTATATTGAGTCTGAGCCGTATAGAGGTTTTTTTGTTGCGCAGACGGAGGAATTGTACCGTCTAAAGAAAGAGAAGACAGATGTGCCGGTTCAGGAGAAGGCGAGGAGAAAGTACAGATATGATTTTTCGCCCAATGGCGTTGACTTAAGAAGTTTTCCATATAATGTATGGAGGAAACTGTCCAGGGAGATTCTGATTGATGACAGAACAGAATTATTCCGGTCCGGAGACCCGAAAGGAGAGCATGGATTCCGTAATGCAATCAGCAGTTATCTGCATCAGGCGAGAGGGGTGAACTGTTCTCCGGAACAGATTATCGTCGGAGCAGGAAGCGATTACATACTGATGCTGCTGAGTATGATCTTAGGAGGCGAATACAGGATTGCATTCGAAGATCCGGTGTATAAGCAGGCATATCGTATGGCAAATGCATTATCTTATAAGACGGTGCCGGTTTCCCTGGATAAGAATGGCATGAAGGTATCTGAACTGGAGAAATCAGGGGCGGACATTGCTTACGTGACTCCCTCCCACCAGTATCCTACCGGGATCGTAATGCCTATTAACCGGAGGATGGAGCTGCTTAGGTGGGCTGCAAAGCGTGAGAATAGGTATATCGTAGAGGATGATTATGACAGCGAATATCGCTATAAGGGGAAACCAATTCCTGCCCTGCAGGGATATGACGCACATGAGAAGGTGATCTATCTCGGTACATTTTCCAAGTCGATAGCGCCAGCGATCCGGTTAAGCTATATGGTGCTGCCGGGACCGTTGTTGGAGAAATATGAGAAGAAGGATCATTTTGTACATTCCACTGTTTCTAAAGTAGATCAGCTGATTGTACAGAGATTTATCGAGGAAGGCTATTATGAACGGCATCTCAATAAGACCAGGGCGCTCTATAAGAGCCGGCATGACGTGCTGATTGAAGAACTTAAGGGTATGTCGGATATTCTGAATATATCAGGAGAACATGCAGGAGTGCATCTTCTTCTTACGTTTAAAAATGGAATGTCAGAGGAAGAACTAATTAAAAGGGCAGAAAAGGAAGACATCCGGGTATACGGGTTGTCAGATTACCGGATTCAAAAGAGTGCGGATGAGAGAGCAACGATTCTGTTGGGGTATGCGAATCTGACTGAGGAACAGATCAGAGAAGCTGTAAAAATATTGAACCATTGTTTTCGATTGTAAATAACAAGAAGTGGGAATGCGGCATCAAAGTAAATAATACAATATGAAAATAGGAGAAATGAAGATGAGCGAGAATACGTCTGCAGAAAGAAAATCAAATTCATTGAAGGGACTCAGAATCAAGACAATCAGTTTCTGGATGGTAGGAGTTACGCTTATAGTGGCGTTTCTGATTGGAGACGGTATCATTAACGTGATGAACCGTCATCAAAGACTGGTGGATATGACAAATGAATATATCCTGGCACAGAATGATGCGAGAGATATGATGGTTGGTTCGGATTATCTGACAGAGCAGGTGCGTTTGTATGCTATTACGAAAGATACTGGTCATGTGGACAATTATTTTACAGAAGTAGAGGAGACAAGGAGAAGAGACCTTGCGCTGCAGGGGATGGAGAAACATCTGGAGGGTAAGGATGATAAGGCACTGCAGATGACGGAAGAAGCGCTCCGGTTATCTAATGAACTTATGGAATTGGAGATGCATTCCATGAAGCTTGCGGCGCTGTCTGCGGGGGAAGATGTAAACAGCCTTCCCAAGAGAGTACAGGAGTATCCGCTGTCAGAGGAGGAGGCAACGTACACTTCACAGGAACAATCAGATGCGGCGGCAGAATTAGTATTCGGCCAGGAATACCGGGATATGAAGCAGCAGATTGAAGAAAAGCTGTCGAATGTTACAAAAAGTGTGATTACAGTCTGTGAGCGGGATCAGGCAGAGAGCGAACATGCCATGAAGAATGCACTGATACGTCAGAGTATCTACACGGTACTGGTCGTGGTACTGATTATCCTCTCTTATATCATGATTGCAGTTCTGATCTTAAGGCCGATTAAGATCTATGTGAATTGTATTCAGAATAATAACTTACTGGAGATCACCGGAGCTTACGAGTTCAAATATCTTGCCGCTACATATAATAATGTATATGAGATGTCCCAGGAACAGCAGGATATGCTGCGGCAGAAAGCAGAGAGGGATGCATTGACCGGCCTTTTGAACCGTCAGGCGTTTGAACATCTGAAGGAAAAGTTAAAGGAAGCAACAAAACCGGTAACGTTTATGCTGTTAGATGTGGATGTGTTCAAGGCAATCAATGACAATTATGGACATGAGATGGGAGATCAGGCATTAATCAAGGTTGCAAATCTTCTGGAAGAGAATTTCAGAAAAGACGATTATGTTATCCGGATTGGCGGGGATGAATTTGCCGTTATCATGGAGAAGGCCGGCTCTGATGAGAAGGAGACTATCAGTAGTAAGATTGAGAAGATTAATGAAATCTTACAGAATCCTCAGGATGATTTCCCGAAATACTCGCTCAGTGTAGGCGTGGCATTCTCAGAACAGGGATATAAGGATGAATTGTTCCGTCAGGCAGACGAAGCATTGTATTGCACAAAAAAGAATGGCAGATGTGGTTACACTTTTTATGAGTTATAAAGATATATTTTTGGCGCTGTTATGCGGCAGCTTTGCTTTCGATAGCTGCCGCAAAGAATAGACATATAAACATCAGGAATTCTTTTAATATCTCAGTTTTATGTTGGATAAGGATACGTTAGCCGCGTATCCTTTTGTGTGCAGCATATATTCCATTCCGCTTTTTGCAAGATCGATGTGGTTTTGTGGAGCGACCATGATCTCTTCAATCGGAAGATATTTTTCGCTTAAGGGAATCTCGATATAAGGAAGCATGAATCCGTCTTTTGCGCGGAAATGTACGATCGTATCCTTTCGCTTTTTAAATACAAACCGATATTCTTGTTCTTCTGCAAACCCTTCATGTTTAAAGAACATAGCATAGACTTCTGTTGTTTTCTGGAATTTCCTGCAGGCTTTTATGTAGTTGTCATCCTGTGGATTCTGTCTTCCAAGTTCTAAAAGGTCAACTAGCGGCATATGAAACAGGTTAGGAAGATAATTGCAGATATTTCTACGAATCAGCTGTCTCTGTTTTTTGGCGTTGTAAACTACGAGGCCATGATAAGCAATCTCGGCAGCTTCTTCTATTCTTGCAATAATTTCATTACTCCTGAAACCTATGTTATAACCGGTCTTATTTCCGAATTCTGACCACATGGTAATGCTGTCTCTGCATTTTGAAAAAGAAAGGACGAAATATTCTCTTTTTTTCTCGGTTTCAGCGTAGAAGGAATCCTGAAGGAACATATCTCTTAATGCCTGGTCTATTATATTCTCGCGGCATACTTCGTCTACAATTCCCTGGATATGGGAGAATTCATTTGGATCGTTCAAGAAATCACTCTTGGTTGCCCAGAAGCAGTTATGATTTATAATACCGTTGATTCCGTTGCTTTTCGTGTAATGATATAAGATGCTGCCCTTTTCTGCATGTTCAAGTTTTACCTGTCTGCCAGCCATTGTTATCTCTCCTTATATTTCAAATTAGCAGGTGAAATAATTACAAAAAATAGAAACAACAATCAGGAACTACCTGGAAATAAATCTCTCCGGACAGTTCCTGAATTATTTTATTTATTCCCGCGATCGACCGTAACGGAGTAAAGACCATATACCCCGATGCTCTGCATCGTTGCTTGCTTGATGCCCCGTATGCCTGCATAGGGGTTGTTGACTACTCTTCCTCATCCTCTTCAGAAGAGTTCTCTTCTTTAGAATCATCTTCCTTAACAGGCGCGTCTGCTGCAGAACTTTCATCCTCATCAGAATCTTCTTCTGTCTCTTCTTCATTTTTTGCAGACGGGTTCAGAGAAACATATTCACGGTCTGAAACTGGCTTTAAGTCGCTGTCAAGATCAAAATCATCGTCCTCAAAATCATCATCAAATTCATCGTCTTCACAGGAATCCTGTTTCTTAAAATAATAGATAAGACCTGCGAGCGCCCCGCCGGCAGCAGCCAGTCCTATTAAACCTCTAATCCACTTTTTCATGATAAATATAACTCCTTTCAAACGTGTTCTAATATTTATTATCTATCATATCACATATTGTATTATTTTTCCTCTAAAATAATCATAAAATTTAATTTTTGGTTACTGTTATATTTTTGAATCTTATTTCTGGATTAATGGGGAGATTTGTGGTAAACTGAATCGTATGTTCGTTCAGAAGGATAAAAAAAGTATGTTTACGTAATTGGTTTTAGTGTGTAAAGGAGTAAGTGTAGTAATGAATAAAAATGAAGCACCGGGTACGGCGAAAAAAGGTTTGTTTCGTATAGTATTCAGCAGGACAGGAATCATACTGATTCTGCTTGTCTTGCAGCTTTTGTTTATGATTGAGTCATTTTACCGCCTGGAGGACTATCTCCCCTATATTTATGGCGCGTTGATGATTTTAGAGGCTGTCGTATTGGTTCACGTTATAAATACAAAAGGCAATCCAGCGTTCAAGATGACCTGGATGCTATGTGTCTTAGTATTCCCATTGATTGGCGCATTATTCTATGTCTTTGTGCAGATGCAGATAGGAACGCGGTTCATGCGGGATCGGTTGTCAACGCTGAGGATTGAGACAGAGCCATATATGCAGCAGGATCAGGAAATCGTGAAGAATCTATGGGCAAGTAAGTCTGCAAATGCACATTTGTCGTATTATCTTTCCAGACAACTTGGATTTCCCACTTACAGGAATACGGAAGTGCAGTATTTTCCATTAGGAGAAGATAAGTTCCGGGCTATGATATTTGAATTGAAGAAGGCGCGGAAGTATATTTTTATGGAATATTTTATTGTGGAAAAGGGATACATGTGGGGAACGATTCTTGAGGTGCTTAAGGAAAAGGCGGAAGACGGGGTTGAAGTGAGGTTCATGTATGACGGGATGTGTGCAATCTCCATGCTGCCGTATAGTTATCCGCGTCAGCTTGAGAAATGGGGTATCCAGTGCAAGATGTCCAATCCGATCAAGCCGTTTTTGTCAACGACACAGAATAACCGCGATCATAGAAAGATATGTGTGATTGACGGAAAGGTCGGATTTACAGGCGGTGTGAATCTGGGAGATGAGTATATCAATAAGAAGGTAAGATTCGGACACTGGAAAGATACGGCGGTTATGCTTAAGGGTGACGCAGTACAGAGCCTTACCATGATGTTCTTACAGATGTGGAATGTAGAGGAGCATAAGCCAGAGCATTATAAAAAATATCTGACACCTAAATGGAAAGGACTGCGCCGGGGATTAGGATATGTCATCCCATACGCAGACAGTCCCTTTGATAATGAGAATGTGGGAGAAGAAGTATATTTTCATATATTGAACCATGCGAAGAAATATGTACATATCATGACGCCGTATCTGATTCTGGACAATGAGATGATTATGACATTGACGAGAGTGGCAAAGAGCGGCATTGAAGTAAAGATTATCATGCCCCATATTCCTGATAAATGGTATGCATTTGCGGTAGCAAAGACTTATTATAAAGAATTGATTGAGAGTGGCGTCCAGATATATGAATATACGCCGGGATTCGTCCATGCTAAGGTATTTGTGTCGGATAATGACACAGCGACAGTGGGAACCATCAATCTGGATTACAGGAGTCTGTATCTGCATTTTGAGTGTGGTGTTTTCATCTACAATAATCCGGAGATTGACAGGATTGAAGAAGATTTCCAGGATACGTTGGAAAAATGCCACAAAGTAACTCTGGTTGAAGTGAAGGAGAGAACGATGCTCACGAAGATTGCGGGAAAGGTACTGCGGATGATTGCGCCGCTTATGTAATGTTTAGTTCACTTGTCAGAACGGCGCGTGTGAACGGCAGCCAGAAGAGGATTTTAAGATAGAATTAGAAAATGCGTTTTACAGATGCAGGAAAATATAGTATAATGCTAAGTGATTTCCAAGAGTTACTTTGGTAAATGAAAAGTTACGTAATAACGTAGGAGGAATTAAAATGGTAAAAGCAGTAGTTGGCGCCAATTGGGGAGACGAAGGAAAAGGGAAGATTACGGATATGTTAGCGAAGAAAGCGGACATTATCATAAGATTCCAGGGAGGAGCGAACGCAGGACATACAATTATTAATGATTATGGAAAATTTGCACTGCACACCCTGCCTTCAGGCGTATTCTATGACCATACGACGAGTATTATAGGCAACGGTGTTGCGCTTGATGTTCCGGTTCTTTTTAAGGAAATCCAGTCTATTGTTGACAGAGGAGTTCCGGCGCCGAAGATATTGGTGTCAGACCGTGCACAGATGGTCATGTCTTATCACAAGAATTTTGATGCATATGAAGAGGAACGGCTGGGGGGCAAATCATTTGGCTCAACCAAATCAGGCATTGCACCGTTTTATTCAGATAAATATGCGAAGATTGGGTTCCAGGTAAGTGAACTTTTTGATGAGGAGCTGTTAAAGGAGAAGACGGAGAGGATTGCGGCCCAGAAGAATGTCATGTTAGAGCATCTGTATCATAAGCCGCTCATTCAGTCTGAAGAACTTTATCAGGAACTGATGGAATACAAGGAGATGATTGAGCCATATGTATGCGATACTTCCCTTTATCTTCATAATGCCCTGAAAGAGGGAAAGGAGATATTATTAGAGGGACAGCTCGGAACATTGAAGGATCCGGATCATGGTATCTATCCGATGGTAACATCTTCTTCTACACTGGCGGCTTATGGGGCAATTGGAGCAGGAATTCCACCTTATGAGATCCAGAAGGTGATTACTGTATGCAAGGCATATTCCAGTGCAGTCGGCGCGGGTGCGTTCGTAAGCGAGATATTTGATGAGGAAGCGGATGAATTGAGACGCCGTGGAGGAGACGGCGGTGAATTCGGAGCTACTACCGGACGTCCGAGAAGAATGGGTTGGTTTGACTGTGTTGCTTCCAAATACGGATGCAGGTTACAGGGAACGACAGACGTTGCATTTACGGTTTTGGATGTATTAGGATATCTGGATGAGATACCGGTGTGCGTCGGCTATGAGATTGACGGCGAAGTGACGACAGATTTTCCGGTTACACATCTACTTGAGAAAGCAAAACCTGTGCTTAAGAAACTTCCGGGATGGAAATGTGACATCAGGGGAATTAAGACGTACGAGGAATTGCCGGAGAACTGCCGTAAATACGTTGAATTTGTAGAAGAGCAGATTGGATATCCAATTACAATGGTTTCAAACGGACCGGGACGAGATGATATCATATACAGAGGATAGAAATCAGTGAACAATATAAAGACTGTCAGAAAATGTAACATTTTTCTGACAGTCTTGTTTTTGCCATAGCATACGGAGGAATCTGTCGGCGGCAGGTTCTGTAGTTGTATCTAGTACATCGAATAATTAATAACAGCTATCTTCACTTGTCTATGCTTCCGATA
>CANSLW010000033.1 GCA_947647815.1 uncultured Dorea sp. | reverse complement strand
GATTTTTGTATGCAATCCAATTACTTTTAAAATCAAATATACTTCTATATGTATGTGAATCATACATATGTAGAGTCAATTCGCAAGGAAGGCCTTCCGGATTATCGCGGTTTACACCCCAAAAAACGTTATATCCCATCTCAAGTGCTGTTTTCAAACACGGTCTACAAACATTTGTTAACTTTACCTCTTCTCTACTATACTGTTCCTTTCTACTTGGTCTTGTACTATTCGATAAAAAGACATATCCTGCCATATTTTTTCTC
The DNA here is from genome assembly GCA_947647815.1 of uncultured Dorea sp. Classification (GTDB taxonomy): domain Bacteria; phylum Bacillota; class Clostridia; order Lachnospirales; family Lachnospiraceae; genus Sporofaciens. Next base: position 19,605 of record CANSLW010000033.1, on the reverse strand, counting down.
CAAATTAAATAACTAAAAAATATCCCTCTTATACTATATCTATATTTTTTCCACTGTAATCTTTATCTTGCTAACAGCTTCCTCACAAATTTTAGTTGCCTCATGAGAAGTATCTGCCTGAGCAATAACATAACCTATTCTATCTAGACTACTTTTTATCTGTACAACCTCATCTCCTATTTTTTTATCTATACCTACTCGCTTTACTCCAGAAACAGCCTGTGCTTCTTTAATTCCTGAAATAGATCTTATTATACCCTCGTCTGCCTCTAAGAATCTAATTGCCGATCCTTTATTAAATTTGATTGCACAATCCGGTTTTTCTCCAAGCGCAATCTTAATAACACTCTCCACCATATTTACACCAGTTGACAAAGGAACTAAATCCGTAGTCATATAGTCACCAGCTAATCGTGCTCCTAATTCTACAACTTTTGCTCCTTCTTTTGTTACTTTAATCTCCGTACAAGAAGAGCCGTTAAAATTTCCAATTGCCATATTAGCTGCTATGGCTACTCTTTTTATATCTGCCTGCTCATCAATTGAAAGTTTTGAAGGTTGGCTATGTCCCATCTCAACAAAATATGGTGCACCTGTTGTAAGTTTGTCCGTTATCTGAATCGGAAAACATATGCCATCAACACTAAGCGTTTCGACACATACTTCTGGACCTTCCATATATTCTTCTACAATTACTTCTCCAGACCTCGAATTTTTCTTGCTATATTTAAACGCTTCTTTAAGTGATACTTCGTCGTACCTTGATAATAAATTTACTCCTCGACTTCCAGAATTATCCACAGGCTTTACAATACATCTATACCCTTTATCTGTAACTTCCTTTACAGCTTGAAAAAAATCGCCTTCATTATTTACTTTAATGAAATATGGACAAGGCACACCATAGCTGTTTAATGCTTCTCTCATAAATGCTTTATTAGTTGCTTTTAATGAATTATCAATGCTTATTGCTGGTAAACTTAATTCTTCTGCTACAGCTGCAACCGTACGCACTGGCATATCTGTTGCCAACGTTAACACACCATCGACTTTACTTTTTTTTGCAGCTTTTACTACATTAGATATATCAGTTGTACTAATAACATACCCTTCGTCTGCATATCTAAAACCAATTGCTTCTTTATTCATATCAACTGCAATAACATGTAATCCCATTTCTTTCGCTTTAACTATTCCTGGAAGTTGAAGTGAACTTGCTCCAAGTATCATAATTTTCTTCATAATATCTTCTCTTTTCTATGCATTTGATTATTTTGATTATAAGAAATATATTGAAATCAAATTATAACTTTTCTTTCTAATCAGATCGATATATATTCTTCTGTAATAAAACTGATTCTATGGTCATTAGAATAATTTTCAAATCTAATAATGGTGACATATTTTCAACATAATAAATATCATTTTCTAGTTTTTCTTTTGTTCCTACAGCATTACGATTTATCACTTGATTGTATCCAGTAATTCCTGGTCGGACCATAAGAATCTGTCTTTCTCTCTCTGTATATTGACTAAGATAAGAAACTAAATCCGGTCTTGGGCCTATAAAAGCCATATCACCTTTTAAAACATTAATTATTTGAGGTAATTCATCTATACTTATTCTTCTTGCAATTTTTCCAAAATTTGTCACCCTTGGATCACTTTTAGAATTAAATGTAGATCCGTCGCTCATTCTAATATCTGGAGCATTAATATACATACTTCGAAGTTTAATCATTTTAAAAGGTTTACCAAAACGCCCTATTCGTTCTGCAATATAGAATACTGGACCACCATCATCTAATTTAATAAAAACAAAACATATCAACAAAAAAGGACCCAAAAAAGGCATAGCCATTAATGCTATGCAAAAATCTATAATTCGTTTTATATATATATATAATTTTTTATTCAAAAAATTCACCTAAACACATTTAACTTATCATGAAAAAGTAGTAATTCCCATAATAATTACATTTTCATACTTTCCATTTTGAAAGTGATGCTCGACTAGTGTTCCTTCCTTTCTAAATCCAACTTTTTCATAACAATGAATAGCTCTTTCATTCGATTCAAATACGTGCAAATAAATTTTATGCATATTCAAATGTTCAAAACAATATTTAACAAAAATGCCAACTGCATCTGTTCCATATCCTTTATATTTTCCACCTGAAATATATTTTTCTTCTCCAATGCTAATAAAAAGCTCAACATTTTTATTAATATAATCAAAGTTTTTTAAACCAATTGTTCCTATATTATGTTGTGTTTCTTTATCACAAATAAGAAATAATTTTCTATCATTACTTGAAACTTGCTTTTTTATCCATTCATCATGTTCATATTCTGACACCGGATAAAGTGTACCCGTATACAAACGCAACTTTTCTTGATTAACCCATTTATAGATATCCTTTGAGCTTTCTTTTGTTATTCCACGTATTATTGTTTTTTCTCCAGAAATCATATATATCCACCTTTAATGAAATATTTAAAACATTTTACTATAATATTACTTTAACGCTTTTATAATTCTAGAAAAACTCTTTATCACATATTCCACATCTTCATCATCAAGTTTTGTATGTAATGGTAGAGAAATAAGATTGTGATAATAACTATATGCATTAGGAAAATCATTAATATTCCATCCAAAAGTTTTATAAGCTGTCATCATAGGTAATGGCTTGTAATGAACATTAGCCGCCACTCCATAACTAGCTAATTTTTCAATTATTTCATTTCTCTTTCTCGTATTAATTCCCGGTATTCTAAGCAAATACAGATGACCACTACTAGAATAATTTTTACCATAATGGTTCAAGCGCTTTATCTCTAATTCATCACACATACTATCGTATCTCATAATAATTTCTTTTCGCCGTTCCAACATATAAGGATACCGATCCAATTGACGCAATCCTATTGCCGCCATAATATCTGTCATATTACACTTATACCATGGGCCAACAATATCATATTCCCACGCACCTAACTGTGTTTTTGTTAATGCATCCTTATTTTGGCCATGAAGGCTATATAATTGGTATTGATGATAAAGTTCTTCATCATCAATACCGGGAATATTCCATGTAGCAGCACCACCTTCCGCTGTTGTAAAATTTTTTACTGCATGATAACTGAATGATGCAAAATCTGTTGCCTCGCCAGCCATTTTCCCATAACGTGATGCCCCCAATGCATGAGCACAATCAGCTACTACCGCTATATGCCCAATCGTTTCTTGTATCCTGTTTTTAGGTCTAAATATACTTCTTTTATTTCTTACAATTTGATTAATCCGTTCATAATCACACATAATTCCAGCTATATCCACTGGTATAATCGCCTTCGTTCGTTCTGTAATTACATTTTCCAAAGCATCGTAGTCCATCTCTGGAGCACGAGTGATTATATCGCCATCTCTTTTTGAGTCCACAAAAATCACAGTTGCCCCACAATGTATTGCTGCGGCAGCAGTTGCTGTATAAGTATATGCCGGAACGATAACTTCATCACCTGGCCCTATCCCCAAAATACGAAGATTCATTTCTTCTGCTGCGGTTGCCGAATTTAAACAAACCATCTTCTTTGTTTTGCAAAATCGCGCCATTCTTGTCTCTAATTCTTTAGTTCTTGGTCCAGTTGTAATCCACCCTGAATGTAATGTTTCAATTACTTCTTTAATCTCCAATTCAGAGATATCGGGCGGGCTAAATGCTATAGTCCTCTTTTTAATGTCATCATTATTCATGTACTATCATCTTCTCTTTCATTTTTTAATGTCATGTGTAACTTTATGTTTTTACAACAATCTCCAACCCCACTTGTATCTTCTGCACTCTCCCGAACATCTCCATCTCAAGAAATGCCTTCCTCTTATGCCTGTCAATCTTCTTAATATATCCTTCTTTCCCAATCAACGGTCCAGATGTAACTACTACATTCGAATTCTCTATAATCCCCTCCGACATCGCTACAACCTGCTCCTCCCCTCCAAAACTCTGAAGAAATCCTACTTCTTCCTCTGTAAGCGGAATCACTTCATCGCCAGTCTTCAAAAGCTTTGTTAACCCAGATACTTGTTTCAAGTCCATATATAACTGTGTCAGTTCCATCGAATCTAAGAATACATATCCGGGAAACAAGATCTTACGCTGTATCTTCCATTCTCCCTGAATATTTCTTTTTTCTTCATAATAAGGAATAAAACAATCTCTCATTATATTAGAAGAAATATTCCTCTGGCATTGAAGTTGAATATTCTCTTCAGAACCTGTACGTACTTGCATAACGTACCACATATACACTCTCCTATTCCTTTATAAATCATTTCTTTATTTATAATTTGAAATCTATTTTTCATTCACTAAGAATTTCTTACAATTATCTATATTGCTAATTTTTAAACATTTTCATAAATATAGACTTAGTAAAACAGCACACCCAGATCTCACTCTATTTTCTTGAGATCTGGGTGTGCCGTTTCACTAAGTCTACGTTTCATCAAATCTTAAAATATACGTAAAAAGTGTAAGCTTCGCCATTCCGCCTTCATTCAGGCGGATATTTCATAAATTATGACAACTTAAATTTCCAAACGCGGCGAAGCGACGATTTGGAAATCGAAGAATTTTTCTTATATTTTAGATAATTTATAATCTGTCTGCAACTAGCCTGCAACTAAATCACAGTTAAGATTACCATTATCTTACCTAATTTAAAATAGCCTATTTACACATATTTGTCAAGCTATTTCCCCTAATAGCCATTTATCACCATGGAAAAAGTTACTTTCCGTACAGCATCCGTAAACAGCAGTTTGAATCAACAGGATGTCTCTAAGAAGACAATTCAGAGGTGCTCTTAATGGAGGTGAAATCCACTGCCTACGGAGACTTAGGCACGAAGGCTCTTCCTGAGTGTCTTAGTCGAAGTTAGCAGTTAGTTCACTGGAATGTTACCTCGTCTGTGTGAGATATTCTGTTGATTAAAACTGCGTACACTGGCGTGGGTGTGAAAAGTAACGGGAAAATATCATTTCTTTTTATACTGATACGTCGGCACTATATCTGCCACTACCTGCTTAATCTCATCCGACTCATGACAACTCAGTTCATCCAACAGTTCCAGTTTATCTTCGAACCATTCGTCATCCATCTCTATCGGATGTCCGATATGAATCAGTTCATTCTCGGTATCCTGCATTCCTTCTTCACTCATCAGCAGCTCTTCATACAGCTTCTCACCAGGCCTTAATCCCGTATACACAATCGGAATATCCACATCTGGAGTATAACCAGACAGACGAATCAGATTCCGTGCCATATCATCGATACGAACAGGTTCTCCCATATCCAGGATAAAGATCTCTCCGCCCTTCGCATAATAGGATGCCTGCAACACCAGGGATACCGCTTCGGGAATCGTCATAAAGTACCGGATGATATCTTTATCTGTAACAGTGACCGGACCGCCTTCTGCAATCTGTTTCTTAAAGAGTGGAATAACGCTTCCATTGCTTCCTAATACATTTCCGAAACGTACTGCAACAAAGTCCGTTGAATCACATTTTCGATCCATCATCTGAATAACCATCTCACACAGCCGCTTGGATGCGCCCATGATATTCGTCGGATTTACAGCCTTATCTGTAGAAATGAAAACAAACTTCCTTACTCCTATCCTTGCCGCCGCCTTCGCGGTCTTGTAAGTGCCGATTACATTATTCTTAATCGCTTCATTCGGGCTTTCTTCCATCAGCGGTACGTGCTTGTGGGCTGCCGCATGATATACGATATCCGGCTTATATGTATCCATCACCCAGTTAATACGATTATTATTGCGCACAGAACCAATCAATACAACAATATCCAGACTCTTATATGCCCTCTTAAGCTCCTGCTGTATCTCATAGGCATTATTCTCATAGATGTCAAATATAATCAGGCGCTTAGGACCTGCCTTGGCAATCTGCCTGCATAATTCGCTTCCTATGGAGCCTCCGCCGCCTGTGACTAACACTACATGATCTCTGATAGCTGCAAGTATCTCATTATTATTCACCTTCACCTGAGCTCTTCCAAGCAAGTCAGTAATCTCTACATCACGGATTCTGGTAACATTCACTTCTCCATTAATCAACTGTGCTACACTGGGAACGGTCTGAAGCTTGCAATCTGTTTCTTTACAGATATTCAGGATTTCTTTCCGGTTCTTTCCGGTTGTAGCCGGAATCGCATAGATAATATGGTTAATCTTATATTTTTTCACCATAGCCAGGATATCATTCCGGTTACCTACAATCGGAATACCTTCCAGGACTCGGCCCAGTTTATTCGGATTATCGTCAATAACACAACATACCCTTGTATGCGCTCTCTTTCCATTTGTCAGCTCTTTGATTAGAATCTGCCCCGCAGCTCCTCCGCCAATAATCATGATCCGGTCAGAAGCATCCGCATCCACTTCATTTTTTCCAAGATAAAAACGCAGGATACGATATGAGAAACGCAATGCCGTCGTCAGGCCAAAACTGATCACATATCCCATAAAATAATAAGACCTTGGCATCCCAAGATGCATGAATAACGCTCCCGCAGTATATACCACCAACAGCGCCATATATGCCACTACGCTCATCTGAAGCTCTGATATACTTGCCAGACTCCACACACTGTGATACAGCCTGCACACATAGAATACCACTATCGTGGCCGCTACCCAGAACGGCATGGACCACAGATATCCTTCGATGTAATTCAGCGGAACTTTAGAAAAAATAAAGTCAAACCGTGCCAATAATGCAACCAGGTAGGAGAATAATACAATGACCACATCCATAAAAGCCACCAGAATCGCTTTATGAATCCAGGTCAATTCCCATTCATGTCTATTCATGTCTCTTTACCAACCTGTTTTTCCATATTTTCCTGTTCCTGAAACAGAATATTGCTATTCCTACTATAACTACAATCACAACAGCTGCGATTGCTCGATTCGGATCCACTATCATCATCTCACATACTCTCTTTCCTCAAAGAATTTTCTCTGTACTAATTCTCTCCCAGAACCTGTCTCATCTTCGTTGATAACTCCCCAACAACTGCTTCATCCGGCCACATAACATACAGTAACTGTGAACCTGATGAGAAACACGCCTGAGAATCTCCCTGCCCGCTGGCAGCCTGCGATTCAATATTCCATGAGCCGCCACTGGATAACTGCATATTGATCAGCTGTGCCATCTCATCCCGCGTCATATTCGTCTCTACGGAATCACCGATATTTCCAAGTATCTGATTCGCACTCGTCAGAATCGCCGGAGACGCCGCTTTCTGTATAATAGCAGACAGAACTGCCTCCTGATTCTTTCCACGCTGGTTATCGCCATCAGAGAAGCTGTGGCGCTCTCTTGAAAAGGCCAGCGCCTTCTTGCCGTCCATATGGTTTGTTCCTTTAGAGAAACTATATCCGCCCGCGCTGAACGCATATGCAGAATTTACATCTACACCGCCTAACGCATCTACAATCTTAATCAAGGAAGTAAAATTCACTCTGGCATAATATGAAATATCAATGCCATAGAGATTCTCCAAAGTAGCCATAGAGCGGTCCACACCATAGATGCCTGCATGTGTCAGCTTATCCTTCTGGCCGCCCGATACCTCAGGAATTTCCACATAATAATCCCTTGGTGTCGTTGTCAGAAGTATCTGCTTCGTCTCTGGATTTACTGTCATGATGATGTTCACATCACTTCGGCTGCTTGTAGTAATCGGACCTGAGACATCGATACCGCTGATATAGACATTAAACGGTTTCTCAACACTTCTCTCTTCTACTTCAATCTTTGTCTTGATTCCAAATTGATGAAGCATCTTAACTTGATCTGAATAACCTTCAATAGTTTCCTCTATTACACCTGCATAAGCTTCATTATACACTGCTGCCTCTATCTCTCCATTCAACAGTGCCTGAGCTTCTTCCTGTATGGTATCATACTGAAGTATTGAAATCTCCTGTCCTACTTTCTCACGTATCTCGTCTAACATCTTATCCGTGTTTTCCTGGTCGACAGTTGTCTGCCGTCCGAACAAATAGTCCTTGGCGTCTGTAATCGTCTCGGCAGGATCGTCTGCACGGACAACAACCAGCATATTGTCAGTCTTATAAGTAGCTCCGCCCACATTTGCAAGCGTACTGTTCGCCGTCAGAAACGCCGCCGTTCCAAAAGCAAAAACTGCCAGAAACAGAACGCTAAGAATCATCCCTGCTAGATTTGCCCCATTACTCTTAATAAACTGAAGTCCAAAAGTAATCAAAAACATAACCAGAGCGACAACTATGATAATCACCATATATTTCACCGGCACCATGCCGCTGGTCCATAGACTGCTGATGAACCATATAGATACCCCTAATTGTATCAACGTAATAAGCTTTCCAATGATGCCATTTATACCATGCTGCCAGTAACTTCTTTCCATTCTATGCTCCTTTTCACTACTCATACGACACGCAATTATACCTATACTATAAAATACCCTTCTTGCGTGCATTTGTCAAGGTATTTCGACATTCCTGCATCTACAAGAAGGGTATCTTTTTCTTCCAATTCATCCAAAATATTCCCCCTGTACGGTTGCAATCCGATAACCCGTTTGCATTCGGTTTACCGCAATGCAGACGGGCTGTCGGATTAGCAGCCTACTCATTAAATGAGCAAAAAGTGGCTGCGATAGCTGACACGTCAGCGCAATAGCGCGGTTTTGCGAATGTATGAGTAGGTTGGAGGCTCGTCTGAGCATCCAACCGTACAGGTGAAAAATATTACATTATAATGCCACTAGCGTACCGTATGCTCCGTATGCAGCAGCATATGTGCTTTATGGGACATAGGCTTTTCAAAATATTCTTCATACATCTGAAGCACGTCCTGATTCTCATGTGAAAACCGGATATCTGCATGATCATCCAGATGATAGAGGTTCTTTCCACGATCAAACGCCAGCTCTTCTCCGTCATGGATTGGCTGCCCGCCGCCTCCGACACAGCCGCCAGGACATGCCATGACTTCTACAAAGTCATAGTGAACTTCTCCTCTGTCTATCTTCTGCAGCAGACGTCTTGTATTGCCAAGTCCGCTGACTACTGCTGTCCTGACTTTCACGTCATCGATTGCAAAATCAGCCTCCATAATTCCTTCATTTGCCTGGAAGGATGGGCTTCTGACCGCAGTAAATGCATCTGCCGGCGGGTTCTCTTTCTTGAGGAGATAATAAGCCGAACGAAGCGCCGCTTCCATAACTCCTCCAGTTACACCGAAAATCACTCCCGCTCCAGAGCCTTGCTGCATCGGACGGTCACTCTCTCTGTCTTCCAGAGTATCCGGGTTGATGTGTGCCGAACGTATCATCTTCACAAGCTCTCGTGTTGTAAGTACGACATCAATATCATGCCCTGCGTATTCGCCATGGAACAGCTCCATCTCTCTTTCACCTTTCTTTGCAACACAAGGCATCACTGACACCGTATAAATCTGTTCTGGCGCCACACCAAGCTTCTCTGCATAATAGGTCTTCATAACAGCTCCGAACATCTGCTGCGGGGACTTTGCCGTTGACAATTGCTTTACCATATGCGGGAACTGAGATTTGATAAAACGCAGCCATCCCGGACAGCAGGATGTGAACATCGGACGTTCTTTCAGCTCTCCTTCTGTAAATCGTTTCAAGAACTCTGTTCCTTCTTCCATAATGGTAAGGTCAGCGGAGAATGTTGTATCAAATACATAGTCCATCCCCATCCGTTTACACGCATCCAGGATCTTACCAACCGTAGCCTCTTCCGGCTTAAGTCCCAGTTCTTCACCCCATGCCGCGCGCACTGCAGGCGCCACTTGGACAACTACAGTCTTATTCTTATCTGCAATCGCATTCCATACCTTTTCCGTATCATCCCGCTCCCTGAGAGCTCCTACCGGACAGTGAGTGATGCACTGACCACATAAAGCACAATCCGCTTCGTTAATACTCTTATGACCAGATACATTTACCGTCGTGCGTGAACCAGTCCCTTCTACATCCCAGATTCCTAAACCTTGTATCTTATCACAGACCTGTACACAGCGCATACACTTGATACACTTAGAAGAATCCCGGATCAATGGGAACTCTTTATCCCACGGCTGCCTCTCAATCTCTTTCTTATAAGGAATATCAAGGATATTCAAATCATTTGCCACTGACTGAAGGCTGCAGTTACCGCTTCTTGAGCAGCTCACGCACTGACAGTCATGCTGTGAAAGAATCAATTCTACCGTTGTCCTTCTGTGACGCCGCACCTTGGGACTGTTTGTATAGATAACCATTCCTTCCTCTGCCACATTATTACAGGATGTAATCAGCTTTTCTTTTCCTTCTAATTCAACTACGCATACACGACAGGCCGCAATCTCATTGATTCCTTTCAGATAACATAGCTTTGGAATCGGAATTCCGTTCTGAGCGGCAGCCTCCATAATGGTAGTATTCTCCTCTACGGATATTGCCTTTCCATCAATTTTAAGATTTACCATAATTTCTCTCTGCCTCCCTTGAATATACCATAACCGAAATGATCACAGCGCAGACATCTGCCTGCCTCCTGTTTTGCTTCCTTTTCAGTCATGCAGTTCTCTACACCCTCAAAATCACAGACTCTCTCGCATGCTTCACGCTCTGTAAGATTTACTCTTCCGCAAGGAGTACGATCATCCAGATTCGCTTCCGGAATCTCTACATCACAGGAAATCTCATGATGATATCCCAGATATTCATCTATATTAGCCGCCACAACTTTCGCTGCCGCAATTGCCTTGATTACAGACGCTGGACCGCTTGCACAGTCTCCGCCGGCAAATACACCTGGCATATTCTCAAAAGTTCCTGTACTCTTTGTAAGAATCTTACCTCGTTCTACTGGAATTCCAGCTTCTTCAAAATGCCGTGTCTCAATATTCTGACCGATCGCCACGATCAATATATCGCAAGGTATGTAAATATCCTCTTCTCCTGTAGGCTTGATACTTGCCCTTCCATCCCGGATCGCGCTGACCATCTGCGGTTTCACATAGATTCCCTTAATATGATTGTTCTCATCTACAGTAATAGATGACGGCGCTTTCAAAGTCTGTAGTTCGATTCCTTCTGCAACTGCACCTTCGATTTCTCCTGGAAGCGCTGTCATGTCTGCAACTCTTCTTCTATATACAATGCTTACTTTCTTTGCGCCAAGGCGTTTCGCCGTACGAACCGCATCCATAGAAACGTTGCCTCCGCCGATAACCGCAACTTCTTTACCAGTCAGATCCATAATCTCATTCCTGCCAACATTTCTAAGGAACTGAACCGCCGAAAGTACACCGTCTGCATCCTCGCCTTCTAATCCTAGTTTTTTGTCTGTACTTGCTCCGATCGTGATCAAAACGGCATCATACTGTTTCCTCAACTCTTGTATCGTGATATCCTGACCAATCTTCAGCCCGTGTTTTACCTCTACTCCTGTCTTCAGAATACTGTTTATATCCTCATCCAGACGCTCTTTTGGCAAGCGATAATTCGGAATTCCGTAACGCAGCATTCCTCCGAGCTTCGGCAGCATCTCATATACTGTTGTCTGATGTCCCATCAACTGCAGATAATAAGCCGCGCTCAGACCTCCCGGACCTCCTCCTAATACTGCTATCTTCTTTCCAGTTGACGGTGCACATGCCGGAGGATCTACTTCTCCTGCAAAATCTGCTGCAACACGCTTAAGCCCGCGAATATTGATAGAATCATCCACCATGTTCCGTCTGCAGCGCGCCTCACATGGATGCTCACAGATGAATCCGCAGGTTGTTGGAAATGGATTATCCTTTCTGATCAGGCGGATGGCATCTGCATATCTTCCCTCGCCTACCAAAGCGACATATCCCGGAATATCCACATGTGCCGGACATAAGGATACACACGGCACCGGCTGATTATATGTACAGGTACATCTCCCGTTCTTAATATGTTCTACATAATCATCGCGATACCCGATCAATCCCTTATACACCATGTTTGCCGCTTCATATCCGATTGCACAGTCTGCCGACTCCATAATCGATAATGCTGTCTGCTCCATGATATCCAATGTTTTCATCGTTGCCTTTCCGTCAAGGACTTCTTTGATAAAATGATTCAATTGTCCCAGACCAATACGGCATGGAACACATTTTCCACATGTCTGTGCATGACATAATTCAAGAAATGCACGTGACATATCAACCGGGCAAAGTCCCGGTGGACTGGATTCAATTCGTCGCTCCAAATCCTTATACAGCCCTTCCATCACGATTCTGGCTCTTTTAGGTGAAGCTATCTCTAGTCTACTCATGTCTAATCCTCTCTCTTTTTTACATATTTCTACACTTTACGCAGGTCTTTTTATTATAACATGTCTATATATTTTGGGAAGTAGTTTTTAAAAAGTAGTTTTTTTAACATGATAGACAATATTTTAACATGGTATTATAGGAATATTTCACAAATTTAATCTCCAAAAATGCAAACAACAGGTCCTCTTGCATGTTGTGGCATACAGAAGGATTACCACTCGCATCTTCTTACATACAATAATAAAAGAGACTGTTGCAAAATACAGATTATATACAATATACAAATGAGATTTATAGAATCCAAACACCATATATTGTATATAACAGTTGTCTTACAACAGCCTCTTTATAAACAAAATATCTCTATCTAATTATTATACCAGTTCGATCAGAACTTCCATCGCTGCGTCACCTTTACGCTGTCCAATCTTTACGATTCTTGTATAACCGCCGTGACGGTTCTCGTATTTTGGTGCAATCTCATCAAAAAGCTTTGCAACAAGGTCCACATCCTTGGTATTTCTCTTTCTTCCAGCTCTTGCTGTCGGTACATCTTTTACAGGATACAGAACTTTCAGCATCTGACGGCGTGCATGAAGTCTGCTCGGATTATCTTTCTTGATCTTCTTGTCAACTTCATCGTATACAGTTACTTTCTTGCCGTCTACAACTTCTTTTACTCTCTTGCCATCCTTGTCCTTGCGGGCAACTTTAGCTTTTACAGTAACTTCTTCGTAGTTATCTTTCTCTTTTACAGCCATTGCAATAAGGCCTTCTGCAATTTTGCGGATTTCCTTTGCTTTTGCTTCTGTGGTAACAATCTTACCATGATAAAGCAACGCTGTTACCTGGTTTCTTAACAATGCTTTTCTCTGGCTGGATGTTCTGCCGAGCTTTCTATACTTTGCCATTTTTCTAATCCTCCATCTCATGCGTACACTCAGGAAAAGCCATCTTCTTCCTGAGGTACCCTAACACTTGGTTACGCTTCTTCGGGCTTACTAGCCAAATGCTCCGCCATACTCATCGGGTTTACTGACGGATCTATGGTAGTTCTTCGCGCTTACTCTTCTCCTCTGCTTAACCCTAAGCCTAGTTCATCTAATTTAGCAAGTACTTCTTCTAAGGACTTACGTCCAAGATTTCGTACCTTCATCATATCTTCCGGAGTTCTGTTTGTCAGTTCCTCAACAGTATTGATGCCTGCTCTCTTTAAGCAATTGTATGAACGAACAGATAACTCTAATTCGTCAATGCTCATCTCAAGAACTTTTTCTTTCTCGTCATCCTCTTTCTCAATCATGACTTCAGCAGCCTGAGCCACTTCTGACAGGTCGATAAAGAGTTTCAAATGTTCACTCAATACTTTTGCTGCAAGGCTGACTGCCTCGTCCGGAAGCAATGTACCATTAGTATATACATCTAATGTCAATTTGTCAAAATCTGTAATCTGTCCAACACGTGTATTCTCAACCGTAAGGTTCACACGTTCCACCGGGGTGTAGATAGAATCAATTGGAATCACCGCAATCGGCAATTCATCATTCTTATTCTTATCTGAACTTATATAGCCTCTGCCCTTTGTAATAGTCAGCTCCATATAAAGCTTGCTGTCCGCCCCGCCATTCAATGTTGCGATAACTGTCTCCGGATTCATGATCTCGATATCCTGATCCACCTGGATATCCGCCGCCGTTACAACGCCTTCTCCTTCGAATTCAATATAAGCTGTCTTTGGTTCATCTGTCTCAGATGTGTTCTTGATAGCTAAGGATTTCAAGTTCATGATAATCTCGGTAACATCTTCCTTAACACCCGGAATAGAACTGAACTCATGAAGAACGCCGTCAATCTTAACCTGGCTGATAGCAGCTCCCGGCAGAGATGAAAGCATGATTCTTCTCAGAGAATTTCCTAATGTCGTACCATAACCTCTTTCCAGTGGTTCTACAACAAATCTTCCATATTTCTTATCTTCTGAAATCTCAGTTATTTCAATATTGGGTTTATTAAAATCAAACACTAAGTCCACCTCCTGTGGTGTTACGGGTTATTATTTGGAATACAGCTCGACGATCAACATCTCATCTACAGGAACATCAATCACTTCACGTCTTGGAAGTTCTTTCACTGTTCCCTTCAGGTTCTCCAGATCGGCCTCTAACCACTCTGGAACCAGACGTCCTCCTGTCACCTCAACAATCTCTTTGTATCTTGGAGAGCTTTTGTGTTTTTCTTTAATCTCAATTACATCCCCTGCTTTAATCAGATAAGAAGGAATATTAATCTGTTTTCCATTAACAAGAATATGCTTATGGTCAACAATCTGTCTTGCTTCACGTCTTGTTCTTGCAAGTCCTAAACGGAATACAACGTTATCTAATCTGGATTCGAGCAGTCTCATCAGGTTCTCACCTGTCATACCACTCATACGCTGTGCCTTCTCGAAATAATTTCTGAAAGGTTTCTCTAATACACCGTAGATGAATTTTGCTTTCTGCTTCTCACGTAACTGGAGACCATACTCGCTCATTTTTCTATTGGATCTCTTTAACTGTCTGTTAGACTTTTTATCAATTCCTAAGTATACCGGATCCATTCCAAGGGATCTGCATCTTTTAAGAACCGGAACTCTATTCACTGCCATGTTTTTGATTTCCTCCTATATTTGATGAAGTTCTTCGTGCTTTGCACAAAGAACGGCTAAAAATCTAAGTTCGATAATACCTTGCTAAGATTTTTATGTCAATGAAGTTCTTCGTGCTTTACACGAAGAACGGCTAAAAATCTAGGTTCGAAAGAACCTCACCAAGATTTTTATGCCTACACTCTTCTGCGTTTCGGTGGACGGCAGCCGTTGTGTGGTACCGGGGTAACGTCCTTGATACTTGTTACATCGATTCCACATGCCTGAAGGGCACGGATTGCTGCTTCTCTACCTGAACCTGGTCCTTTTACCATTACATCTACTGATTTCAAACCATGTATTAATGCCGCCTTAGCTGCTGTCTCAGCTGCCATCTGCGCTGCATAAGGGGTAGATTTCCTTGAACCTCTAAATCCCAGACCGCCTGCACTTGCCCATGAAAGTGCATTACCCTGTGCATCTGTTAAAGTAACGATTGTATTGTTAAAAGATGACTGGATATGTGCTTGTCCGCGTTCAACGTTTTTCTTGACACGCTTTTTTGTCACTTTCTTTGTAACTTTCTTTGCCATAATAAAACTAACCTACGCTTTCCTTTTGTTTTCTTTTTCTGAGTTTCTTGATTTAAATAAAGCTTTTAATGAAACTTTAAATGTAGTTCTTCTCGCTTTGCTCGAAGAACGAAGTTCGCACTAACCTCAAGCTGCGCTTAACAGCTTGCTTTCACTAAGTGCTTACTTCTTTTTATTCGCTACAGTTCTCTTTGGACCTTTTCTGGTTCTTGCGTTTGTCTTTGTCTTCTGACCACGAACCGGAAGTCCTTTTCTGTGACGGATTCCTCTATAACATCCGATTTCCTGTAATCTCTTGATGTTCAGTGCAATCTCTCTACGAAGATCACCTTCTACCATCTGTGTCTCATCGATTACTGCACTGATCTTCTTAACATCCTCATCTGTAAGATCTCTGCAGCGAATGTCAGGATCTACTCCTGCCTCTGCCAGAATACGGGTTGCACTCGGTCTGCCGATACCATAGATATAAGTCAGTCCGATCTCAACACGTTTGTCTCTTGGTAAATCTACACCTGCAATACGAGCCATGTGAATTTCCTCCAATTTTCTTTTAAAATTTTGTTGTCTACATACTGTCTTTAATAGGGACTTTCGTCCAGGCATGTTTCGGTATCCATGCCCTTTCCGGCCACTGGCATATTCTCCAGTAATGACGGGCCGGCATTAGAAGCAATATACGAAGGATGACCACCGGCTACAGGTGTTCCTTGTATATTAAATAGTCTACACACCACCTGGTGTGTCGGCTATCAGCCGCCTAATTTGATTGCATAACCTATTCAAGGAAGTTCTTCTCACTTTGTTCGAAGAACGACTAAAAATCTAAGCTCGACAATACCTCGCTAAGATTTTTATGCCTAAGAAAACAATGCCTATCCCTGTCTTTGTTTATGCTTTGGGTTTTCGCAGATAATGCGAACGCTTCCTTTTCTTTTAATTACTTTGCATTTTTCGCAAATTGGTTTTACTGATGATCTAACCTTCATGTGAGATCCTCCTTTCATCCATTGCTCTGCCTTTGTCTGCCATGCGTAAATTCCCGTTTCACGCCCTTTTGCCGCGGTTGTTCAGCGTTCAATGTATAGAAATGCCCGGAAACACGCTTATATATTATAGCACTCTGATTTGATAAAAGTCAATAGTTATTTTTATTCATTACTATTTACTGCCGCCTTATTATTCTCTTCCGGATGATACCAGCGCCAGAACATTTCAATCCCGTTTACTAGTAAAATTATAACAACTACTGCTATAATAATATTTCCAAGACAGCCCAGGCAGCCTTTTTTCTTTTTGGGGATCTTTTCTTACGTATCATCCATTTCTATTTATCTCTCCAGATAATCCTTCCTTTAGAAAGATCGTATGGTGATAATTCTAATGTCACTTTATCTCCCGGCAGAATCTTAATAAAATTCATCCTCAGCTTCCCACTGATATGTGCCAGCACCTGATGTCCATTCTCTAATTCCACCTGAAACATTGCATTGGGCAATTTCTCTACTACTGTTCCTTCAATTTCAATTACGTCAGCTTTTGACATCCTTTATATCCTCCTGCTATGAGCACTTGGCGAGGTTTTTAACGAGCCTAGTGCGAATGTACATCTCGACACTTAACGAGGTTTTCTCGAGTTTAGTGACGAGATGTTTCTACTTCTTAAGCACTTGGCGAGGTTTTTAACGAGCCTAGTGCGAATGTACATCTCGACACTTAACGAGGTTTTCTCGAGTTTAGTGACGAGATGTTTCTACTTCTTAAGCACTTGGCGAGGTTTTTAACGAGCCTAGTGCGAATATACATCTATTATCCTCTTAATTGTTACATCGTCAGCCGCGGTGACATCATTTTTTCTATATATAATCTGGACATGTTTCTTCTTCTTCTTCTTTGGACAATCCAGTGTTCTAATTCTGCCATCCGCTAAATATACATATGTGTCGTCAACATCGATTATGACATAAATCTTTCCTGCATCATGACCTGCTTTTGACCTTGCAAGCATCCCTGCCTCATATGCGTCCATGAGAGTATCCTTTCTAAGTTAATGAAGTTCTCCTCCCTCTGGTCGAAGAACGGCTAAAAATCTAAGCTCGATATTACCACGCTAAGATTTTTGTGTCAAACTCAAAAGTACCGGTTCACCTTCCGTGATCAATACTGTGTTCTCGTAATGTGCTGAGAGACTGTGGTCGCGCGTCACAACTGTCCATTCATCATCCAGCCAGTTAACCTCCCACGTCCCCATATTAATCATCGGCTCGATGGCAAGTGTCATCCCGGCTTTCAGCTTCGGTCCTCTCCGGTTTTCCTTATAATTCGGTATCTGGGGCGACTCATGTAAAGCGGTGCCTATTCCATGGCCGCACAGATCGCGGACTACGCCATAGCCATGTCTGGCTGCATGGCTGTCAATTGCTGCTGAAATATCAAATAGATGATTGCCCTCTTTTGCATATTTTATACCTTCAAAGAAGCATTCTTTCGTAACTCTTATGAGATCCTGCGCTTCCTTGCTAATCTCTCCGATACCGTGTGTTCTCGCAGCATCGGAATGATATCCTTTATAGATCACGCCCGCATCCAGGCTTACGATATCCCCGTCTTTAAGAATACGGTGTTTATTCGGAATTCCATGCACCACTTCATCATTGACTGATACACAGATAGACGCCGGATATCCATTATAATTAAGGAAAGATGGGATACAATCATAGCTTCTGATGATTTCCTCTCCCAACCTGTCGATATCCATGGTACTCATTCCCGGACGCAGCGCCTTTTCTAATTCGTTATGAACAATCTCAAGGATACGTCCGGCTTCTTTCATTAATTCAATCTCTCTCGCCGATTTGATCGTGATTGCCATACTCTTACTCTCCTAAGATATTCACAATCGTCTGGAATACATCATTGATATCAACCGTTCCATCAACCGTTTTTAAGATTCCTGCATTAGTGTAATAATCAATCAACGGCTGTGTCTGTTCATGATAAACACCCAGGCGTTTCTTAACAGTCTCCGGCTTGTCGTCATCTCTTAAAATCAGCTCTTTTCCACATGTGTCACAGATGCCTTCTACCTTAGTTGGCGCATATTCCAGATGGTATGTAGCCCCACAGCCTACACATGCACGGCGTCCTGACATGCGATGCACGATATTCTCATCTGGTACATCTACATCAATTGCATAATCCATCTTCTCTCCGATTACAGCCAGTGCCTTATCAAGCGCTTCTGCCTGCGGAATCGTTCTCGGGAATCCATCCAGCACATACCCATTTGCACAGTCATCCTGCTTTACACGGTCTACAACCAGATCTACAACCAGCTCATCTGGAACCAGAAGACCCTGGTCCATATATGTCTTTGCTTTATTTCCAAGCTCTGTTCCATTCTTGATATTAGCCCTGAAGATATCACCGGTTGAGATATGAGGAATGTTGTATTTTGCTGCAATCTTCTTCGCCTGGGTTCCCTTGCCCGCTCCCGGGGCGCCTAACATAATAATCTTCATATAGAAATTCCTCCTC
This sequence comes from uncultured Dorea sp., assembly GCA_947647815.1. GTDB lineage: Bacteria > Bacillota > Clostridia > Lachnospirales > Lachnospiraceae > Sporofaciens. Next base: position 437 of record CANSLW010000033.1, on the reverse strand, counting down.
TTTATAGCAGTTTAACCCGCGAAAATAATTCCGCGAGTTGAAACTGTTAACTATTCAAAAATCCTTTATAATTACGCACAAGCATCTGTGATTCCATCTGTTTCATTGTCTCCAATATAACGCTGACAATAATTATAAGAGAAGTACCGCCGAAAGATACTCTTGCTCCAAGCCAGCCATTAAATAGAATTGGAATAACCTGTATCACGATGAGCCCGCATGCTCCGATAAAGATAATACGGTTCAATATCTTCGTTAAGTACTCAACCGTCGGTCTGCCCGGGCGGATACCCGGTATAAAACCACCGTTTTTCTTCATATTATTCGCAATCTCTAACGGGTTGAATGTAATAGAAGTATAGAAATATGCAAAAAATACTGTCAAAACAATATACACCAGTAATCCCCAGGTATATTTGATCTGTTCAGGATTGCAC
>CANSLW010000032.1 GCA_947647815.1 uncultured Dorea sp. | reverse complement strand
ATTTATGATGTGAGAACATCATAAGGAATGCCGCAGTGGCGGAACTGGCAGACGCACAGGACTTAAAATCCTGCGGGACTTATACTCCCGTACCGGTTCGATTCCGGTCTGCGGCACACGAAAACCGACGTATTTACGTCGGTTTTTTGTTTGTGTGATATTTTGTGTTGCATAGTTTGAAAAAATGATCGTTTGCTTTCAGATTCTACTGTATAATCCCCTTTTCCAAATGAACATGGCATCAATCATGTGGAATCGCTTCCTTCCATGCCGCAATTTTTAAAAATAATTCTTCCATATCAATTTTTGAAAAATCCGTTGTATCAATTTTAATCTGTGTACCATCGACTAAAAAGGCATCAAATCCTCTATGTTTTATTCCATACACATAATTCTCATAAGAAATAGATGTTGCTTTTAGTTTCTTTGGATTGCTCTCTTTCTTCTCAGGATAACAGTCATTCACAATATGTCCTCTGTGCCGGTCAGGACTGTCTTCCCTTTCCAGAAAACGCTGGTAAATCACTTTGTAATCGCCTGTCAATGTAATTGTCAATACGGAATAATGATATTTTTCTAAAAGATTTTTTATTCCATGTTCTGACGAATATTCAAAATTATTCTCCAAGATAAAAGATTGCCCTGCTTTCATAAGCTGACCTGCAACATAGTACATAATTTCCATGCTTGCAACTCCGAGATTTACTTTTTCCTCTCTCGACTGAAAACCAACATTGTCAAATAGCAATTCTTTAACTGTGTCCTTTGAAATAACAGGTAGTTTCAATCTCTCTGATATAGCCTCTGCCATAGTACTTTTTCCTGCTGCCGGAATTCCTGTCACTAATATACAATACATTCGTTCCTGCTCCTTTCGTTTGTTTTATTATATTTGTTTATGCTTATTTATACAAGATTTTTTGAACATAGAACATATAAAAAGACAGTTAAGGAATAATGGTTTTAGTTATCTTTAAATAATAGTTATTATAAACCCAACAAAATATACAATGAAAATATTTCCCTAAGGTTTTAGTGCCGAATAAGCTATAGCATCCACTTGGAAGAACAAATCGCCTGGGTCTGCAAATTCGGTTTGAAATGACTTGCGTACAGGATATTTGCCATTAAATCTTCTCTTAATTACCTCTTCCATTACCGGAATGTCCCAAATATTTTTGAACAAACAATTCATCTGTATGACGTTTTCAAGAGTCAATCCTACTAATGCCAGTCGTTCTTCCATCTCGTCAAAGGCACCGTTAATTTGCTCTTCAACAGTACCTCCTATATTACGGGCGCAGTAATTTATAAAGCAAAAATCTCCCGCTTGGATAATTCCCGAATGTGCCCAGTCCTCATTAATATTATATCTTTTGATTTCTTTCATTTTGTTACACTCCTAACTTTTTAATATTTTTTGCGAATTATTAACTTGAAGAAATTTTGCAAAGCGTGCCATGTTCTTTTACGAAATACCTGATATCATCTAATAAGATCTAATATTTCAAATATCCCCATCTGATTTCGATGTTCTGAAGTAGGGATTACATGCCTATGATATTCGCTTCATACAAAGCTGAAGATTGTGGTAACGGTACCGCATATGTCTTACTTTTTCTCTCGAATATAATTTCATCTTCATTCCTCATATTCCTTTTGAATTTCTTTGCAGGTATTTAAAATACGTTCTTTTATTTCCTTCGGTTCGATGACCTTGGCCTTATTTCCAAATGAAAGAATTACCCCATACCAAAATGTCTCATGCTCCGGTACGGAAAAACAAAACTCAAAATCACCATTTTCAAATTCCTGTGTGATACGTCCGTTTAAGTATTCCCTGCACTTTGCTTTTATGGCTGCTTTTCCATGAAGTTTGATATGTATAATATTTTCGTTGTTATCTCTCATCTTTATATCTGATAGATTATGTTTTTTTGAGCTTTTAATATCTGTTATCTGCAATCTATCCATACGGACTAATTTGAACATACAATAATCTTGATATTTTTCGTAATATCCAATCAGATACCAGTTGTACCATTTGTATTGGAGGCAAACCGGTTCTACCTGAATCTCTTTTACTTCATTATGATTATTTGCATAAGAAAATCGAACCATATGCTCTTTTTTAATTGCATCTTCCAACAACATCAATTGTTCATTTATTTTGCCATCTTCACTTGCCACACCTAAGTCTACGGAAACAGCCATACCTTTCGTATCATTTAAGCTCTTTATTTTCGCTAAAGTCTGTTCTAAACTTTTACTTGCATATGCACTTGCCATTCCTTTCAGGGCAGTGACAATCCAATCATATTCATGAATTGTCGCAACTTGTTTTTCCAGGACAAAGCCATCCATAATTTGATAGCCGCCCTCCACACCATAAAAAGATTGAATTGGAATTCCTGCCTGATCTAATGATTCCAAATCCCTCATAATCGTTCTGGAGGAAACTTCAAATTTTTCGGCAAGTTTCTGTGCAGATGTCCGACCGTTATTTAATAAATAAACAACAATGCCCATAAGTCGCTCAATCTTCATTTTTTCTCCTTTCCAACCCAGTATAGCAAACAAACTATGACACCATTATGTCATAGTTTGTTTAAATAAACAATTATCAAGATTGCTCTGACAGTCTGCTCTAATACCCATATATCGACGAGAGTGGCTGCAAGGGTATCTATCCCGGCGTTTAATATGTTCCGAATATCCTTGATAAAAGCGTTTGCAGTCATGGGGATAATCCATATGAAGTAATATTTTCAAAAAGTGAAGAACTTATGGAGGAAATAGTATACATTGGTGAGGATGTGGATTTGATGGATGGATTTTGCAGGTTTGGAGTAAAATATGCAGGACATATCTGAGACATAAGAACAGAGATGAAGTAGGAAACTTCATCTCTGTTCTTATATTTTTAGCAAATATGCGTGGTTTACATTGTTTTATAGTTCTTTTGCCAAGAAGCCTCTCTATAGTTGTTTTAAGGTATAAGCCCTGGTTCCAAGGCCAATCTTTTCCGCCTGCTCCAAAGTAGCCTTCCATTCGATATTAGGATTAGAGTCCTTAAAATGATCGTGGTGGCATTCCCATCCCGGGGAGGAGAGATTCTCACCAAGCTGGCTGTCCCGGATTGGATGTGCTTTCAGACAGGCATCGGCGCATGCCTGGTCAAGAGCAACTGGGTCGAAGCTTGCAAACATTCCGATATCCGGAAGAATTGGGGCATCATTCTCGCCGTGGCAGTCACAATTCGGACTGATATCCTGAACCAGAGAGATATGGAAACATGGACGGTCATAGCAGACTGCCTGTGCATATTCTGCCATCTTGCGGTCGAGTTCTTCGTTAGCGCTGTCATTCGGATTATAGACTGCATCAAAACTGCAGGCGCCGATACACCGTCCACATCCTTTACACTCGTCATAATCAATTACTGCCTTTCCATTCTGATAGGAGATAGCATCGCTGCCACATTCCCTGGCACATCGTCCGCATCCCCGGCATAATTCTTCCTGGATTGCTGGTTTTCCGCTTTTATGCTGTTCCATCTTTCCAGCGCGGCTTCCGCATCCCATGCCGATATTCTTAATGGCGCCGCCGAAACCGGTAGCTTCATGTCCTTTAAAATGCGACAGGCTTATAAATACATCTGCATCCATAATTGCCCGTCCAATCTTCGCTGTCTTGCAATATTCCCCATTTACGACCGGTACTTCTACTTCGTCAGTTCCGCGCAGTCCATCGCCGATGATAATCTGACAGCCTGTAGTCACCGTGTTGAATCCATTCAGGTTTGCGCAATCCAGATGTTCCAGTGCATTTTTACGGCTTCCGGGATAAAGGGTGTTACAGTCTGTCAAAAAAGGCAGACCGCCTTGTTCCTTGCAGAGATCAGCTACTGTTTTTGCATAGTTTGGCCGTAAAAATGCCATATTCCCCAATTCCCCAAAATGCATTTTAATTGCGACGAATTTTCCATCCATTTCAATGTCTTTCATACCAGCTGCAATGCATAGCCGTCTCAGTTTATCCAGCTGGCTTGTGCCCAGCGAGCAGCGAAAATCTGTAAAATATACAATTGATTTTTCCATTTTTCTCTTTTCTCCTTCTTCTTATAGTTGGCTGTATCTTTTTATCATTATATAGAAAAGCAGTCTGGAATTCAATAAAATTGATTGTGAAATGAGGAAAATCCAGAATATAATCCTCTTAATTCAATCAGCAGAGCCGGTTTTGTTTCGGCTTCATGGCTCTGTTCAAGTATCAGGATAATCGTATCTACATCCAACCACTCTATGTATCTTGAATTTCCGCCGGCAATATCGTATCATTATAGTATTGGTTGAACGAAATGAAATCAGGAGGAAGCGAATCTTATGAAATCGAATGAAATATATATTATTCACGGAGCGGAGTATAAAGAGATGACGAAAACACTTCTGGCAGAAGCAGATCTTGTAAGCCGAATTCCGGATCAGGCATCCCGTATCGGAATCAAGCCGAATCTTGTCTCAGCGTCCTTGCCGTCTTACGGCGCGACCACCCATCCGGAGGTAGTGGCGGGAATCATCGAGTATCTCAAGGAACGGGGGTACCAGAATCTGGTGATGTTAGAGGGCTCCTGGGTGGGGGATAAGACGAAGGAAGTCATGGAGCTTTGTGGGTACGATAAGGTATCGGAGCAATATCAGGTTCCTTTTATTGATACACAGAAGGATAGGACGGTGACCTGCGACTGTGCGGGAATGAAGCTGGATATCTGTAAGAGCGCATTGGAATTAGACTTCTTGATTAATGTACCGGTCATGAAAGGGCATTGTCAGACGAAGATTACCTGTGCCTTGAAAAATATGAAAGGGCTGATCCCTAATAAGGAAAAACGCCATTTTCACAGTATGGGGCTGCATAAACCGATTGCCCATCTGAATACCCGATTAAAACAAGGATTCATCGTAGTAGATAATATCTGCGGAGACTGGGATTTTGAAGATGGGGGACATCCGGTGGTCATGAACCGGATTATGGCGGCGGCGGACCCGGTGCTGGTGGACGCATACGTCTGCGACCTGATGGGATATGCTGTGGATGAGGTAAGATATGTAAGGCTTGCCGAAGAACTGGGGGTAGGTTCGGCACAGATCAGTCAGATGAAGATTTGTGCCTTGAATGAGGGAGAGGAAATCAAGGTTCCGGATACCAGAAGAATCCTGCAATTGCAGGACGCGGTAGAAGAGGTGGATTCCTGCAGCGCCTGTTATGGGTATCTGATACCGGCGTTGGATCAGTTGAGGGAAGAAGGACTCTTGGATCGGCTTGAGGAGAAGATTTGCATCGGCCAGGGATTCCGGGATAAGAGCGGCAGGCTGGGAATCGGGAACTGTACCAGGAATTTTGAATGCTTCCAGAAAGGCTGTCCGCCGACAGAGACGCAGATTTATGAATTCTTGAAGGAGTATATTGTGAACGCATAGTATGCCGCAAGGTATTTGACCTGCATACGAAGGTATAAAAAAGACCGCTTCTGCCGAACGCATCCAGTAAAAGCGGTCTTTTTATCTCCAACATACTATGCAACAGGATAAGGCTGTAATTCTTCTACTTTGCAGGCATGTTCCTTGGTTTTCTTGTTATAACTGATTCCGACTGCAAGGATTCGCCCCGTATATTTCGGCTTTTCTCCGAGCTTTCCGTTGAAACGCAAAGCATATTTCCTGTCTTTGATCTGTCGGATAGCGTCTTCGGGAGCACCGTCAACTTTCAATTCGAGAATGAGGGCGTCTGCATGATGCCGGTCAGGATAAAAGATAAAATCCACGTATCCTTCTCCTGCCTTATCTTCCCGTTCTACGCGGTAACTGTCCCTTGCGGCAAGGTAAACAAGATTGACCACAGCAGATAATTCAATTTCACTATTATAAGAAAAAATAGGAGATTCTGTATCGTGTGCATATTTCAGTATATCGGCCATCATCTGAGTGTTGCCTGTAAGCGTGGCATCTAACATCTTTCTGGAGATATTCGCCAGATTATAAATGTAACCGAGGGATTTCTCTTTTTTCATCATAGAAGCGAAACTGCTCATTAACTCTTGGTTCGGAATGGATACAAGCCCGTCTTTGTAAGTCAAAAGTCCATAGACTACCAGGGCAGAGTAGATCTCATCTTTTGTCTCAAGCTGCATGGAAACTGCCGCATATTCCTGGATATCAGCAGGGAGAGCTTCCCCTGCAAACAGCAGCGCGAGATCATCCTGGATATCTGCCGTATTATCTTTGATGTAGCTGAATATAGAATCATAAGTGCCGGAACTGGTCCAGTAGTTTCTTAACTGATTATCTGTCAGGGCACATATGATAGAGCGGGGATTATACATCCGCTCTCCGCCTGCGGTATAGTATCCGTCATACCAGATGCGCAGGTCATCGCGGGAGAACCTTATGTTATTGGTGGTTTGCTGATAGATATCGTAAAGCCTGTCGACCTCGGAGTTAGTAAAACCAAAAAAATCGCTGAAGCGTTCGGCGGTTGCCATATTATATTCAAGAAACATATTCAGTTCGGAACCGTCCGAATATTTAGCAATCGGCAGTATCCCGGTCATATAGACGAGTTCTGCATAAATATTGTCTTTCAGAAGAGATTTTAAGAAGAGCAGATAAGCCTTCTTATCATCATAGGTAAGGAAATTTATCTGATAAGTCTCTTTTCAGCCCATGTGAAACCCGGTTGATATAGGTATGATAGGAAGCACAGTTTTCCGGTATTCGGCTAAAATCAATATAGATGACATCGTAATGATTCATATAGTCGGCATAGCTTCCACAGGAGGCTTCCAGAAGTTTTCGAGAGATTTCGGGCGATGTGATCTTACGCTTTTCAAATAGACATCTGGCATCGATAGTTTTTTCAAAAAAAGCGCCTATCATATTAGCCATGACACTTTTCCCAAAACGGCGCGGCCTGGTGATGCAGAAAAAGCGTTGATTCGTGCCAAGCGCAGGAATGAGTTCTGCAAGCAGAGCAGTTTTATCTACAAAGTATTTTTCTGATGCGGTTGTCCGATAGGAATCGAAAGGGATTCTGCTGTTTAAAAATAGTCCCATGTCTGGTTGGCGCCTCCTTCATTTTTCTATTATTTTCCCATGCTATTAAAAATATTTCAAGGGTTTTTTGCTGTTGCAAAATAGAAATAGTGATAATATATGAATGCAGAAGATGCACAAAATGAGATTGAAAAGAAAGCTATATATCTGCTGGCTGGCAAAGATATACGAGCAGGTAACGAACTTGGGGCAAAGCATACTGCAGAAACTGCCGGCAGCAGTTTCTGCAGTTGCGAACTCAGTAGCATTCAGTTAAGCACAGCAGACATTGATTGCGCGGGACTTACTTGCATTCCTGGGATCCTGCTCTGTGTCGAAGGTGACTCTGTCACCTTCATTCAGAGTCTTAAACCCTGTAGACATAATCGCGGAAAAATGTACAAACACATCTTCTCCACCGTTATCGTTGCGGATAAATCCGAATCCTTTTTCTGAGTTAAACCATTTTACTGTACCGTTATTCATAATCAGCACCTCCAAATTTGATATTGTAAGACGAAAAATATACAAAAAAACACATACCTTTGTAAATCGTAAAATAAAACAAGTGACTTACAAAAATATGTGAGACAATGCAATATATTCAAATTACTTGTATAGAATAGCATGTGGAAGAAGATTTGTCAAACGTTATATGAACTTTTTTTAAAAACTTTTTTAAAAACTGTTACAAAGAATTTTATGAGAGAAAATATAAATAAAATACACAATATGGTATTTTGCAAGAGATGAATATACATTACAATCTTAATTAGAAAGCTGGGGAGGTATAAGGATGATGGAATTTAATGTGGCTTATGCAACGGATTTTGCGGGAGAGTGTCTGTCGGCGGAGGGATTATATGACACGCTGCGCAGGATTGCGAAAGCGGGTTTTTCCCATATACACTGGTGTCATGAGTGGAATGGAGACTATACATACTCGATATATGAGATGAGGCAGATTAAAAGCTGGATGGAGGAACTTGGATTAAAATGCAAAGGTTTGCATGCAACAGAAGGCTGCAGACGGACCGAGGGCAGTCCCAATCCGTATCATTACCGTTACAGATATCAGAACCGCCGAGATTATACGTCTGAAAATGAATATAACAGACGGGCGGGGGCAGAGCTGATCAGGAACCGTATGGAGATGGCATATGTACTGGAAACGGATGCGATTGTGCTTCATATGCTCCTTCCGTATAAGAGCTTTGAGCAGGACAGTTCATTTAAGGAGCGGTATTATCAACAGGTATACAAGTCACTTGATGAATTGGAGACATATAGCAGGGAGACAGGAGTGCGCATCTGTGTAGAGAACATGGATGGTACGCCGAATATCCATCAGATTGATCAGTTTGACAGGCTGTTCTCCCGTTACAAACCGGAATTCCTGGGATTCTGTTTTGACACGGGACATGGGATGATTACCGGGGATGATTCCCTGGAACTGGTAAGAAGATATCAGCAGAGGCTGTATATGATGCATGTCAATGACAATCATGGAGCAAAGTCAGAACTGAGTTTTGAGGTACTGGAAGAGATGAATGGATGTGACGAGCACCTGAATCCATTCAGGGGTAAAGTGAACTGGGAGGAATATGCGAAGCTTGTTGCAGGCTCTCCATATGAACTGCCGATTGTAATGGAAGTGTCAAAAAGGGATGCGGATGAAGAGGAATTCCTGAGAGAAAGCATGGAAACAGGGCGGAAGATTACGGATATGATATTGAACTACAGGAAATACAGAGTATTGTTGACCTGAGTGATTCAACATGATAATGTAATAGATAGGATTTCCATTTATGAAGGAGGAACGAAGATGGACAAGAAAGCAATGTATAATCTTACCTACGGACTTTTTATTCTGACGGCCAGAGAAGGGGAGAAAGACAACGGCTGTATCGTGAATACGGTAACTCAGGTTACGACGGAGCCGAACCGTATCATGGTGGCGGTGAATAAGAAGAATTACACTCACGATATGGTTCAGAGAACGGGAGCATTCAATGTCTCTGTTCTTACGGAGAACTCGAAGTTTGACACTTATAAGCATTGGGGATTCCAGAGCGGCGCCGAAGTTGATAAGATGGAAGCCGTTACTTTCAGCCGTGCAGAGAACGGGATTGCTTATATTGCGGAAGAATGCAACGCATATATCTCTGCAAAGGTAATCTCTGCCACAGACCTGGGGACTCACACCCTGTTTCTGGCAGATGTGACAGATGCCTGTGTATTGTCTGAGGAGGAATCCGTAACCTACGCTTATTATCAGAAGAATATTAAGACGTCTCCGAAAGTAGATGCGAAGAAGAAAGGATTCGTCTGCACGGTATGCGGATATATCTATGAGGGCGATACGCTGCCGGAGGACTTCATCTGTCCGTGGTGTAAGCATCCGGCGAGCGATTTTAAGCCAGTCTAGAAATTTTACAGTTCAATAGATGTAGGAGTTAACAGAGGGGGAAGAGGATTATCTTCGACGGAAATGTGTCAGTGTGTCGGGATAGTCCTCTTTCTGTATTCTGTAGGAGAGAATCCTTTCTGCTTGTGAAACATGCGGCTGAAATACAAGGGATTCTCATATCCTACGATACGTCCGATCTCGGCAACCGTATAGGTTGTTGTCTCCAGAAGCGCCTGCGCGTTCGTGATGCGTATGGAGACAATGTGCTGCATCGGCGTAGTTCCCGTATATGCCTTGAAGTTACGGATGAACCAACTGACGCTCATCCCACGTGAACGGGCATATTCTTCGATATTGATATCGGAATTATAATGATCGTTAAAATACTGGCATGCTAACTCCATCTCGTTCTCCAGATATTCGTTCTTCAGGATACGTGGCTTTGAGACCTTTCTGTGTATGAGAATCAGAAGGTGACGAAGAAGCATCGACAGCATCTCTTCATAATCTGCTTCACAGCGTTGAAGCTCCAGTATCATTCTTTTAAATATTCTCTCATATTCCAGTGAAGTACCGGTGTAGAATACACGCATATCATCCCGGATTCCATAACTCCTTAAGATATTCGTGACATTGCTGCCGGTAAAGTGGACCCAGTATACCTCGGTCTGGTCGTCAGCATAGTATTCATATTTCTGAAATTCCTTCGGTCGGAACAGCACCATGTTCCCAGCTGTGACTATAGTATCATTTTCTGCATGATCAAAATGAAAATGTGCAGATCCGGCGGAAACATATAGAATCTGAAAATCCAGTCGTCCCCGCGGGCGGTAAGTAGGCAGTTTTGGCCTGATATGCAGGCGGTAAGTGCCGCAGCTTCCCACAATCAGAGGTCTTGATTTGTCCTTAAAATCTATCAGCGAATTGTGCAGATAACCTGAATTTATATACATAGGATTTGTTCCTTTCTCAAAGTATTTTCGTTTGTACGGCTGGGAACCCATTTTCAAAGCACGGGAAGAATCCTCGTAAACTGCCGTCCCGGATATAGATTTATAACCGTTCAGACAAAATTCTATATTGGTATTGTATCATTTTATGTATGTTTTGTCTAATTGAGTTTATGGATTTTCTATTATCTGATTTATATAATATTATCAGAAAATAAAGAGAAGAGAGAAGGAGGAGATGAGGTGATTATACCAAGGTATTACGAGAATCTGAAGGTCTTACATGACAAAACTATGCCTGCAAGAGCATATTACATCCCTGCATCCAGGAGAATGGACTGCCTGGTGGAGCACAGGGAAGAGTCGGACCGTATGCAGTTTCTGAATGGAATCTGGAAGTTCAGATATTTTGAGAGTATCTATGATGTAGAAGAGCCGTTCTTTAAGCCTGGATATGATGTGTCTGAATTTGATGAACTGGAAGTTCCCGGGGTCTGGCAGACGGCGGGATATGATTCCCACCAGTATACGAATATCAGATATCCGTTTCCGTTTGACCCGCCCTATGTCCCGCAGGATATTCCGTGCGGTGCATATGTCAGTGAATTCTATTATGAGAAGGATCATCAGGCGCCGAGGGCATATCTGAATTTTGAGGGAGTGGATTCTTGTTTCTATGTATGGATCAATGGTTCTTATGTGGGATACAGTCAGGTGTCCCATGCAGTCAGTGAGTTTGATGTGACGTCCGAATTGAGAAACGGGAGCAACACCATAGCAGTGCTTGTCCTGAAGTGGTGTGACGGCAGTTATTTAGAAGACCAGGATAAGTTCCGGATGAGCGGAATCTTCCGGGATGTCTATCTGCTCAAGCGTCCCATGCAGTTTGTCTATGATTATTGTATTACGACGGCGATGAACGAGAACAAGGGAGAAATCAGACTGGATGTTACTTATCTGGAAGATGCGTTTCATGCAGGAACAGACGACAATCCTGTGAAGAGAGAGAGTCGAAAGGAGGAGACTGCCGGTACCGGGAAGAGTATGGTTAGCGGAAAGACAGACGGAAATGCCGGGAAGGATTTGATTCGCACAGAGGTGTCTCTCTATGACAGGGATAACCGCAAGATAGCATCCGGCAAAATAAAGTCCGGTCACATTTCTTTGGAAGTTGCGAATCCAAAGCTGTGGAATGCGGAAACTCCTAACTTGTACACGCTCGTCATTAAGACTGAGAATGAGACCATTACCGATTATGTTGGTTTCCGGACGATTGAGATCCATGACAAGACACTGCTTTTGAACGGACAGAAGGTAAAGATCCACGGCGTCAACCGCCATGATTCAGATCCTGTCACGGGTCCGGCCATCGGCATAGAGCATTTGATCAGGGATCTAACCATGATGAAGCGGCATAATGTGAATGCAATCCGGTCCAGTCATTATCCGAACGCGCCTTATTTCTATCAGCTATGTGATAAATATGGGTTCATGGTCATGGATGAGGCTGATACCGAGGCGCATGGCCCCGTCATGATCTATTATAAAGAAGATACAGATTACAACCGTTTCAAGGGGTGGAATGAGAAGATTGCAGATGATCCGATCTGGCAGGAATCTATCTTAGACCGCGTACAGCTTATGGTCCGGCGCGACAAGAACCGTCCGTGCATCCTGATGTGGTCGGTTGGGAATGAAAGTGCATATGGCTGTAATTTCGAGAAGGCGCTTCAGTGGGTACGGGAATATGACCCGGAGAGGATCACCCATTATGAAAGCGCAAGGTATCGTAATTACGACGTAACCTATGATTATTCGAACCTTGACCTGTACAGCAGAATGTATCCTCCATTTGAAGAGATAGAGGAGTATTTCGCAAAAGATGCGAGCAAGCCGTTCCTTTTGGTAGAATATGCACATTCTATGGGGAACGGGCCGGGGGATCTGGAGGATTATTTCCAGCTTATTCATAATCGTGACATGATGTGCGGCGGCTTCGTATGGGAATGGTGTGACCATGCAGTTTATGCGGGAAAAGCGGAGAATGGAAAGGCGAGATATCTCTATGGCGGAGACCACGGGGAGATTCTTCATGACGGGAATTTCTGCATGGACGGACTTGTGTATCCGGACCGTACGCCTCACACCGGATTACTGGAATATAAGAATATACATCGTCCGGCAAGGGTTGTTTCCTATGATGAGACGGCGATGGAATTGAGGCTGCATAATTATCTCGACTTTACGGATCTGAAAGATTATGTGTCTATACATTATGAGGTGAGCTGTGACGGTATCTGTATCGACTCAGGAGAGGTGCCGGCAGTTTCCATACCGCCTCACGGCGAAGGAGTATTGAAACTTGGCATCGCAGTTCCGAAGGCGGGAAAAGTTTATCTTAAGATTATGTACCGACTTCTGAATGAGACTCTTCTGGTTCCTGCGGAATATGTGCTTGGCTTTGACGAGATCCTTCTTGGAAATGAAGACGGCAGGAATCAGACGGCGGCAAGATGGATGAAACAGAGAATCTGTGCGGATACAGCTATCGGCATCAGAGAGACGGACTGTGAAGTGATTCTGTATGGAGAGGAGTTTACTTATAAGTACGATAAGAAGAATGGTTTATTCAAAAGTATCTATTATGGCGGGAAGGAATATCTGGATAGGCCGATGGAGATTAATATCTGGAGGGCTCCGACAGATAATGACATGTACATAAAGGAAGAGTGGAAGAAAGCGCATTATCACGAGGCGTATGCAAGAGCCTATGACACGGTTGTCCGGCAATCAGAGAATGGCATTGTCATTACAAGTACTATGTCGGTCTGTGCGGCATCTGTACAGCGGATTCTGGATATCCGTGCAGTCTGGACTGTCGATCACAGCGGAGGGATAGACAGTAGGCTGGAGGTTGTCAGAAATAACAATAAAGGCTCAGGCAGTGCGGAATATGAGGTCGGAAAAAACAGTAAAGGTTCGGGCGGGCCGGCAGGCGAGAACGGAGATAGGGAGTTCCCGGTACTGCCAAGATTCGGAATCCGTATGTTTCTTCCGGATGAGTTTAAGGATGTATCCTATTATGGATATGGACCGATGGAAAGCTACCGTGATAAGCACAGGGCGGCAAGCCATGGATTATATTGTGCGAAAGTTGGAGAACTACATGAAGATTATATACGTCCGCAGGAAAACGGAAGCCATTATGACTGTGATTACATAGAGATCGGCAACAGACAGTTTGGACTTGCGGCGGCAGCTTCCAGACAGACATTTTCTTTCAATGCATCTGTCTATACACAGGAGGAGCTGGAAGAGAAGACGCATAATTTTGAATTACAGGAATCAGGAAGTACAGTATTATGCCTGGATTATGCGCAGAATGGGATTGGATCTAACAGCTGCGGACCGGAAGTTATGGGTAAGTATCGGTTTGATGATGAGAAATTCAGTTTCCGATTTAGATTGGTGCCGTTTGTAAAGATAGTAGAAGGGAAAAATAAGAGGAGTGCATCACTATGAAAGAAAAAACATATTTGAAGTGGTATAACAAAGTGGGATATGGTTCCGGGGATATTGCGGGCAATGTAGTATATGCTTTCTTGTCATCGTTTGTTATGATCTACCTGACCAACACGATTGGCCTGTCTGCAGGGATTGTAGGTACGCTGATTGCTGTGTCGAAGTTATTTGACGGTTTTACGGACATCTTCTTTGGCGCTATGATTGATAAGACACACAGCAGATTAGGAAAGGCAAGGCCCTGGATGTTGTATGGATATATTGGCTGCGCGGTTACGTTGGCGGCAATCTTTGCGATTCCTGTGAACCTGGGAACAACGGCGCAGTATGCGTGGTTCTTTATTGCCTATACACTGCTTAACGGTGTGTTTTACACGGCAAATAATATCGCTTATTCCGCGCTTACCTCACTGGTGACGAAGAACAGTAAAGAGCGTGTGCAGATGGGATCTTATCGGTTTATCTTCGCATTTGCCACAAGCCTGTTTATTCAGTCGGTTACCGTTGGGTTCGTGGCAAAATGCGGAGGAGATGCGAAAGCGTGGAGAACGGTAGCGGTTGTCTATGCGGTGATCGGACTGGTTGTGAATACGATTTCCGTATTTTCTGTTAAGGAATTACCGGAGGGAATGTCTGACGAGGAAGAGAAGCGATCTGGAAGCGGACTTAGTGGGAATGATAAGGAATCATCGGAAGAAAAGTATGGATTGGCAGCAGCGTTCCGCCTCTTGATATCCAACAAATTCTACCTCATGATCTGCGGAGTCTACATCCTGCAGCAGTTATATGGAGCCATGATCAATTCCGGGATCTACTACATGACCTACGTGTTGAAGAACGAGAACCTCTATGGTGTATTTTCGTGGGCGTTCAATATTCCGCTGATTGTTGCGTTGGTCTTCACGCCTGCCCTTGTCGGTAGATGGAAGGGCATGTACAAGCTGAATCTAAGAGGGTATATGATTGCGGTTGTGGGCAGGGCGCTCGTCGTCTTTGCCGGTTATATCGGGAGCGTTCCTCTGATGCTGGCGTTTACCGCGGTTGCGGCGCTGGGACAGGGGCCGTGGCAGGGAGATATGAATGCAGTAATCGCAGCCTGCTCGGAATATACTTATCTGACGAAAGGCAAACGGATTGACGGAACCATGTATTCCTGCACTTCACTTGGAGTTAAGATTGGAGGGGGTCTTGGTACGGCGGTTGCCGGATGGCTCTTGGAATTCAGTAAATTCGACGGGAAACTGACAGTTCAGCCTCAGTCCTGCATCGATATGCTCCACATTATGTATCTGTGGCTTCCGCTGATTATCAATGTGATTATTATGCTGGTGCTTTCCAGGATGAACGTAGAAGCGGCGAATGAGAAGCTTCGAAGTGAAAAAAGTTCTGTAAGATAAAATATACATAGCCGATTGGTTTCCAAAATGGGAATCAACCGGCTATTTTTTAGTTCCTGCTTTTTTGACGTATGAAGCCGGAAAGAGTATGGTAAATATAAAATCCAGGCAGTATTTTCAGTTTAATCAACATTTCCAAATTGAACTTCACAGTCTTTTTGGAAAAAAGATATACCGAAACAGTCGATTTTTTTATATCCCTCTGTACGCAGCTCTTCCATGTATTTTTTGTCATATATCTGCTGTAATGCTTTTTTAGCGTCGGCTTCCAAGTTGTCGATACAGTTTGAAACTTTTACTTCCAGTATGAAAGACCGGCCTCGCAAAGAAGGACTTTTTATTACAATGTCAGGACGTCCGTTACCAGATTCTCGATTGGATTCTATCAGGTAATTGTCACTTTGGTTAAGGATTCCGATGAGAAAACCATGGTAAAAGTTCTCGGCGCTGTCATAAAATCTAATAGTGGGAAAGAGCTGTCTGCTCTGGCAATCATATCTTTTATAATATCGTTTGAACTGGTATTACTCCAGTAAGGATGCGGAAATGCATCAATATTGGCGTATAGATCATACAGGAAATTAACCACACTCCATGGGTTGTATACGTCTGTGCTGCCGAAAGTATATCCGTCGTACCATTTATTCATTGTAGAGAAGCGGCTTTCCACATGATAATAGGACATCATCTGCATTACCTCAGCTTTATGTAGAATATTCATCAAATATATTAATTGCTGAATGTGTACCGTATTTCTTAATGGGCTGGATACCGGTCATATATGCCAGGCAGACATATGGACGATCTTTAAACAAGAGTTTTAAAAAATCAAGATATTTCTTTTGAATGAAAATGAGTGAAATTGAATGAGAATAAAATTCTAAGAGTAAAAACACTTGGTTTTGTGCAAATTCAACTAAAATCAGTCGTTTGTTTTGTGAAATAGTTTGATTGACTTTGAAATAGTTTGGCGTTATACTATACCCAGAAAGTCAAACACGGGCAGAAACGTGAAGAAACAGGAGGTGGCATGATGATATATACGGTGACATTCAATCCGTCACTGGACTATATTGTGGCAGTTGAGGATTTCAAGCTTGGCCTTACGAACCGGACGAATTCTGAACTTCTTCTTCCGGGAGGGAAAGGAATCAATGTGTCAACGGTTCTTATGAATCTTGGAATTGAGAGCACGGCGTTGGGATTCGTTGCTGGTTTTACAGGAGAAGAGGTAGTAAGACGGTTAGAGAAGACGGGTGTGAAGAACGGTTTCATCCGGATAGAGGAAGGTTTCACCAGGATCAACCTGAAGCTTAAGACGATTGACGGGACGGAGATTAACGGCATGGGCCCGGTCATCTGCGAAGAGAAGATACAGCTGTTGATGGATAAGCTTGACACACTGGGCGAAGGAGATGTGCTGTTCTTGTCTGGAAGCATTCCCGCTTCCATGCCGGACGATGCATATCAGAAGATTATGGAACTGTTGGATGGAAGAGGGGTACGGATTGCGGTAGATGCGACAAAGGATTTATTAATGAATGTCTTACCGTACCATCCGTTTTTGATTAAGCCGAACAACCATGAGCTGGGAGAAATCTTCGGGGTGGAATTAAGGACGAGAGAATCTGTCGTGCCTTATGCAAGGGAGCTTAAGGAGAAAGGTGCCGAGAATGTTCTGGTATCTATGGCAGGCGAAGGAGCAGTACTCATTGCGGCGGACGGTTCGGTGTATGAAGCGCCGGCGCCAAAAGGAAAACTGATCAATGGTGTAGGGGCAGGAGACTCTATGGTGGCAGGCTTTATGGCGGGCTACATGGAGAAGCAGGATTATGAGTATGCGTTCCATATGGGAGTTGCGGCGGGAAGCGCCAGTGCATTTTCAGAGAATCTTGCGACAAAGCTGGAGATAGAAGCAGTATACCGGCAGCTGCAATGAGAAGGATGACAGATATGAGAGACAAAAAGACCAGGATAGAAGACAAGGAGGAGCAGGGATATGAGGATTACCGATTTGCTTGACGTACGGAGCGTTTCCCTTGACGGGGCGCCAAAGAGCAAGAATGAAGCGCTTGACCAGATTGTAGCGCTTATGACAAAGAGCGGGAAGATTAATGACGAGGAAGGCTATCGCAGACAGGTATACGCCAGAGAGGAAGAGAGTACTACTGGTATTGGCGAAGGAATTGCGATTCCCCATGGCAAATGTGACGCGGTAGATCAGCCGGGACTTGCGGCGATGGTCGTAAAAGACGGCGTGGATTTTGATTCTCTTGACGGAGAGCCGGTAACGCTGATGTTCTTAATTGCGGCTCCGAATACCGAGGATAACGTACATCTGGATGTATTAAGCAAGTTGTCCATGATGCTCATGGATGAGGAATTTACGGTGAATCTGAGAAATGCAAAGTCACCGGAGGAGTTCCTTGCGATCATTGACAAGGCGGATGATGAGAAGAAGAGTGTGGATGAGCGCCTTGCGGACATGGGTGAAGCAGCGGCAGGCCAGGTGAAGATCCTCGCAGTTACCTCCTGCCCGACAGGAATTGCCCATACATATATGGCGGCAGAAGGAATCGAGAAGGCGGCGAAGGCAAAGGGATGCTTCGTCAAGGTAGAGACAAGGGGGTCCGGCGGAGCAAAGAATGTGCTTACGGATAAAGAGATTGCGGAGGCGGACTGTATTATCGTTGCGGCGGACGCACAGGTTCCGATGGACCGTTTTGACGGAAAGAAAGTCATTGAGCGTCAGGTGTCTGACGGTATCAATAAGGCGGATGAACTGATAGAACTTGCGATGTCAGGTAATGCCCCAATCTTCAAGAGCGCCAATGCAGCGGCGGGTTCTTCACAGGCCAAATCCGGCGGAAGCTTAGGACATCAGATTTATACGCAGCTGATGAATGGCGTTTCTCATATGCTGCCGTTTGTTGTAGGCGGCGGTATCCTGATTGCGATTTCTTTCCTGATTGACGGACTCTTAGTAGATATGAATGCGTTAGAGGCAGCGGAACGTGCGAACTTCGGTACGATTACACCGGTTGCGGCTCTGTTTAAAGGCATTGGTGATACGGCGTTTGGGTTCATGCTTCCGGTACTGGCAGGATTCATCGCCATGGCGATCGGCGACAGGCCGGCGCTTGCAGTCGGATTCGTAGGCGGTATGATGGCGGCGAACGGTACGTCCGGTTTCCTTGGGGCGTTGGCAGCAGGATTTGCGGCAGGATATATCATCAAGGCACTCCGTGTTGTATGCGATAAGCTTCCGCAGGCGATTGAGAAGATTGCACCGGTTCTTCTGTATCCGGTCTTGGGAATCCTGATTATGGGACTTCTGATGACATTTATCGTAGAACCGATTATGGGCGGCATCAATACGGCTTTGAATAATGGCCTGACAAGTATGGGCGGTTCAAGCAAACTGGTACTGGGAATGATCTTAGGCGGCATGATGGCGATTGATATGGGCGGTCCGTTTAATAAGGCGGCATACGTATTCGGAACAGCAGCAATCGCAGCCGGAAACTATGACATCATGGCGGCAGTTATGATCGGAGGCATGACTCCTCCATGTGCAATTGCACTTGCAACATTGTTGTTCAAAGATAAGTTTACAAAAGAAGAGAGAGAATCCGGTCCGACAAACTTCATTATGGGTCTTGCATTTATTACAGAAGGTGCGATTCCATTCGCAGCGGCAGATCCGGCGCACGTATTGCCATCCTGTATCATCGGGTCGGCAGCGGCAGGAGCGTTATCCATGGTGTTCGGGTGTACGCTGATGGCGCCCCATGGAGGAATCTTCGTAGTGCCGGTAATGGAGAATGCCGTGATGTACCTGGCAGCGCTTGTGGCCGGAACGGTAATATCAGCAGTGCTCTTAGGTGTCTTAAAGAAAAAAGTCCAGTAGGTTATGAATGTGATGCAATAGTGTAGGCAATGTAGTAGAATAAGTAAAGTAATATCATAGTACAGGTAATCAACCTGGCCGGGCATCCTGCAATCTATGTGCTGTGCACAGGCGGACTGCGGCCGGTAAGGTAAATATATAATAAAAATAAAAAGAAAACGGAGGATCAGAAACATGAAAGAATTTAAGTATGTAATCACAGACCCGGAAGGAATCCACGCTCGCCCGGCAGGAATGCTTGTAAAGACAGTGAAGGAATTTGCGTGCGACATCAAGATTGCAAAAGACGGCAAAGCTATGAACTGCAAGGCAATCTTCGGAGTGATGGGACTTGGCGCAAAGAAGGGTGATGAGGTAACCCTTACATTTGACGGGGCAGACGAGGAGAAGGCTTACGAGGAAGTAAGCAAGTTCATGCAGGAGAATTTATAACAATAATTGTTACTATTCACAGCCACGTAAAAATCAACAGGAAGATTCGTCAAACGACGTTTGTAAGAAGCTGACTGATGATTTTTATGTGACTGGAATCAGTCACTACACCCACATAAGCAAAATATAAAGCTGCGTAGCAGCGACAGACAGCTTTGCTGGCTGATTTTGCGCATGTGAGTGGAGGGGCTGTGAATCAATGTCAGTTAGTTAAGGAGGAATTTAAGTAGCCCGGATTTTATCGCTTCTTAT
>CANSLW010000031.1 GCA_947647815.1 uncultured Dorea sp. | reverse complement strand
TTGGCGAGGTCCTTTCGAGCCTAGTGCGAATGCTGTTACCGAGACTAAGCGAGGTGTTTTCGAGCGCTAAGTCGAGCGTAACTACCTTGGACAGCCACTTGGCGAGGTCCTTTCGAGCCTGGTGGAGCAGATGATTCCTTAGTATATGTTATTTCAAAATGTAAACGAGTAAGTGGGAGGGTTATCCCCGTAATACCACAAGGAGGTTATTTAGATGAAAAGAGGAAAGAAATATGTAGAAGCTGCAAAGGCAATCAACAGAGGAACACTCTATGATGTTGCTGAAGCAGTATCATTAGTAAAAAAGACTGCAGTTGCAAAATTCGATGAGACTATCGAGGCTCATATCAGAACCGGATGTGACGGACGTCACGCTGACCAGCAGATTCGTGGTGCGGTTGTATTGCCACACGGAACAGGTAAGAAGGTTCGTATCCTGGTATTTGCAAAGGATGCTAAGGCTGAGGAAGCTAAGGCTGCCGGAGCAGATTACGTTGGCGGAGACGAATTAATACCAAAGATTCAGAATGAGAACTGGTTTGAATTCGACGTAGTAGTTGCTACACCAGATATGATGGGTATTGTTGGTCGTCTTGGCCGTATTCTTGGACCAAAAGGACTTATGCCGAACCCGAAGGCTGGTACTGTAACGATGGACGTAACAAAGGCAATCCAGGATATCAAAGCTGGTAAGATTGAGTACAGACTTGATAGAGCGAACATTATCCATGTGCCGTTGGGTAAAGCATCCTTTACCGAAGAACAGATTACGGACAACTTCCAGACGCTTATCGACGCAATCATTAAAGCAAGACCGGCAGCAGTAAAGGGTCAGTTCTTGAAGAGCGTGACAATTACTTCTACAATGGGACCTGGCGTTAAGATTAATCCTATGAGACTGTCTTAATTCCCGCGAGTAACGAGCCAAGTGACTGCGTGCAGGTATTTGGTGACTGCCGCGAGGGTGTTGGCTTGAAGGATAGTTGTGAAGATGATTGAATGAGATATAAAATAGAACTGTCATGTCTATAGCTAAAAATATAGACATGACGGCTCTGGTATAGAAGAGCAGACTTCAGATATTATTTGCCTGTAAAAATGGTTTGATATAAATTTTTGCAAAAAGTGTAAAAAAATGAAAAAAGTGCTTGCATATTTGTCATTTATTTGCTATACTAGACAAGTACGAGATACAAGAACATAATAAATACGGCTCCGTGGTCAAGCGGTCAAGACGCTAGCCTCTCACGCTGGAATCAGGGGTTCGATTCCCCTCGGAGTCATGCGAAAATCTCTTAAAGAATAATCTTTAGGAGATTTTTTGTTGTGTTTTCAGTAATTATGATATATAATAAAAAAAGTGAAAAAAATAACATGCTAAAGAGATGTAGCAGCATCTTGAACAGCAGAAGGAATTGGAGGAATTAAAACATGTTAGTATCAGCAAAAGAGATGCTTGAAAAAGCAGTAGCAGGCCACTATGCAGTTGGACAGTTCAATATCAACAACCTTGAGTGGACTAAAGCCATCTTAACAGCAGCAGAGGAGACGAAGTCACCTGTAATCTTAGGTGTATCTGAAGGTGCAGGAAAGTACATGACAGGTTTCAAGACCGTACAGGATATGGTAGCGGCTATGGTAGATGAGATGGGAATTACTGTTCCGGTAGCTACACATCTCGACCACGGTTCCTATGATGGATGTAAGAAATGTATCGAGGCAGGATTTACATCTATTATGTTTGATGGATCTAAGTATCCAATCGAAGAGAATGTTGCTAAGACAAAAGAGCTGATTGAGATCTGCAGAGAGAAAGGAATGTCTCTGGAAGCAGAAGTTGGAGCTATCGGCGGAGAAGAAGATGGTGTAGTTGGACAGGGCGAATGTGCTGATCCGAACGAATGTAAGATGATTGCTGATCTTGGCGTAGACATGCTTGCGGCAGGTATCGGTAACATTCATGGAAAATATCCTGAGAACTGGGCTGGATTAAGCTTTGAGACACTTGATGCAATCCAGAAACTGACAGGAGACATGCCATTAGTTCTTCATGGCGGTACAGGTATTCCGGATGATATGATTAAGAAAGCGATTGACTTAGGTGTTGCTAAGATTAATGTTAATACAGAGTGCCAGTTAGTATTTGCAGATGCTACACGTAAATACATCGAAGCAGGAAAAGACCTTGAAGGCAAGGGATTCGATCCTCGTAAATTACTGAAACCAGGATACGAAGCAATTATTGACAAAGTAAAAGAGAAGATGGAATTATTCGGTTCAGTTGGAAAAGCGTAAATAAGTTATAAATTTTGCTTGCTTTTTTGGATGGATTGAGGTATACTAGCAAACGTAGACAGAGCAAGGGCGTTCCGACGAAGGTCGGGATGCCCTTTTCTATAAAAAAGATTCATAATTATTCAAGGAAAGGGAGCATAGGTAATATGAGTGAATTGGTAAATGTAGCTGCTATTTTTGGAGAAGATGTGTTTAATGACACCGTTATGCTGGAACGTCTGCCTAAAAAGGTTTATAAGGACTTGAAGAAGACGATTGAGGAAGGCAATGAATTGGATTTGGCAACGGCTGATGTTATTGCACATGAGATGAAGGAATGGGCGATTGAAAAAGGTGCAACCCATTACACCCACTGGTTCCAACCCTTGACCGGAGTTACGGCCGAGAAGCATGATTCATTTATTTCCGCACCATTGGCAAATGGAAAAGTTTTGATGAGCTTTTCTGGAAAAGAGTTAATCAAGGGAGAGCCTGATGCATCTTCATTTCCGTCAGGAGGCCTTCGTGCTACATTCGAGGCAAGGGGATATACAGCGTGGGATTGTACATCACCGGCATTCGTAAGGCACGATGCGGCAGGAGCTACACTTTGTATTCCGACAGCGTTCTGTTCTTATACCGGAGAAGCGCTTGATCAGAAAACACCGTTACTTCGCTCCATGGAAGCGATCAATACACAATCATTGAGACTGATTCGACTCTTTGGAAATACAACATCGAAAAAGGTTACGCCGTCTGTAGGACCGGAGCAGGAATATTTCCTTGTAGATGCAAAGAAGTTTCAGCAGAGAAAAGACCTTATCTATACAGGGCGTACTTTATTTGGCGCAATGCCGCCAAAAGGACAGGAATTAGACGATCATTATTTTGGAACCATTCGTCAGCGGATTGCAGGATTCATGAAAGATGTAAACCGGGAGCTGTGGAAAGTGGGCGTAACGGCAAAGACACAGCATAATGAAGTAGCGCCGGCACAGCATGAACTTGCGCCAATCTATGCTGAAGCAAATGTGGCGGTTGACCACAATCATCTGGTAATGCAGACACTAAAGAGAGTGGCATGCCAGCATGGTATGAAATGTCTATTGCACGAAAAGCCTTTTGCAGGGGTAAATGGTTCCGGTAAACATAATAACTGGTCGCTTATAACAGATGATGGAAAGAATCTGCTTGACCCAGGCAAGACGCCGCATGAAAATATCCAGTTCCTGCTTGTACTTACCTGTATCCTGAAAGCAGTAGATGAGCATGCAGATTTGCTTCGTGAGTCTGCGGCAGATCCGGGAAATGATCACAGACTTGGAGCGAATGAAGCTCCTCCGGCAATTATCTCCGTATTCCTGGGAGAGCAGTTAGAAGATGTTCTGGAGCAGCTGGTAAGCACAGGGGAAGCCACTCACAGCCTGAAGGGCGGCAAACTGGAAACAGGAGTCCGAACATTACCGGATCTGGCTAAAGATGCAACGGATCGAAACAGAACGTCACCATTTGCATTTACTGGAAATAAATTTGAATTCCGTATGGTTGGTTCTCGGGATTCCGTTGCAGGACCTAATGTTGTACTGAATACAATTGTCGCAGAGGCATTTGCAGAAGCATGTGATGCGATTGAAGGAGCGGAAGATTTCCAGAAAGCAGTACATGACCAGATTAAGAAATATGCTGTAGAGCACCAGAGAATCGTATTCAACGGTAATGGATATGGTGATGAATGGGTAGAGGAGGCAGAGCGCCGCGGACTGCTGAACATCAAGTCTATGGTTGAAGCAATACCGGCGCTTACCACAGAGAAATCTATTGCAATGTTCGAGAAGTTTAAAGTATTTACAAGAGCGGAACTTGAGTCTCGTGCAGAGATTAAGTTCGAGAATTATGCAAAGGCAATTAATATTGAAGCGCGTACAATGATAGATATGGCGAGCAAACAGTTCGTACCTGCGGTTATCAAATACACGAAAGAACTTGCAGATACCGTAGTTGCAGTAAAAGCCGCAGGAGCAGATGCATCCGTCCAGGCTGAACTGCTTACGGAAATATCGGCGCTGCTTGCGGAGACAAAGCAGGCGTTGAAGACATTGATTCAGGCAGCAGATCAGGCGGCGGCTATGGAAGAAGGAGAGGAGCAGGCAAGGTTCTATCACTTTGAGGTAGTACCGGCAATGGAAGCGCTTCGTGCGCCGGTTGATAAGCTTGAGATGATTGTAGATAAAGAAGCGTGGCCGATGCCTTCATATGGAGATTTGATTTTCGAAGTGTAATATCGATAAATATTTAAGAAATGTCTTAGGAAATTTTAAGAACCTTGGGCTTGGAATAAACATGAGTATGTGATATTCTAAGTTCAGGGTTTTATTGGTTATACAGGAGGTTACCTATGACAAAATATGAGTTTTTAGAGAAAATGAGACATGCGCTGGCCAATGATCTGAATGGTTCTATAGTGCAGGAAAATGTGAATTATTATGACGGCTACATCAGTGAAGAGGTTAGAAATGGAAGAGATGAAGCGGCTGTGATAGAAGAACTGGGGGATCCGTGGGCGATAGCAAGGACGATTATTGAATCC
Source organism: uncultured Dorea sp. (assembly GCA_947647815.1). Lineage (GTDB taxonomy): Bacteria > Bacillota > Clostridia > Lachnospirales > Lachnospiraceae > Sporofaciens. Next base: position 15,284 of record CANSLW010000031.1, on the reverse strand, counting down.
ACGGGAAATGCACGGGAAGAATATATCTATGATTCAGGGAAGCAGGCCTATGGACAGGATCGTCAGAAACAGGGGAGAAATCAAGTTCAGGTATTTACCCTTGGATCATGGTGGAAGAGATTGCTTCTGGTTCTGGGAATTATTGGTGTGGTTATGGTAGTGGCGGCTGTCATAGGAGGAATCTTCTCACTTCTTGCACCGATATTGATTCCGTTTCTTATTGTTGTGTTTGTAATGCGTCTGATTGGCGGGAATCGTCGATGAGACAGGAAGATTTGAGATATGCCCGTATGCCCGGGGTGAGGCTAGATGAGACAGGAACTGGATGAGACAAGGACAAGTGTGCTGTGAAAAGTAAAAGACCGATGGGGGAGCCATCGGTCTTTTGAGGGGAGTATAAATAATTAATAAGGGGTTGTAGAAAGTCTTCTTTCTACATCAATTAGTATAATATACTGCGGGGTAAAATGCAAGACTAAAATAAAATTTTTATGAAAAAGTATCGGAAAAGTCGGTATAAAAACTACAATATTTTGATGTGAGACAAAATATAAGCATAGATTTTGAGGTTTGGACATGCAGGGAGGACAAATGTTTACAAAAACAATAGATAATTTTGATATAGCACAGATATGTGACTGCGGGCAGTGTTTTCGGATGTCGCAGCGGGACGAGCATACATACAGCGTGATTGCGTCAGGGAAATACCTGGAAGTAGAACAGAATGGGAAAGAGATTACATTTTCATGCGGGGAAGAAGAGTTTGAAGAATTCTGGAAGAGGTATTTTGATCTGGACCGTGATTATAAGAAATACATCGAGGCGGCAGACCCGAACGACAGATATCTGATGAATGCAATCCGGTTTGGATCAGGTATCCGGATCCTTTACCAGGACTTGTGGGAGATGATGGTTTCATTTCTCATATCACAGCAGAATAATATTGTGAGGATACGCAGGTGTATCCAGAATATCTGTGAGCGGTATGGAGGTGAGAGAGTGAACTTTCGGGGAGAGAAGTATTATACATTTCCAGAACCAGAAAAGCTGGCATTTCTTGCGGAGGATGAACTTAAGGAGTGCAATCTTGGGTATCGGAGTAAATATGTGGCGCGGACGGCCAGAAGTATCGTGGAAGGGGAGATTGATCTGAATGCGGTCCGTCAGATGCCGTATGAGGAGGCGAAGGCTGAACTTCTGAAATTGTATGGCGTTGGTGTGAAAGTGGCGGACTGTATCTGCTTATTCGGGCTGCATCATCTGGAGGCATTTCCGATGGATACACATATATTGCAGGCAATGGAGAAGCATTATAAGCGAGGATTTCCGAAACGGAGGTATCGAGGGTTTGAAGGGGTTATGCAGCAGTATGTGTTTTATTGGGAGTTGAGAGGGGCACGCCTTGAGTAGATCAGGCATGATAGTAGCAAAATATTGTTATTAAAGATAAGGATCATAGAAGAAAGAGTATTATACAATGGATAAAATTAATTATATAAATCAAGGGCTAAAGACTGCGTTTATAGATTCGCAGACAATTTCTAATCTTGCATATAGGCCACAGTTTATATCCAATGATTATCATGAAGGGAGAAAAGTATTGTCCTCTATAGAAGAGGAACTTCTGGTATGTGACGAATTTGCGATTAGTGTGGCATTTATAACAATGGGAGGTATTACCCCTCTTTTACAAACACTGGAAGAGTTGGAGAGAAAAAATATTCCAGGCCGTATTATGACAACAGATTATTTGACATTTAGTGAGCCCAAAGCGTTGGAGAAACTTGCGGCTTTGAGAAATATTAAACTGAGAATGTATCAGTCGGAGGCAGCGCAAGAAGGCTTTCATACCAAAGGATATATATTCAAGGATAAGGATATATACCGTATCATTGTTGGAAGTGCTAATATGACGTTGAGTGCACTGACAAAGAATAAAGAGTGGAATACGCGTTTGGTATCTACGAGTCAGGGAGAATATGTTCAACAGATTAGAGCGGAATATAATTATTTGTGGAATTCTAAGTATTGTGAAGATTATGATACTTTTATTGAAAAATATAGAACAAAATACGAGGTGGTAAAAAGGCAGAAACAGATTGCAAGGCAAATAGCAGTCACAGATTTGGAACAATATCGTCTACAACCTAATAAAATGCAGGTTGAATTTATCAAGAATTTGAAAGAGATTCGAAAAAAAGGAGCAGAAAGAGCGCTATTAATATCTGCAACAGGAACAGGAAAAACATATGCATCAGCATTTGCATTGCGTGAAGAAAATCCTCAAAAGATATTGTTTTTGGTACACAGAGAGCAAATAGCAAAACAGGCAATAATAAGTTATAAGAAAGTATTTGGAAGTAAAAAAAGTCTGGGTCTCTTATCTGGAAATTCAAAAGAATATGATGTGGATTATTTGTTTTCGACAATGAATATGATGGCTAAAACGGAAGTTCGTGAGAAATTTCAGCCAGATGAATTTCAAATTATTATTATAGATGAAGCACATAGAACAGGAGCCGATAGCTATCAAAGTATTATGAGGTATTTTAAGCCGGAGTTTTGGCTGGGAATGACAGCTTCTCCAGAAAGAACAGATGATTTTGATGTGTTTGAGGCTTTTGACCATAATATCGCCTACGAGATTAGGTTACAACAGGCTATGGAAGAGAATCTATTGTGTCCATTTCATTACTTTGGTATTACCGATTTAAGAATTGATGGATCTGTGGTGGATGATAAAACAGAATTTAATCAGCTTACTTCTGATATACGTGTGGATTATGTAATTGATCGATCTAAATATTATGGTTATAGCGGAAATCGTGTAAAAGGATTAGTGTTTTGTAGTTCTAAGAAAGAAGCAAAGAAACTTAGTGAAAAATTTAATGATAGAGGGTTTCAAACACTTGCATTGACAGGAGAAGATAAACAGGAAAAAAGAGAAGAAGCAATTGAGCGTTTAGTATCTGATGAGGGGAAAGGACAATTAGATTATATTTTTACAGTGGATATTTTTAATGAAGGTGTAGATATTCCGGATATTAATCAAGTGATTATGCTCAGACCAACAGAATCTCCGATTGTTTTTGTGCAGCAGTTAGGACGAGGTCTTCGAAAAGCAGCTGGCAAAGAGTATGTTGTTATATTGGATTTTATTGGAAACTACGAGAATAATTTTATGATTCCTGTTGCTTTGTCAGGAGATCGAAGTTACAACAAAGATAATATCCGGCGATATGTAATGGAAGGTTGTAAAATCATTCCAGGAGCATCGACAATTCATTTTGATGAGATAGCAAAAAGTAAGATATTTCAATCGATTAATCAGATCAAAGGAATAAAAACTATCATAAAAAAGAGCTATCGTGATTTGAAATACCGTTTAGGTAGAGTGCCTCTTTTGATTGATTTTTATGAAAATGGAGAAGTAGATCCTCTTTTAATATTGGATAATTATAAGACGTATTATCATTTTATCCAAAATGTTGATAAGGACCAGTGTAAAGAAGTATTGACAGATAAAGAGCTCTTGACATTGGAATATATTTCACGGGTTGTCGCCCGTGGGAAGAGACCTCATGAGGTTGAGATTCTTGCAGAACTTATAAATGTCGGGAAAGCAAATAGAAAGAGTATTGTTGAAAAGTTAGAGAAAAAATATGGCGAAAAGGTGACTGAACAAGAGATGAATTCAGCAATATCAAATCTTGAAGGAGCTTTTGTAAGTAGGGATGATGAGCGAAAAAAGTATTCTCGAATTGAAATAATACAGAGTAATCCTTCAGGACTTCTTGACAGAATGCAAAGTTTTCATGAGCGTTTGAAACACCCAATATTTTATAGATATATGCAAGATATCATAAAAATATCCAAGGTAAGGCTCCGTGATATGTATGTAGATAAACCTCGTGAGAATGAATTTGTGTTGTATGAAAAATATTCTAGAAGAGATGTATGCCAATTGTTGAATTGTGAACGAGATTTGTCATCGACAATGTATGGTATGAAGAGAATTGGTGAAGACGCGTGTATTTTTGTTACCTATCATAAACAGGAGGATACTACTGGAAAGGAATACTTAGAAGGAAAACCAGATTACGCAGATGAATTTGTGGATAATCAGATATTTATGTGGGACTCACAGATTGGAAGAGGGCCTAATAGCAGCTATATACAGGAAGTGTTGACTGCAAAACGGCGACGTCTTTTTATGAAGAAGAGTGATTCAGAGGGTGTTGATTTTTATTATATGGGGCTTTTTGAGGTGATTGAAGTAAAAGCAGGAGAGAAAAAGGACAATCATGGGAGAATGCGTGAGATCACGAAGATAAAGGCGCGTATGCGAAGAGAGGTAAGAGATGATTTGCTTGATTACCTAAGAAGTTCTATATAGTTTCAAAGAAAGGTATGTGTTAAAAACGAAATGAAAAAAACAATAGAGGTTGTAGCTGCAATTATTAAAAAAGATGGTAAAATTTTTGCTACTCAGCGTGGTTATGGAGAATTTAAAGATGGGTGGGAATTTCCTGGTGGGAAGATAGAGCCAGGTGAGAGTTTGGAAGAGGCTTTGGTGCGCGAGATTAGAGAGGAATTAGACACGGTTATTGAGGTTGGAGAGTTATTGAATACAATAGAGTATGATTATCCGACATTTCATTTGACAATGCATTGTTTCCTGTGTATAGTTGTGTCTGGAGAGCTAGTATTAAGGGAGCATGAAGCGGCTAGATGGTTAGCGAAGGAGCAGCTACGGACCGTGGAGTGGCTTCCCGCAGACTTAGAATTAATAAAGAAATTAGAAGAGATATAATATGTTCCACCTATTTAAAAAGACCAATCAAAACACCCAGAAAAAGTCCTATGACCTCGCAACCCAGAAACCAATCCTCCGCTGCAGCATCTGCACCGGAGAGCAGGTAGCCGGGTTCAAGGACTTGCATACTGGAAAGTTTACGGATATCATGCTAATCAGGAATGAAAAAGACTTACAGACCTTCAAAGAGCAGTATGGCGTAGACGAACTTACAAAAGAATTTTAATACAAAAGCAGTATGGCATAGACGAACTTATGAAGGAGTTTTAATACAAAAGAGTTTTAATACAACAGAATTTAACACAGGAGGAGATTACAGATGGAATCATCTTCATTCACATACCCGGCTGATAAGAAGGCATTATACCGTATCTTAAAGACACAGATGCAAGGCCTGATCGATGGAGTGCCAGACTTAATTGCCAATCTGGCGAATATATCCGCGCTTTTAAACCAGGCGCTGACAGATATTAACTGGGTAGGTTTCTATCTTATGAAAGACGGGCGGTTAATTCTGGGACCGTTCCAAGGCAAGCCGGCCTGTGTTGAGATTCAGGTCGGACGCGGTGTGTGCGGTACGGCAGTGGCAAGAGATGAGATTGTACTGGTAGAGAACGTCCATGAATTCCCAGGACATATTGCCTGTGACTGCGCATCCAGATCAGAGATTGTGATTCCAATACATAAGAATGGGGAGATTATAGGCGTATTGGATATTGACAGTCCTGCTATTGCAAGGTTCGATGAAGAGGACAGGCAGGGATTGTCTGCACTGGTCGGAATCATGGAGCAGAGTCTGATAAAGGTAAAGAGAGAGGTTTGAAATGACGAATCAAGATTCATTTTACAAGCAAATATTCAAATTAGTTCTACCCATCGTAATTCAGAACCTGTTAAGCGCGGCAGTCAGTTCCGCCGATGTAATCATGCTGAACTACGTCGGGCAGTCTTCCATATCAGCGGTGTCCCTCGCTTCACAGTACGCCAATGTCCTGTTCATGGTGTTCTATGGATTGGGAACCGGCGCGACAATGCTGAGTGCGCAATATTACGGCAAGGGAGACATGAAAGCAATCCAACTGATCGAGGGGATAGCTATGCGCTTTTCATTGGTCATCGCCATGTTGTTTGCATGTTCTGCATTATTCCTTCCGGAGCAGATGATGCGTATTTTCACCAATGACAGTGAGTTGATTACAATCGGAGCTTCTTACTTAAGATTCATGAGCATCAGCTATCTGTGCTGGGGCATTACAGAAGTATATCTTGCCGTCCTTCGCAGTATCGGCAGGGTGATGATCAGCACGGCGATGAATATGCTTGCATTTTCGTTAAATATATTTTTAAATGCCGTATTTATCTTCGGTTTGTTCGGGGCGCCGAAGTTAGGCGCTATGGGTGTGGCAATTGCTACGTCCATGTCCAGGTTGATTGAACTTGCAGCATGCTTTGTTGTGTCATTTTTAAGCAAGGATATCAAGTTAGATTTCCGATATCTGTTCATGCGTAATAAGAAGTTATTCTCTGATTTTGTCAGGCTGTCGCTTCCGGCGCTGGGTAATGATATCTCCTGGAGCGTGGCATTTTCCATGTATTCTGTGATTATCGGACATCTGGGAAATGATGCTGTGGCAGCGAACTCATTTGTCATTGTGGTGCGCAATTTCGGGACGATTCTGTGCTTTGGAACGGCAAGCGCAGGCGGTATCCTGTTGGGAAATATTATCGGTATGAATAAGCTTGCGGAAGCAAAAGAAGGCGCAAAGAAGGTGATGAAGCTTACTGTAATCACCGGCGCGGTCGGAGGACTGATTGTGCTTGCGGCTATGCCGATTGTACTGCGCTATGCATCTTTGACAGATCAGGCGATGCATTATCTGAAATACATGATGCTGATTAATACATATTATGTCATGGGTGCGGCGGTGAATACAACGTTGATTGCAGGTGTGTTCCGTGCAGGAGGAGACAGCCGGTTTGGATTCATCTGCGATACGATTGATATGTGGTGTTATGCCGTGCCGTTGGGATTTATTGCGGCATTTGTCTTAAAACTTCCGGTTCTGTGGGTATATTTCCTGCTGTGTACGGACGAATTTGCCAAGTGGCCCTGGGTGCTTAAGCATTACCGGAGTATGAAATGGCTGAATAATATTACAAGGGACGATCTGTTTGAAGAGGTCTGATATGAAAAAGTATGAAGTTTACTATATAGAAGACGATGCAGATATCGCCTGTACAGTCAAAGAATATCTGGAACACCGGGATTTTCATGTCTCGGTGTTTTCTGCTATTGCAGCAGCGAAGAAGGCGCTTGACATGCGGCTTCCCTCAGTCGTACTGATAGACTGGAATATGCCGGATGGCAATGGAAGATCCCTGTGCCGTTGGATTCGCAGCCGGTGGAGAGAACTTCCGGTTATCTTCCTGACGGTCCGGGGAGATACCAGTGACATTGTTACCGGTTTTGAAAATGGCGCAGATGATTATGTAGTGAAGCCGTTCGAATTAGAGGTATTGTACTCCCGTATCTGTGCATTGCTGCGCAGAAGCGGAAATGTGTCGGAGAGATATCTTTCCTGCGGTCCTATATCCATAGACCAGGAGCGCATGATGGTTTTCTGCGAAGAAGAAGAGGTCAGTATGAGTCAGGCGGAGTATCATCTGCTGCTGTTATTATTACAGAATAAAGGAAAGACGGTCACGAGAGAACGGCTGCTGTCCCAGATTTGGGACAGTAATGGCAATTATGTGAATGACAACACGCTGACAGTTACCATGAAGCGTCTGCGAGAGAAACTAAAGCGCCCGTCTTGTCTGAAAACGGTGAGAAGTTTCGGGTATCGAATGGAGGAGATGGAATGACCAGACGAAGGAATCAGATACTGCTTGTGATTATCATGCTTGCTGTCAGTTTAACCAGCTCATCGGTTGTGACAGCATTCGTTATAAGGCGGGAGAGGGATGTGCATTTCGAGACGCTGGGAAAGATTGTGGAGGATATTCTGGCAGAAGCGCCGGAAGACCGTCAGATGGTATGGGACGTGCTGAAAAGCCATAAAGAGAAGAATGAAAAACAGTCAGATGAGAATATCCTGGCATATTACGGATATACTCCATCTGATTTTTTTCAATCCACATCTGTGCATAGGCAATATGGATATCTGCCGGGAATCGGATGTATAGCGGGGATAAGTCTGTTTCTTTTTGTATTCTGGTACTTGCATAAAGGCAGTACGGCGCGCATTGATGCACTGGCAGACTATTTATCGAAAGTGAATCATGGAAATGCAGAGATATTATTGCAGAACGGGGAGGATGATTTTGCCAGGCTCCAGGATGAGATCTATAAGACGGTAACAACGCTGAACCAGACCAGGGATACGGCTGTGAAGGCGAAAGAAAGATTCGCAGAGAATCTTGCCAATATAGCCCATCAGTTAAAAACCCCGATTACGGCATTATCGCTGTCTGTACAGATGATAGAGGATGTATACCGGCAGGATGCGGCTGTCAGAGAAGTCGACATCCAAAGATATGTCCACATAGAGAAGTATCTCCGTCAGATGAAGGGGCAGCTCACAAGGCTTACTTATCTGGAAGAAATGTTATTGCTGTTGTCCCGGGTTGACGCCGGTACACTGTCGCTAAAGAGAGAACCGGTAGATGTGTTCACCGTGCTTACCCTTGCTGCAGATAATCTGGAAGAGATGTGTTCGCAGACAGACGTTTCTGTAGATGTAGCAGAAGCAGGAGAAGCTGTGATTATGGGAGATATGGAGTGGACGATGGAGGCGCTTATGAATCTCATGAAGAATTGTATAGAGCATACATCAAAAGGAGGCGCGGTCCACTGCTCTTATAAGCAGAATCCTCTCTATGTGGAGATACGGATTTGGGATGAGGGGGAAGGCTTTGCAAGAGAAGACCTGCCACATCTCTTTGAACGCTTTTATACCCGTGCAGGCAGCGGAATCGGCATAGGGCTTGCATTTTCAAAGGAACTGATTGAGATGCAGAATGGCGTAATCAGCGCTGAAAATATCAAAGGAGAGGGAGCATGTTTTGATATTCGTTTCTATAGTCACTAAAGTGTCACTTTATTCTGTTATACTTAAAATATAGGAGGATAAGTATGAAGTTATTAGAGTGCAAAGATGTAGTAAAGATATATGGAAAGGGGACGAATCAGGTCACGGCATTAGATGGAATTAATCTGGCTGTTGAGCGCGGAGAATTTGCGGCAATTATAGGTGCTTCCGGTTCCGGCAAATCTACGCTTCTGCATATCTTAGGAAGCGTGGATTCGCCAACCAGCGGAAATGTTGTGATAGACGGTGTTGACTTGAATCAGCTGAATGCAGCCGGGGCGGCCATTTTCAGAAGAAGAAAAGTAGGTCTGATCTATCAGTTCTACAACCTGATTCCCACTTTGACGGTTAGAAAGAATATACTGATGCCCATGCTTCTGGATAAGAGAAAACCGGAGGAGGAATATTTTAAACAGATTATGGCTTCTCTTGGGATAGAAGATAAACTGGATGCACTGCCCCATCAGCTCTCGGGAGGGCAGCAGCAGAGAGTGGCGATTGCACGTGCCTTGATCTACCGTCCTGCGCTTCTTCTGGCAGATGAACCGACGGGGAATCTGGACCGGAAGAATTCCAGGGAGATTGTAGATCTGCTGAAATTGTCCAATCGTAATCTAAAGCAGACGATTCTGCTGATCACACATGACGAGAAGGTTGCCCTGGAGGCCGATCGGATTATTACGCTTGAGGATGGCCGGATCATAGCTGATGACAGGAGGTAAGCATTATGTGGAAAGAATATTCGCTTAGTTATATAAAACGCAATAAAGCCTCCAGTTTCTCTATTATGGTTACCGGTCTGATTGCCACTTTGTTTTTCTCTATGATCTGCTGTGTGTTCTACAATCTCTGGAGATATGATATCGAACATATTATCCGGGATGAGGGGGACTGGCAGGGACGGATTGTCAATGAAACCGGCAGCGCGGATACAGAAGAACTTCAGCAGGGGATTCAAAATCACGGAAATGTGGAACGTGTGAATATCTGGGAAGACCAGGACGACAGAACGGTAATTGACATTTACTTTGAAGATGTGAGACAGGCATTCCGTGATATGCCGCGGATTGCTGAACAGGCAGGCCTTGCAGATGCAGAGGTATCGTGCCATGATTATCTATTGTCCCAGTATCTGATTTTTAACCCGGAGGATGAACAGCCCCCTATGCTATTAGGGTTCTTTATTCTGGTTATGGCGCTTGCCGCAGGCTCTCTGATTCTGATTATAAGGAATGCCTTTGCAGTGTCTATGAATTCCCGGATTCATCAGATGGGGATTCTCTCAAGTATAGGAGCAACGCCGCGGCAGATTAGAACCTGCTTGTTGCAGGAAGCGTCTGCATTATGTATAATTCCGATACTGGCAGGGAGCGTTGGCGGAATCGGGCTTAGTTTGGGATTGATTCGGATTATGGAATGGGCAGTCCGGGACATGTCGGCTAGGGCTCCGGTTAGGTTTCAGTATCATCCGGCGGTATTTTTGATTACGATTCTGGCTTCAGGGATGACGGTGTTCTTGTCCGCCTGGTTTCCGGCAAGAAGAATGGGCAGGCTGACGCCGCTTCAGGCAGTCCGAAACGAGTCGGAGTATCAGTTGAAGAAGCGAAAGGAATCCCGGATATTGGCGGCATTATTCGGAATGGAAGGAGAACTGGCAGGAAATGCATTAAAAGCAAGGAAGAGAGCGCTTTGGACTTCATTTACCTCATTGACGCTTTCTTTCCTGGCATTCAGTATGTTTCTATGCTTTATTACGTTGTCTGAGATCAGTGTGAATTACACATATTATGAGAAATACAAAGATTCCTGGGACGTGATGGTGAAGATTGAGGGAGCAGGCAATGAAGATTCTTCTGACATAATGGAATCAGAGCCAGAAGAAATGCTCGAGCTGAAAGAAGTACCAAAGCCAGAAGAAATGCCAGAAACAGGGGAAATCCTGGATATAGAGAACGAAGCGAAGTCTAAGGGAGCAGGGGAAATTGAAGAAGTACGGAAGATTGAAGGTGTAGAAAGTTGTGTGGCGTACCGGAAAGTGACTGCATTCACCCGGATAGAAAAAGAGGCGTTTTCAGAAGAACTTCAAGCGTTAGGTGGTATGGGGGCGGTCTGTGAATCAGCTGTGCAGACTGGTGAAGATGCTTGGGAGGTAGAGGTTCCGCTGATAATTCTGGATGATAAGGGATTCGCAGAGTATTGCAGACAGATTGGTGTAATGCCGCAGCTGGATGGAAGTATCATGCTGAACCGTATCTGGGATAGTGTGAACAGTAATTTTCGTTACAGGGAATATATTCCTTTCGTGAAGGAATCGATGCAAGAACTGTTATTGGCTGATGAAGCAAAAGACAAGGATGAAGATGACGCAAGAGGAACTGTAGATGACGGGAGAAGCGATTCGGTTGGATATGGAGTCGATGACGAAAAAACGTCAAGACTTAAGATATTCGCACACACAGAGACTCCTCCAGTCTTAAGAGAGGAATACGATGATTATGCACTGGTACAGGTGATACCAGTATCTCTGTGGAGGCAGATTAGTAATCGGATTAAGTCAGAGAGGACAGGGGGAGAGATTTATCTTCGGATTCTGGCATCAGATGATTCAAAGGTCAATGCAATAGAAACGGCAGTTAATGAAATCTTTTCAGGTGGATATTCGATAGAAACAGAGAACCGAGTGCAGGAGGAGATTACGAATTCGAATATGATGGATGCATATCGGCTGATTGTCGGAGGTTTGTGTGCGCTGCTTGCTGTAATCGGCATTGCGAATTTATTTTCCAATACATTAGGATTCCTGTATCAGAGAAAGCGGGAGTTTGCCAGATATCTTTCCATAGGAGTAACGCCGGGAGGAATCAGGAAGATTCTCTGGATAGAAGCGATAGTGATTGCGGGGAAACCAATATTGGTCACGATGCCTCTGACAATCTTGTTCGTGGCGTTCGCGGTCAGGGCAAGTTATCTGGATCCGTGGGAATTTATTGTAGCGGCGCCGATTATGCCGATGTTGGCATATGTGGGATTCGTATTCCTGTTTGTCGGGACGGCATACTATATTGGGGGAAGAGGCCTGCTGAACAGTGACCTTGGAGAAATACTTAGAGATGATGTGATGGCCTGATATCAAGGGGTGGCAGGAGATAATCCTGTGAGACAGATTTCTCTTATACATGAAGGGGAATTTAGGTTCAAAGCAGTGCTTACGGTTAATAATTGACATTCAGCCATGCTTCTGACTATGCAGTTGAAGTGTGATTGTAAGTAGTCAGAAAAGAAAACGTGTATGGGTAAAATAATGCATAAGTGAATCCTAATCCGGGTTGAGTTAATCAGCTCGGATTTTTGCTGCCGTTATATAATTAAGAAAGGATATCGGCAGCAGAGGGATTGCAAGTTTAGGTTTATTTTATAGTTTGAAGGACAAGTAAGGATTGCCACCTTTATAAAAAGGGACTATAATGTAGGTCAGACCAATAACAAAGAGAAAAGGAGCGTGTTGACATGCTTGAAGTAAAGAATCTGACATTCAAAGTGAATGAAAATGGTATAGAGAGAAGCATCGTTAAGAATATCAGTTTCCACGTAGATGACGGTGAGATGCTTGTCATTACAGGACCTAATGGCGGCGGAAAATCTACACTTGCCAAGGTATTAATGGGAATCGAGGATGCTGACGAGGGGCAGATTATACTGGATGGAGAGGATATCACATCTTATGATATCAACCACCGGGCAAATGCGGGTATAGGATTCGCATTTCAGCAGCCGCCGAGATTTAAAGGCATGACGGTCAGCAGGCTGTTGTCCCTGGCAGCAGGACGTGAATTGAAAGAGTCCGAATGTTGCGGACTATTGAGCAGAGTAGGATTGTGTGCCCAGGAGTATATCAAAAGAGAAGTGGATTCCACACTTTCTGGAGGTGAGATGAAGCGTCTTGAGATTGCAACAGTGCTTGCGAAACATCATAAGCTCTGTATTTTCGATGAACCGGAAGCGGGAATCGATCTTTGGAGTTTTTCGATGTTGATACAGCAGTTTGAGAAGATTCACAGCAGGAAAGAAGAGAGCCTGATACTGATTTCGCATCAGGAAAGGATTATCCGGATGGCAGACAGAATTATGGTAATTGAAGATGGAAAGATTGGGGCAGTTGGACCAAAAGAAGAGATTCTTCCGCAATTATTAGATAAAGGCGACAGCTGTGCCTGCATGAACCGGGAATAGGAGGAATGGTGAGAGATGCCAGAATTATTAGATAAGATTACAGAGAAGATATTAAAGCAGATAGATGAAAAAGGATTTAAGCAAAAAGGGGCATTTAATCTTCGGCACAATGGAATAGCGCTTTGCCATGGCGACAGTGAGCATATCAAGATTAAGAAGAAAGAGGATAAGCCGGGAATTGACATTTTCATAGATGGTGAGACAAGGGGAGAACAGGTGCATATTCCGGTTGTTGTTGATGCGTCGGGTATGAAAGATGAAGTTTACAATGATTTTTATATTGCAGAAGGCGCAGATGTAACGATTGTCGCAGGCTGCGGAATCCACAACAGCGGTTGTAATGAGAGCCGGCATGACGGAATCCATTCTTTTCATGTAGGAAGAGGCGCAAATGTACGTTATGAAGAGAAGCACTATGGTGAAGGAGAGGGTACAGGCGCGAAGGTACTTAACCCAGTGACGAAGATCTATTTGGATGAGGATGCGGTATTCACTCTGGATACGGCACAGATTAAGGGTGTGGATTCGACCGTCCGTAAGACGGATGTTGAGATGGGGGCGAATTCTAAATTATATGTGGTTGAGAAGTTAATGACTCATGATAACCAGATGGCACAATCTGATATGGAAGTCAGGATGAATGGAGAAGGAAGTTCGGCGCAGATTGTATCAAGATCCGTGGCAAAAGGCGAATCAAAGCAGGTGTTCCATCCAAAAGCAGTGGGAAATACAAAGTGTCATGCCCATGTACAGTGTGATTCCATCATCATGGAACATGCGGAAGTAAGTTCGATTCCAGAGATTAATGCAAGACATCTGGATGCTGCAATTATCCATGAGGCAGCAATTGGAAGAATTAACGATGAACAGCTGATTAAGCTTCGTACCCTTGGAATGACAGAAGAAGAGGCAGAGGGGATTATTATTGATAATTTCCTGAATTGATAATAGATACAGGTGAAAGGATATAGATGAAGAATAAGAAATTTAAGATTATGTCAGAAGCGCTGGAGATGGAATTGAGAGAACATAAAAGTTCCTTTCTGGTATATGTGACATTGCGTATGCTGGTAATCCTGATGATGATTCTGCAGATATTTAATAAGAATTATGAAAATGTGTTTTTATGTATATTGACACTAATTCTACTGATGATGCCAAGTTTTGTCCAGGTGCGGTTGAAGATTGAATTGCCGACAGCATTAGAAATTACAATTTTGATTTTTATTTTTGCGGCAGAGATATTAGGAGAGATACAGGCTTACTATATCAGGTTTCCATTCTGGGATACGCTTTTGCATACGCTGAATGGGTTTCTGGCCGCGGCGATAGGATTTGCACTTGTGGATATCCTGAATCGGAGTGAACGTTTTTCTATTCAGTTGTCACCAGTATTTGTGGCAATCGTAGCGTTCTGTTTCTCAATGACAATCGGTGTGTTATGGGAATTCTTTGAATGTGGAATGGATCAATTCTTTGGACTGGATATGCAGAAGGATACGATTGTGCACAGTATCCATTCAGTGATGTTAGATCCAACGAACAGTAACGTTCCGGTGGGAATTGACAATATTACGGATGTGACTGTGAACGGAGAGAGCCTGGGGCTTGGAGGATATCTGGATATCGGGCTTCTGGATACGATGAAAGACCTGTTTGTTAATTTTATCGGGGCAGTAGTATTTTCGATTATTGGATACTTTTATGTCAAGAATCGTGGAAAAGGGAAATTCGCTAACCGGTTTATTCCTCGTCCAAAGGCAGCAGATGCAGATTTCCTGCAACAGGCGGAGGATGCGGAGAATTTACGCCAGGCAATGCAGAAAGAAGAAGTACAATGATAAAATACCGTCCAAAGAGCAGAGGTTACAGAGAGCTCTTTGGACGGATATTTTTTATAAATGAAAGTGTATTCGAACAATATGTAAGAGATTGGTGCAGGATGTTTGAATTATGGTATATCTGAGCGGATGGCTAGTACATCGAAAATTAAATAATTGCTATATTCACGCAGGATATGTTTTCGAGAGTGCAGGTCAAAAAACGTAGGCGTAGCGGGCTACGCTGAGGCTTTTTGACCTGTGCTATCGGGAGCATAGACAAGTGAAGATAGCAGTTATTAATTATTCGATGTACTAGTGTACTGA